>CAYQYB010000452.1:0-1500 GCA_964421535.1 uncultured Verrucomicrobiota bacterium | reverse complement strand
TCGTGGCGGCCTTCAAGGACAAGTGGCCCATCGTGGCCGAGCCCGGCACCGACACGGCGCGCGTCCGCATTGCCATCACGAACATCCAGCCGAGCAATCCGGGCGTGAGCGCCATCACCTCGATCGTCCCGGTGGGAATCGGCATCAGCCTCGTCAAGAAGGGCGCCACGGGCGGCTGGGCCGGCAGCGGCGAGACGGGCATGGAGGCCATGGTCCTCGACTCGGTGACCAACGAGATCATCGCCATGGGCGTCGACCAGCGGCAGGCCGAATTCGAACAGCGGTTCTCCAAATGGGGATCCGCAGTGGATGCGTTCAAGTTCTGGGCCGCGAACGCGGTAAAGAATATTGACTCGTTCCACGTCATCACGAGGCCTGCGTCGAAGCAGTAGAACGATTCCGTCCGAGAGCCTGCGGCGGGCGCCGCGTCTTCGTCAGGCCGCGTCCGCAGGTCCCGGCGTTTACGCCGCCCTCGGTCATCGACGGCTCACGGAAGCTGCGGGCTGTGAAGACGACGCAAAAAGAGAGTGAAAGGGTGTTTGTCGATGTGCAAGGCATGCACGTTCATCGTGCTCGTCGCCGTGCTTGTGCTGCCGGGGTGCGCCGCGAAATCGAGACTCCTCGAGCAGAAGGAACCGTCGGCCATTGCGCAGACCATGGTCCAGGCGAGGGCCGACCTGAACTGTTCGCAGGTGACGGCAAGCGTCTTTTCGAGGGAGATGGTCATGGTGCCGGTGCCGGCGGCCCGGTACGAAATCGGCGCGAGCGGCTGCGGGAAGGACGCCCTGTACACCGTGACCTGCCAGGAGTTCGGGGAGGATTACAAGGAGTGCATCATCTCTGCGCCGGGAGAGCCGTAAGCATTTCGATCTGGAACAAACCGATGAAGGCAAGAAGGAGCAATCCGATGAAACGATGGAACAAGGAACTCTTCACGACGGCCCTGTGCTGCCTGCTCGTTGTTTCGCTGGTGTCCGGCTGCGCCAAGGATGACACGATCGCAAAGGCCCAGAAGAAGGACGCCGTCAAGCCGACCATGGCCGAGGTGAAGGCCATCGCCGAGGAGGGGTTCATCTACGGTCTGCCGCTGGTGATGAACTACGCGGTGAATTACGAGTTCTGGATCGACAAGAGCTCGAGCCAGTACAAGGCCCCGTTCAATACTCTCTTCAATGAGGCCCGCGTCTTCACGTACAAGGACACGGCCGTCGTCACACCCAACAGCGACACGCCCTACTCCTTCGTGTGCCTGGATCTGCGTTCCGAACCCTACGTGCTTTCCGTTCCCGCTGTCGAGAAGAAACGTTATTATTCCCTTCAGCTCACCGACTGGAACACGTTCAACTACGGCTACATCGGAAGCCGGGCCACCGGCAACGAGGCTGGCGATTACATGGTCGTGGGCCCCGACTGGAAGGGAGAGCCGCCGCCGGGCATCAAGAAAGTGTTCCAATCCACGACAACGTTTACGATCGTCATCTACCGGACGCAGCTCTTCAA
>CAYQYB010000451.1:0-1503 GCA_964421535.1 uncultured Verrucomicrobiota bacterium | reverse complement strand
AGTACTTCGCCGTGGTCAGCCGGATCGCCGAACCGTCGTCGAGCGGCAGGACGGTCTGCACGGAGCCCTTGCCGAAGGTCTTCTCGCCGACCAGGATCGCGCGCTGGTGGTCCTGGAGCGCGCCCGCCATGATCTCCGAGGCGCTCGCGCTGCCGCCGTTCACGAGGATGACCATGGGGAACTCGAGATAGTGGTACCGCCCCTTCACGCGGAAGGTCTGCTGCGGCCTCTCGTTGCGGCCCTGCGTATAGACGATCATGTCGCCGCGCTTGAGGAACTTCTCGCTGACCTCGATGGCCGAAGTCAGCAGGCCGCCCGGATTGTTTCGAAGATCGATGATCAGGCCCTGGAGGCCTTCCCTGGAGAGCTTGTCCAGGGCGTCCTGGAGCGCGTTGGCCGTCGGCTCGTTGAACTGCACGATGCGGAGGTAGCCGATCCCGTCGTCCAGCATCTTCACATCCTTTACGCTGGGCACGTTGATCTTCGCGCGGACGACATCGACGGCCCGCACTTCCTGCGTCTTGGGCCGGAGGATCTTGATCGTCACCTTCGTGCCCGGCGGCCCGCGCAGCTTCTTGACCGCTTCGGGGAGCAGGAGCCCGTCGGTGGAGACGTTGTCGATCTCGATGATCTTGTCGCCGGAAAGCAGGCCGGCCTTGAACCCGGGGGTATCCTCCATCGGCGCGACGATGGTGAGCACGCCGTCCTTGATGCTGATGACGATGCCGAGCCCGCCGAACTCGCCGGCCGTGTCGTCCTTCATGTCCTCGTACATTTCCGGATCGAGAAACTGGCTGTGGGAGTCGAGCGATTGCAGCATCCCCCGCATCGCCCCGTAGACGAGGTCCTGGTAGGAGGTCTTGCCGGGATCGACGTAGTGCTCGCGCACCTGCTCGAGCACCTTCGTGAACAGAGCCATCTTTTCGTAGGCGTTGTCGCGATCGCCCGTCGCCGGGGCCTGCGAGTACAGGCGCGCGCCGACCATCAGGTTGCCCGCGAGCAGGATCGCGGGGATCAACCACAGAATCGCTCGCCCTATGGACCGGACCGACATGCTCAGGATTCTCCGGAAACGGCCAGCCGCACCCGCGGCTCGGCAAAGATCGCTTTATAGGTTAAACGTACACCTCTTGCAATCTTTGTAAACAATCCGGCTGAAGATCAACAGGGGCAGATAATGTGTTGTCGAATCGTCGAGGTTGTCGGTACATTGATCGGCGTTCCGGTGTACGATAGGATACGGATGTAGATGAAAGACAGCGCCTCAGACGAACGACCCAAACCGCCCGCCGGCGGAGGAAGCCAGGACTTCCCCTTCCGGATTCAAAGACCCCAGCCCGATCTTCCGCCCGAAGAGGTGCCGGACGAGCGCCCCGCGCACCGCCGCTCCCCGATTCGCGATCCCTGGCGCCACATCCTCTTCGTGAACCTGCGAACTTTCCTGATCGTCGCCGCGGGCATGAGCGTGTTCTTCATGCTCGCCATGTTCACGTCCATCCGGGC
>CAYQYB010000450.1:0-1503 GCA_964421535.1 uncultured Verrucomicrobiota bacterium | reverse complement strand
GGCGGCAAGGAATACGTCCTGCATCACTGGACGAAACTGGGCCGGCTGCAGAGAATCTTCGACCTGCCCGCGATCCCGGCGGTGATCATCGTCCGCCAACTGCCGATCAGCGGGTTGATCACGAATCTGTTGCTGGGCCTAGCGCCGATCGGCCATGTTGACTTTTTAGTCGGCACCGCTATAGGAATACTGCCCGAGGCGATTCCGTTCACGCTCGTGGCGAGCGGGGCCGTGAAGGCCGGCGGCGGCGAGCATGTCGGCTATGTGATCGCCTCGCTGGTCCTGCTGCTCGCCGTGTGGATCGGGTTGTGGTACGCGGCGAATCACTCGAGATATTTCGCGAGAATGCGCCGGCGGCTGGCCGACGTCGAAACGGAATAGAACGTGAGGAATGACGTGAGTACTGAACCGAAGAAACTGAAATTCGCCGTCGTGGGTTGCGGACGCGTTTCCGGCAATCACCTGGCCGCCTTGTCGTCCGGACGCCTTCCCTCGGAGCTCGTGGCCGTCTGCGACGTGGCCGCGGAGAAAGCGGCGTCGAAGGGCGAGCATTACAGGGTCCCGCACTACACCGATTTCAACGAGATGATGCGCAAGCATCCGGAGATCGACGTGGTGGACGTCGCCACGCCGACGGGCTATCACGCGGAGCACGTGATCGCGATCGCGAAGTACGGCAAGCACATCGTCGTCGAAAAGCCGATGGCCTTGAAGGTTGCCGATTGCGACGCGATGATCGAAGCCTGCAGGAAGGGCAACTGCCGGCTGTTCGTCGTGAAGCAGAACCGGTTCAACCGCGCCGTCCAAGCCGCCCGAAAAGCTCTGGAGGCGGGCCGTTTCGGCAAGATGGTCATGGGCACAGTCCGCGTGCGCTGGTCGCGCGACCAGAAGTACTACGAGCAGGACGACTGGCACGGCACGTGGGCGCTGGACGGCGGGGTCATGTCCCAGCAGGCCAGCCACCACCTCGATCTTCTCCAATGGTTCATGGGGCCAATCGACACCATGCATTGCCAGACGGCGACGCGGCTGATGGATATTGACGTGGAAGATTCCGCCGTCGCGATCCTGAAGTTCAAGTCCGGCGCGCTGGGCGCGTTCGAAGCAACGGTGGCCACTCGCCCGAAGGACATGGAAGGTTCGCTGAGCCTCCTCGGCGAAAAGGGGAGCGTCATGATCGGCGGACACGCCGTGAACAAGATCCTGCACTGGCAGTTCATCGACCAGACCCCCGAGGATGCCGAGATGGTCGAGGCTCACTCCCAGGAAGTCCCGAACGTGTACGGACACGGCCACCTGCCGTACCTCGCGAACGTCATCGAGGCGATCACGCAGAACAAGCCCGGCCTTGTCGAAGCGCCCGAGGGGAAGAAGAACGTCGAGATTCTGACCTCGCTCTACGAGTCCGCCTGCATGGGTGGAGGCACGGTCCACCCGGGCTATCCGATCAAGCTGTCGAAGCTCGGCGTGAGGTAAGTTTTCCAAACATTGGAGAATTCCAGG
>CAYQYB010000449.1:0-1516 GCA_964421535.1 uncultured Verrucomicrobiota bacterium | reverse complement strand
GGCGTCGGACAGCGTCTTCCTCGCCACGCGCGACCCGCCCGGCTGGCTGAACGTCAGCGTGCCGGCGCCGCTGTTGAACTGCGCTGGATCGATGTATCCCCAGTACCACGTTCCACCGTCGCCCAGCGTAAATTCGTCGATCTCCACGTATCCGTTCTCGTAGGCCCGGTCCGCGTAGGCATTGGGATCGCCGACGGAGGACGGATCGCTGGAATAGCCCATGGCGCCATGAAGAGCCATCTCCTGGACATACGAACTGCCCGAATACTCGATGTTCATGCCCGAGCGGTAGGCCGGGCCGGCGCTGAACCACCACGCGTTCTTTTCGGAGAATGTGTTGATGCCCGCCAGGACAACGGACGCCACAACCAGAACGACAATCCAAGTGTTCCTCAGCTTCATGCATCGCCTCCTGTCATTGCCCGGCATTCATCTAAAAAAACGCCGGCGCGCCTTGTGATGCACAAATCATACACGGGGCCGGCGCGGGACGACAGACTTTTTTTCGGCGCGCGCGCACCGCTCTTCCGTCACGAGCCGAGGAAGTACTCGCGGAAGCTCTCGCGCGGGTTGCCGTCGATCCGCAGAACGCCGAGGGGCCGGCCTTTGTCGTCGTTGATCAGCTGGTACCAGTTGAAGCCCGTCCGGCCATTGAGCCGGTCCAGGTCGCCGCTCCGGCCCCGCAGGGCCTCCTTCATCGCCTTCTCGAAATCCTTCGCGATGAAGAACCGGGCAAACCCGTCTTCGTTCCGATACTCGCGCCACGCCGTGTAGCCCCACAAGGCGGTGTCGTCCGCGGGGTCCGGCAGGTAGAGGGTCGCCTTCTGCACAAACGACAGGCTGTCGAGCGTGTGGATCAGGTCGTAAATGTCGTACGGCACATGATCGCGCGGCGGCTCCTTCAGCTTGGCCACCTGCGCGGCGAGCTTCGAGGCGAAATGGTCCATCTGCTCCGCCGCCAGTTTCCGGAACACCTTCGAGCGCTGCCCCTGGACAACGTGGTTCAGGCTGGCCAGCGCCACGACCAGCACGGCAAACGCGAGAACGATGTACAGCATGAGTTTGCCGTACACTCCGCGCGTCGCCTCCGGCGCGGCGTCCGCCCCCGGCTCGAAGTGCCGGCGGATGACCCCGAATGACCCGACGATCTCCTGCGTGCCCAGCACCAGCGTGAGCCCGAGCCCGATGAGCGCGAGCGCAATGCAGGATCCAAAAACACCGTAGAGAATCGCCTCCAGCTTCGGCCCGAACAGATCCCAGTTCAACGCGCCGTTGAAGATCCCGAGCACGACCAGCAGTCCTGCGGAGACAAGAAGAATGGTCGTGGTCCAAACCGTCAGGGTCAACAGGCGAATGCGAGGTTTCATGGCACCCCTTTCTATGCAACCACGATGTTCAGCAGACGGCCCGGGACATAGACGATCTTGCGGACCGTCTTGCCGGCGAGATGCGGCGCGACGCCGGCATCCGCTTTCGCGGCGGCTTCGATGTCGGCCTGCGCGGCCGCCGCCGGCAC
>CAYQYB010000448.1:0-1541 GCA_964421535.1 uncultured Verrucomicrobiota bacterium | reverse complement strand
AGCGCGAGAAAGCCTTCGGAAGCGGAAAGGGAAAACGCCTGCCGCCAGCGGACTGCGGCAGCCGCGTCTTGCGGAATTGCCGGCGCATCCGTCTCTGCCAGATAGAAGCGCCCTCCCGGCGAGAGGCAGAGTTCAAAAGCCATGGCACTCATACCTTTTCAGATAAAAGATAAGCCCCGGAATCCGTTTCCAGACTCCGGGGCCGATCAGATTTCTCAGTCCGCGCGGCGGCGTTCAACCGTTTCGCCGCGCGGCTTGACTCTGTTAGTTAGCGGTCGGCGTGACGGTCTACAACGACAGGAAGAAGTCGTACGACCAGTTGAAGCTGTACACGCAAACCTTGCCGGCAGCATCCGCATAGGACGACTTATCGGGCAGCAGGAAGTAACCGCGGGCATCATACCCATCGGTCAGATCCGCACGCGCAGGCAGCGCGACGCCCTGGTAGGTCATCTTCTTCGTGACGTGCTTGACCGTCACGGCGCCCGTGTTCTCGTTCTCCGACGAGATGTAGTCGTAGTACACGTTGAACGTGCCGCGGAAGAGACCCGTCGCCTTGGTGAACGAGATCTTCAGACCCGTGGAGTTGTTGACGCCATCGCCATTGGAGTCTCCATAGGTGTAGAAGTCGAAGTTCGGCTGATTGGGCCACACGTCTTCCTTGGCGGCCTTCTTAGGCGAATCCGCCTTCGGAGCCGTCCAGCCGGAGATCATGAGCCCGCCGGGATTCCACGCCGAGGCCTGAGCAGCCAGCTCTTGCGAGCAACCGCTGCAGGAACCGCTCTTGAACGTGTACAGCAGCTCGGCCACAGCCGGGATGTTGCCCACGTAGAAGTTCTTCAACGACACCGTGTCGGTGTAGATACCGCCGGCCACATCCAACGCGCGGACGAAGCCGTGGTTGATGCCGTCTTCGTAATCCGTGAAGTACAGCTCGTAGTCGCTGGCATCGTTGTAGTTGGCCGTGGCCATCGGGTTGTTGTTGACCCACAGCACCGCCGCCGCAGGAGCGATGTCGCCCTTGAACAGGCGGACGATGTACTTGTTCTGAGCCTGATCGAACACGAACTCGACCACGCCGAACAGGAACCCACCCTTATAGGAGGCAGGAGCCGTGTTCAGAACGGCCAGGAACTGGCCCTCGGCGTTGATCAGCGTCGCAGCGAAGGACCGCGTCGTGCCGTCAGCCAGCTTGCCGGCGGCCTTGATCACGCCCTTGTTGCCGACCGTCAGCGTCAGGTAGCCGCTGCCAGCCACGCCGTCCAGAGACGGCAGCGCCAAGGTGTAGTAGCCGTTCGCCGGCGTCGCGCCCGCCCACGTATTGCGGAAGAGCTCGATCGCCACGGGCATCTCGCCATCGTCACCGGCAACCGCGAACAAACGGTCACCCACGACCTGCAGCGTCACAGGCACCTTCTCGATACCGTCCATGACGGAGGTCTCGATGAAGTACTGGTCCCAATCCTGAACCAGCGAAGCTTCCGTGGCCTTGAAGGTGTAGCTCTTGTCGGCCAGGCTGAACTTACCGGTCAGCGTGAACT
>CAYQYB010000447.1:0-1553 GCA_964421535.1 uncultured Verrucomicrobiota bacterium | reverse complement strand
GAGTACATCGTGACGAGCGCGTCGATCGCGCCGCGCGTGTAGAGGAGCGTGACGATCGAGGCGACGCCCATCAGCGCGACGCCGTAGTGCATCGTCAGCCGCTCCGACAGCGAGCTGAACCGGCGCGGCAGCCAGGAGTCGAGCGCCATGTTCGACATCACGCGCGGCCCGTCGATGAAGCCCGCCTGCGCCGCCACGAAAAGAAGCGCCGCCGCGGCGACGAGGGTGAGAACGACGAACCAGGAGCCGAACGGCAAGCGCTCCAGCATCACCGCGTTCAGCGTTTTGCCCTCTTCCGGGCGGACATCGAGAAGGAGGTAGCACAGGAGAATACCGCCGGCTGTGACCGCCAGCGAGACGGCCATGTACAGCATCGTGCGTTTCGCCGTCGCCACCTTGGGCTCGCGCATGGTCTGGAGGCCGTTCGACACGGCCTCGATGCCGGTGTACGTGCCCGCGCCGCGCGAATAGGCCTGCGCGAGGATCAGGAACATGCCGCCGAGTCCCAGCGTGGAAAGCCCGCCCCGGAAATCGGATGCCACGCCGGCCGCAACCGCGGGCATCTCGCGCGCGTGCAGGAAGAACGTGCCGAGCAGCGCCGCGAGATGCGTGCCCAGGAAGAGAAGGAAGATGGGGACGAGGACGGTGATGGACTCCTTCACGCCGCGGATGTTCATCACCAGCAGGACGAGAATGGCGGCGACTTCCACATGGATCTTCGCGCCCTGCCACGCCGGCGGAAGGAACGAGAAGATCTGGTCGCCGCCCGACGCGATCGACACGGAGATGGTCAGAACGTAGTCGACGAGAAGCGCGGCGCCCGAGACGAGGCCGAACCGCGGCCCGAGGAGCTTGGACGCCACGACGTATCCGCCGCCGCCCGAAGGGAAGTGTTCGATGATACGGCTGTACGCATACGAGATGATGAGCACCGTCAACATCACCGCGATGGCAAGAAACACGGCAAGATACGTGTGCTCGCCCAGCGCGCGGAACGTTTCGTCGGGGCCGTATGCCGACGAACTGAGCCCGTCGGCACCCAACCCGACCCATGCGAGAAACGGGATGAGGGAGAGCTTGTGGAACAGCCGCGGGTCTTCGATGTCCCGGGGCTTCCCGAACAGAAAGAGCTTCGAGCGTTGAATGAATGTCATGACCGCCTCCGATCCAGCTGTCGGGTGGTCAATGGGAGCCTCGCTCACGCGGGGGCCAGAGGATTGCCCTTCCAATTGCCGGCGAAGTTAGCTGTCGGGCTGGGCCTTGAAAGTGGCCTCGCGCGATGGTTGCCCACCGCCGTTCGCCCCGTCCCCGGCTTACGCCGTGGATGTTGGGTCCTCCGCATCGGCCCCCAGGAAGGAGGGCCGATTTAGGCTGCGGGACGGGAAGGAACCAGAAACCGGGCGGATTGTCAAACTGTCGAGGGAATCAACAACGAGAAAATAGTCGTATCATGTTAATATACAATGAATTATGTAAATTCCTCTTAGTAGACGCGATTTCGAAATCGCGTCTACTATTTAAGGTATAGAAAGAAACGAGCGGGACGGTTTTCC
>CAYQYB010000446.1:0-1555 GCA_964421535.1 uncultured Verrucomicrobiota bacterium | reverse complement strand
CGAGGACTTCCAGAAGGGGAGGATATGACGATGGCCGATGAACAGCAAGACAAATTCATTGTTCCGGAGGTCATGGACGCCAAGCCGGCGAAGGGCGACTATGGCCTGGTGCTGATGTCGAAGGAACTGCCGCAGCGCCTGCTGCTGCTTACCGAACTCAACAAGCCGATTTTTCCCGGCATGATGTTCCCGCTGGTCTTCGAAAATGGCAAGGAGGCCGATACGTTGCGCGCGGCCAACAAGGGCGAGCGCGTGGTGGGCTTTGTGTTGTCCCATGCTGACGACGACAACAAGGGCAGCGGCAGCCGCAAACGCCTGTCGCGCATCGGCACCGCCGCGCGGCTCCTGCGCTTCGAAGAAATGCCCGACGGCCATGTGCAGGCGCTCTGCCAAGGCCAGCGCCGCTTCGAACTGCTCAGCGTGCACAACAAGGACGGCATGCTCGAGGCCGAGGTGGTGTACCCGCAGGACGTCCTCGAAGAATCCGCGGATGTGAAGGCGCTGTGTCTGTCCATCATGAACACCATCCGCGAACTGATCCGGCACAACCCGCTGTTCTCCGAAGAGATGAAGATGCTGTTGAGCCGCGCGGACTGGAGCGAGCCCGGGCGCCTGGCGGACTTCTCGGTGTCCATCACGGCGTCCACCCGCGACGAGATGCAGGATGTCCTCGAATGCTTGAACGTAAAAGAGCGGCTGGAAAAAGTGCTGTTCCTCATGCGCAAGGAACTCGATCTCAATGAGCTGAAGGAGAAAATCACCCACCAGATCGAGGAGAAGATCTCCAAGCAGCAGCGCGAATTCTTCCTCCGCGAGCAGCTCAAGGCCATCAAGCAGGAGCTCGGCCTGGAGAAGGACGACAAGGAAGAGGAGATGGACCGCTACCGCGAACGGCTGGAGGCCATCACGCCCCATGTCAGCCCCGAGGTGGTGAAGCGGATCCAGGAAGAGCTTGACAAGCTCAATATCCTCAGCAATCAGTCGCCGGAATACGCGGTGACGCGCACCTACTTGGACTGGCTCACCGAGCTGCCTTGGGAAGTGACCACCGAAGACAAGCTCGATGTGCCGCGCGCCAGGGATGTCCTCAACCGCGACCACTACGGCCTGGAAGACGTGAAGAAGCGCATCCTGGAATTCATTGGCGTGGCGAAGCTGAAGGGCTCCGTTGATGGGTCGATCATCTGTCTGGTGGGCCCGCCCGGCGTGGGCAAGACGTCGCTGGGGCGGAGCATCGCCGAGGCGCTCGGGCGCAAATTCTTCCGTTTCTCGCTCGGCGGCATGCGTGACGAAGCCGAGATCAAGGGCCATCGGCGGACCTACATCGGGGCGCTGCCGGGCAAGGTCATCGAGGCGATCAAGATCAGCGGCTCCAAGAATCCGGTGATCATGCTTGACGAGATCGACAAGCTCGGTGCGTCTTTCCAGGGCGACCCGTCGTCGGCGTTGCTGGAAGTGCTCGATCCCGAGCAGAACAACAGCTTCCGCGACCATTATCTGGACGTGCCCTTTGATTTGTCGAAGGTCCTTTTCGTGGCCACGGCGAACGTGCAGG
>CAYQYB010000445.1:0-1571 GCA_964421535.1 uncultured Verrucomicrobiota bacterium | reverse complement strand
GAATAGCGGGCTGTTCACCGTGATGCTGGATTTCGGCACTAGCGTGTTCACCGGCCAGAAGCGCTGGCTCCAGATCGACGTGATCGATCCGATCGGGAACGTCCCCCTCAGCCCGCGGCAGGAACTCACCGCCACACCCTACGCGCTCTACGCGTTGAACGCCCCGGCGATAGGAAGCCTCTGGCTGCTGACGGGCAACGCCGGCACGAACCCGGCCACCAACTTCCTCGGCACGACCGACAATCAGCCCCTGGAGCTGCGCGCCAACAACGCTCGCGTCCTGCGGATCGAACCGGGGCTGGGTCCGATCGGCGAGCACGTCTGCAACCTGATCGCCGGGCAAAGGCCGACCACGACGGTGCGTTCGTCTGGGCCGACTCGACCAACGCCGACTTCACCTCCACCGAGCCCAATCAGTTCCTGATCCGCGCGACGAACGGCGTGGGGATCGGCACGAACGCGCCGGATGTCCCCCTGCACGTGACCGGCGGAATAGACGTGGCGCCCGGCGGAGGGGGGTTCCTGCAGCTCGGCGCGTCCACAGGTGCCAACATCGGCATCGACGACAACGAGATCATGGCGAGGAGCAACGGTGTCGTCGCCACGCTTCATCTCAATGACAACGGCGGCGACGTCAAGATCAGCGCCGGCGGTACGGGCAAGGTCGGCATCGGCCGCACGCCTACGGCGAACCGCCTGGAGGTGTCAGGCAATGCCTCCAAGGACACCGCGGGCGACTGGCTGGCCAACTCGGACGCTCGGATCAAGGCGGACGTCAAGACCGTTCGCGGCGCGCTCGACAAGCTCGACCAGGTGCGCCTGGTCAGCTTCCGCTACAGCGACGAGTACCGCACGTCTCATCCCGGCGTCGAGGACCGCCGGTACATGCATGTGGTTGCCCAGGAGTTCGCCGAGGTCTTTCCAGAGTATGTGAAACGCAGCGGCGAGAAGCTGGCCGACGGCGAGGACATCCTCCAGGTGGATTCGTATCCGCTGACCATCTACGCCGCCGCGGCCGTCAAGGAACTCCACAGCCAACTCAAAGAGAAGGACGCCAAGATCGCCGAGCTCAAGGGGCGGCTCGCGAAGCTGGAGACGATGATGACCCGGCTGGCCCAGCGGCAGGGAGGTGCGAAATGAACACGTCACGACGGCAAATGACTCGATGCACCGCGTTTCTCGTTGCGTGTGTGACGACCATCGTTGCCGCGCAAGACTACCAGTTGTCATGGTGGACCGTCGACGGCGGCGGGGCCGCGTTCGTGTCCGGCGGCAGCTACACGCTGTCCGGCACGACCGGTCAGTCGGACGCGTCTTCGCAGACCATGACCGGCGGGAGTTTCACGCTGAGCGGCGGCTTCTGGCCGGGAACCGGGCCGGTCTGCACCACGTTCGCGCCGCCGGACTTCGACCACGACTGCGACGTGGACATGGACGACTTCGGCACGCTGCAACGCTGCTACACCGGCGCGCACGTTCTGGCGAATCCGAACTGCGCCGAGTAGCACAGCGGGGTTTTCCGCGCCGTGTGCCGCCGGGCGGACCCGGACGGACTGATGTCCTCGAACCTT
>CAYQYB010000444.1:0-1572 GCA_964421535.1 uncultured Verrucomicrobiota bacterium | reverse complement strand
TGGAGCGGCAGGCGGCGCTGGATGCCGAACTGAACAAACCCACCGCCGATCCCCTTACCAATAAACCTGCCGCGAACGGTGTGGAACTGAAATCTGGCCGCGCATCCGATGAGTATAAAAAGGCGTTCTGGAACGTCATGCGCGCAAAGAATCCGCGCTACGATGTGGTCAATGCGCTCCAGATCGGAACCGACAGTGAGGGCGGTTATCTTGCGCCCGACGAATTCGAGCGCACGCTGGTCGACGCGCTCGATGAAGAAAACATCTTTCGCACGCTCGCCAGAGTGATTCAAACGTCGAGCGGCGATCGCAAGATCCCCGTTGTCACAACGCACGGCTCCGCGTCCTGGCTGGACGAAGAGGAGCTCGTACCCGAAAGCGACGAGGCGTTCGGTCAGACCTCGATTGGCGCGTTCAAGCTTGGAACCTTCATCAAAGTGTCGGACGAGTTGCTCAACGACTCCGTGTTCGATCTGCAGGGCTATATCACGACGGAATTTGCGCGCCGGATCGGTCATAAGGAGGAGGAAGCCTTCTTCGTCGGAGATGCGGATGGGAAACCGACCGGCATCTTCCACACGACAGGTGGCGCGCAAGTGGGTGTTACCGCGGCTGCAGCTGCGGCGATCACTGTCGACGAGGTGCTCGACCTGTTCTACAGCCTGAAATCGCCGTATCGGAAGAAAGCGGTTTTCGTCATGAACGACGCGACGGTGAAGGCGATCCGAAAGCTCAAGGATGGACAGGGGCAGTATCTCTGGCAGCCCGCGCTGACGGCAAACACGCCCGACTCGATTCTGAACCGCCCTGTGCACACGTCCGCCTATGTCCCGACGATCGCTGCAGGCGCAAAGTCGATCGCATTCGGCGATTTCGGGTACTACTGGATTGCCGACCGTCAGGGGCGCTCCTTCAAGCGTCTGAACGAGCTGTTCGCCACGACCGGTCAAGTCGGCTTCATGGCGACGCAGCGTGTGGATGGCAAGCTCATCCTGCCGGAAGCGATCAAAGTCTTGCAGCAGAAGGTGTAACGGAGGAACAATATGCAGATTGTAGAAGAACCGGCGGTTGAAGGGGCGCACAACTGTAAGAATTACATGACCGATGGCGGCGACACATTGGTAATCGGGGGCACGCTGGTAGTCGAAAACAGCGCCATGGTTATTGGGCTGCCGACTGAATTCGCCACCGTCAATACGGTAGGTGTGATGTATCAGGCGGAAAACCAGGCGGCAAGCGCCGCTGCAGATGTTGCTACGTTAACGAATGAGTTCAACGCGCTCCTAACAAAATTGAAGACGGCTGGGTTAATGGAAGAAGATCCGGCTGGCAGCGCGTAAAGGGAAACGGGAATGGCAACGCTGCTGAATAAGGTCAAAGCGAACCTGATCCTAACCCACGACGCGGATGACGAATTACTGCAGCGTTTGATCGACGCCGCAGTATCCTACGCCGAGAGCTACCAGCACCTAACAGCCGGAACCTACGAAGTGGCGGCACTACCGCCAACGACCGAGGCTGCGGTGATCATGCTGGCGTCTCATTTCTACGAGAGCCGGGACGGCAGTACGG
>CAYQYB010000443.1:0-1574 GCA_964421535.1 uncultured Verrucomicrobiota bacterium | reverse complement strand
AAGCAGGGCGTGATGCTCATCAACACGAGCCGCGGGGAGCTGATCGACACGAAAGCCGTCATCGCCGGCCTGAAGTCGGGACG
The DNA here is from genome assembly GCA_964421535.1 of uncultured Verrucomicrobiota bacterium. Taxonomy (GTDB): domain Bacteria; phylum Verrucomicrobiota; class Kiritimatiellia; order CAIQIC01; family JAGNIJ01; genus CALMZY01. The sequence continues at coordinate 1,491 of CAYQYB010000443.1, read as the reverse complement.
GATCGGCCACCTCGGCCTCGACGTGTACGAGGAGGAAGCCGACCTTTTCTTCGAGGACCTCTCCACGCGGATCATCCAGGACGACGTGTTCTCGCGCCTGCTCACGTTCCCGAACGTGATCATCACGGGGCACCAGGCGTTCTTCACGCGCGAGGCGCTCACGAACATCGCCGAAACCACGCTGGGAAACGTCAGCGACTTCGAGGCAGGCCGGGCGTGCCCGAACGAAGTGACCACGGATCTGGTTCGGAAGCAGTCTTCGTAGACGCGATTTCGAAATCGCGTCTACTAATAGAAAGAACCGAGCCGGCGGATTTTCCGGAACTTTTTTTGCCTTTTTTCATTTTTTTCCAATCCTTGGAAAAAAAGCCCCGGAATTTTCCAAGGTTTGGAAAAATCAGATCTCGGGCTCGTGGGCTTTGCGCCCGTACACGCGCTCGTAGGCCTTGCAGAACGGGCACAGCGCGCCTTCGACCTTACTGACCAGCCAGAAGCTGAAACCGCGCTGGGTCTTCCGGGCGTGGCGGCAGAGCGTGCAGTGCGCGCAGACTTCGGCAAGTTTCCGGTCCAGTTCGGTGACATCAGGCATGGCGGCAGCTTACGCCTTCGCGTGCCTGGAAGCGAGATGGTCGTTGATGGATTTCGCGGCGATGCGCCCCTGTCCCATGGCGAGGATGACCGTCGCGGCGCCGAGCACGATGTCGCCGCCGGCGTAAACGCCTTCCATCGACGTCTTCCCGTTTTCATCGACGATGATATTGCCCCACTTGTTGGTGTTCAGGGAGGGCGTGGTCTGCTTGATGAGAGGATTGGACTCGTTGCCGATCGCGACGATCACGGTGTCGCAGTCCATCACGAACTCGCTGCCCTTGATCTCGACCGGCCGGCGGCGGCCCGAGTCGTCCGGCTCGCCAAGCTCGTACTTCAGGCATTCGATGCCGGTGACAAGGCCGTAGTCGTTGCCGAGGATTCGCCGGGCGTTCTGCAGCATGTGGAAGACAACGCCCTCTTCTTTCGCGTGATGGACCTCCTCCACGCGCGCGGGCATTTCCTTCTCCGTGCGGCGGTACACCAGGTGGACTTCCTCCGCCCCCAGCCTCAGCGCGGTGCGCGCCGCGTCCATCGCGACGTTGCCGCCGCCCAGCACGGCGACCTTCCTCGACCGCGCGATCGGAGTGTCAGCCTTGCCGACCTCGTAGGCCTTCATCAGGTTCGCGCGGGTCAGGTACTCGTTGGCCGAGTACACGCCGACCAGGTTCTCGCCCTCGATCTCCATGAACTTCGGCAGGCCCGCGCCGGTCCCGATGAATACGGCGTCGAAGCCGTCCTTCGACATCAGGTCCTGGATCTTGCGGGTCTTCCCGATGACGAAGTTGGTCTTGAGATGCACGCCCATCTTCTTGAGCGTGTCGATTTCCATCTGCACGATCTTCTTCGGCAGGCGGAACTCGGGGATGCCGTAGATCAGCACGCCGCCCGGCTTGTGGAAGG
>CAYQYB010000442.1:0-1576 GCA_964421535.1 uncultured Verrucomicrobiota bacterium | reverse complement strand
CGCCGCCGAAGGTGCTCGGCACGCCGAAGCCGGCGTCGTCGGTGATGATCAGCAGCACGTTCGGCGCATTCTTGGGCGGCACGACGCGCGGCGCCCACCAAGCCTTGGAGTTCAAGGCGTCATTCTTGATCACCCCCCCGAACTTGGGATCGGGCGGGGGCAATTGCTTGCCGCTGATGGTGGTGGTGGCGCCGGCAGAGCCCGGCGTCCCCGTGACCTGCTGGGCCTGCGCCGCTGTCGTTGCGGTCACACAGACCGCCGACAGGGCGATGCCGAGCGTCCTGTTCACGGAATTGCGTTTCATCTCTTTCCTCCTTTTCAAATCCCCCTCAATCCCCCTTTGCGAAAGGGGGAGGCAACTCCCTCCTTTGTAAAAGGAGGGCCGGGGAGGATTTTACGAATGCCCTCATTCCCGATTCCCGTTCCGGGAACGGAGAAGGGCCAACGTTGTTCTACTTCGCCTTCACCACGGCCGGCGGCTTCCAGGAGCCGTCGACGATGGAGGGCGGCGTTTCCTTCGGCCAGTAGAGCCTCAGCATGAGGATAAACTTGCCGGCGGGTGCGGGCAGCCAGTTGGCTTCCTTGTCCTTACCGGGCGACGCGTTTTGGATGTAGAGGTCGACGGAGCCATCCTTGTTAGTGATGAACTTGTTTCGCGAGCTCACGTTCTGACGATTAAGCTTGTTCTCGACGAAGAAATACTTGTCGTCGTACATCGTCAGAGACCAGAACCCTTCCGCAGGCGGCATCTGTCCCTTATCGAAGTGCATGACGTACTTTGCCGTGCCGTCGTAGGGCTTGCCTTCGGCATCCGTTTCAGAGGTCGGGTAGACGGCGTCCTGGGGCCGGTTGGCGCCGAGGCCGATCGCCGTGATCAGGGCACGCTGAATGTAATCCGTACCGTAAACCCCCGCCTTCGTCGTGAATATCCAGCCGTTGACGTGCTTCCCGGCAGTGCCGAAATGCGCCATGATCTTCTCCTGCGCCGGTTTGGGAGCGGCCTGCAAAGCCTTGGCTGCAACCGCATCGACTTTGCTTATGTCAAAATCCTTCCCGGGCACGATTCCGAGCTTTGCCATTTTCTCGACCATCGGTGCGTCTTCCTTTGCCGGGGGATTGGTCTTCATCAGCTCGGCAAGCAGCTTGAAGTAGGCGGCGCCGTCCATTTTGTTGACCTGCTCTCGAACGGGTGTCTTCATGTCGATAGCAGGGTCGACCTTGCCTTCAGGCGGCGTGTAGGGCTTCCCGTAAGCGCTGAGCGGAACGATCGAGACCTGGTCCTGTAGCGCATGCACCGCCTTGTAATCCTGCGCCGTGCCTGTGCAGTAGATCCGTCCGAGGATCCACACCATCCCGGTAGGCGATTTGTATTCCGCAACGCCCTCGGGCAGCGTCCCGGTCCAGCCGGGGCCGGTGATGGCATACTTCTGCGCTTTCGTTCCCGTCGTGCGCTTCCCGGGAACCTGGAAGACATCCGTCCAGCCCGAGAGCATGGGGAACAGGAAGTACCGGTCCTTCATGTCGGGAATGCTGAACACCCAGGGCTCTTTCGAGACATCGATCCACGTGACGGTGT
>CAYQYB010000441.1:0-1591 GCA_964421535.1 uncultured Verrucomicrobiota bacterium | reverse complement strand
CGTCGCCGCCATGTTCACTTCGCTCTCGCTCTCGATCCGCACCGATCCGCCGCCTTGCGTCTTCATCGCGGTCAGCCCGATGCCTGCCGCGGTACACGCATCGACCGCGGCCTTCATGCCGTCCTTCTTCATCAGCCTGAAATTGTAGGAGAACATGGCGCCGTCGATCCACCCGAGCTTGGAAGCGCCCATCAGGCAGGACTCCATGTTCTTGTGCGTGCTGAACCCGATGAGCTTGATCTTTCCCTCTTTCTTCATCTGGTGCGCCCACGCCTTGACGTCGTTGTCCATCTCGTTGATGTTGCCGATGCCGTGCACGAAGTAGAGGTCGATGGTGTCGGTCTTCATGCGTTCGAGCGAACGCGCGAGCAGGTCGGACATGCCCTTCGGATCGCGCGCGTCGGACTTCGTGACGAGGAAGACTTCCTTGCGGGCCTCGGGATGGCTGGTGAAGAACTTGCCGATGCCTTTCTCGGCGCGGCCGCCTTCGTAGCAGTCCGCCGTGTCCCAGTAGGTCACGCCATGCTCGAGCGACTGCTTCAGGTTCATCTGGTTGTTGATGATGTCGTACATGGTGCCCATCCCGAGGATCGAAACGTCGATCCCGGTCTTCCCGAAGGGCCGCTTCGGCACCTTCAGGTCGGACTTGGCGGGCGCCGCGTCCGCGGATTGGGCCTGCGATTCCCTGCCGCCGATCAGGGCTCCCGCGCCGGCGATGGCCAGCGTCTTCAGAAAATCTCGCCGCGTGCTGTTCGTCTTCATGTCGTGATGGTCCTCTGGGTGCTTCTCGACTCGTTCTCCGCCGTCACGCGTATGGCCCTCAGTCCCGTGACGGGGCATTCATGTTCGCAAATTCCGCAGCCGATGCACAGCGCGGGATCGACGTACGGCCGCTGGAGCCGGATCTGGATCTCGGCCCGCCGGCCGGGCTTCGGGGGGGAGTCCCACGGCTTCGTCGAGCCGATGATGATCCCCGTCGCGGTGTTGTCCACGATGCGCCGCGGCCCGGTGTCGTCCACGCTGCAGTAGTAGTCGCCGGTGGAGTACTGGCCCGGGCGGAACACGGGCCGGCCGAAATCCAGCGACAGCTCGTCGCCGGCGGCCACCGGCGGCAGCGGGTCGCGGATCGGCATGAAGACCTCGCGGACGAAGATCGCCTTCGGGCTGACCGGGCAATTCTCCTGGCAGACGATGCACGGCGTGTCCATCGCCCACGGCAGGCAGCGGCCCTGGTCCACGAACGCCGTGCCCAGCCGGATCGGGCCGCGCGCGGCGAAAGCGTTCACGCCGGATTTTTCGTCGAGCGTGATCGGCCGGATCGCGGCGGTCGGGCAGATGTTCCCGCAGGCCACGCAGTTCATCTGGCAACCGCTGGTGCCTATGCGGAAGTTGAGCGCCGGCGTCCAGAGCGCTTCCGCGCCCATTTCCGGCCCGGCCGGCTGGATGATGTTCGTGGGGCAGACCCGCATGCATTGCCCGCACTTCAGGCAGCGGTCCAGGAACTCGCCCTCGGCCAGCGAGCCGGGCGGGCGGATCAGCCGCGGATTCCAGTTCATCCCCAGCGCATTGCCCAGCCGGATGACAGGGATGG
>CAYQYB010000440.1:0-1591 GCA_964421535.1 uncultured Verrucomicrobiota bacterium | reverse complement strand
AGCCCACCCCCTCGGACAAATACGGTCCTATGCCTCCGTGAAGTATATAATCCCGGAAGGAAAAGTCTTGAGCACGTTGCTGCCCGGACAAACGCTTGCTGGACCTCACGTCTGCTTCTGATGCAGCCGTGCGTGTGCCGCGGCGATGAAACCCTTGAAGAGCGGATGCGGCTGGTGCGGCTTGCTCAGGAACTCCGGATGGAACTGGCTGGCGACGAAGAACGGATGGTCGGCCAGTTCAATCACCTCGACGAGCTTGCCGTCGGGCGAAAGGCCGCTGAAGACGAAGCCGGCCTTCTGGAACTTCTCGCGGTAGGCGTTGTTGAATTCGTAGCGGTGGCGATGGCGCTCGTTGACCACGAACGCGCCGTAGAGTTGCGCCGCTTTGCTGCCGACGGCGAGCTGGCAGGGCTGCGCGCCCAACCGCATGGTGCCACCCTTCTTCGTGATCTTCTTTTGCGCGTCGAGCATGGCGATGACCGGGTGCGGCGTTTCGGGGTCGAACTCGGCTGAGTGCGCCTTGTCGAGTCCGAGCACGTTGCGGGCAAACTCGATGGTGGCGATCTGCATCCCGAGACACAGGCCGAGGTAGGGCAGCTTGTGTTCGCGCGCGTACCGAGCCGCCTGAATCTTGCCTTCGATCCCGCGCTCACCGAAGCCGCCTGGTACGAGAATGCCGCCTAGGCCCTTCAGTACCTTGTCCGCCCCTTCCTTCTCGATCTCCTCAGATTCCACGCGGACGATTTCCACACCGCAGTCGTTGCCGATGCCGCCATGGCTGATCGCCTCATAGACCGACTTGTAGGCGTCTTGCAGGCCGATGTATTTGCCGACGACACCGATGCGCACGCGGTGTTGCGGCGCGATGAGCTTGCGGAGAATTTCCTGCCAATGCGTCATGTTCGGCGCCGGGCCGTCCAAGTGCAGGATGCGGCAAACCAGATCGTCGGCGCGCTCGCGTTGGAGCATGAGCGGTACTTCGTAGATCGTGTGATCCACGTCCTTCTCCTCGATCACGGCTTCCACCGGCACGTTGCAGAAGAGCGAAATCTTGCTCCGCAGCTCCTTGTCCAACGGCTTTTCGCAGCGGCAGACGATGAGGTGCGGAGCGATGCCGATTTCGCGGAGCTTGGCCACCGATTGTTGGGTGGGCTTGGTCTTCAGCTCGCCGGCCGCCTTGATGAACGGCACGTAAGTGACATGGATGAAGCAGGTGTTACCCACGCCTGCGTCGAGCGCGAACTCGCGGATGGCTTCGAGAAACGGCAGGCCTTCGATGTCGCCGGTCGTCCCGCCGATTTCCGTGATGACCACGTCGGCTTTGGATTCGTCGGCGACGTCGTTTATCCGCTGTTGGATTTCGCCCGTGACGTGTGGGATGACCTGCACGGTCTTGCCGAGATAATCGCCGCGCCGTTCCTTTTCAATGACGTTCAGGTAAACGCGCCCGCTGGTCAGGTTGTTCAGCCGGGTCAGCTTCGTGTGCGTGAACCGCTCGTAATGGCCCAGGTCGAGGTCTGTTTCCGTGCCGTCATCGAGCACATAGACCTCGCCGTGCTGGAACGGGCTCATCGTGCCCGGATCCACGTTT
>CAYQYB010000439.1:0-1599 GCA_964421535.1 uncultured Verrucomicrobiota bacterium | reverse complement strand
CTCCGAAGCCGTACCTGCCCAACCAGCTCTCGCTGGAACTCGCGGAAGCCGCAGGCAGCCGCGGCGTGATCGCCGGCCAGGCCGAAGACCTCGCGGCCGAAGGAAAAGACCCGTCCGCCGAACTCGTCGATTACATCCACCTTCACAAGACGGCCGCCCTGATCCGCGCTTCGGTCCGCATCGGCGCCATCGCCGCCGGCGCAGGGGAATCCGATCTCAGCGCGCTGACGATCTACGGGTGCGACATCGGGCTCGCGTTCCAGATTTCGGACGACATCCTGAACGCGACTTCGTCAGAGGAAGTGCTGGGCAAAGCGTCGGGAAGCGATGCGGCCCGGAAGAAAATGACCTATGTTTCCGTCCACGGGATCGAGGGGGCCGAGGAAAAGGCCAGGGACCTGATCGAGCGCGCCGTCGATGAACTCGGCAAGCTCCGCGGAAACATCGAACCGTTGGAAGCCATCGCCCGGTACGTGGTCGAGAGGAAGAAGTGATTCATCAATCGTCCTCGATCTCGTCGTCGTACTCGAAGACCGGGCGAATCGAGGACGAGAGCGAGGACGACGACGAGGACGATCAGCCCAGCTCTTCCAGCAGCACGTCCCCCGCCCTCTCGGCGGCGCCGCCGCGCCCGAGCTGCTGCCGGACCTTCTCCAACCCGGCGATCATCGCCTTGCGCTCCGGCGTGTCTCCGATCAACGGAACCATCGCGGCGGCCAAGGCCCGGGGAGTCGCCGCTCCCTGGATCAGTTCCGGACAAAGCTGGCGGCCGGCCACAACGTTCACCATTCCAATGTTCGGAACTTTCACGAGCATGCGCCCGAAGAAGTACGTGATCGGAGACGTCTTGTAGACAACGATCATCGGACAGCCCATCAGCGCCGTCTCGATCGTCGCCGTTCCGGAAGCGACCATTGCCGCGCGCGCCTGCCGCAGGACCTGGCGCGTCTCGCCGACCACAACTTCACAGCGCGCCGGCTTGTCGGATTGCGCCGCAAGAATGCCGCGAACTTTCGCCGCGATTTCCTCGGACGGCGACGCCACGATGAACGCCGAGCCCGGGACCTGCTCCTCCAGCAGAGCCGCCGCTGACAGCATCGAGGGGAATATCCGGTCGATTTCCTGATGACGGCTTCCCGGCAGGAGCGCGATCCTTGCATCGCCCTTCCACGGCAGATCCTTCAACGGCTCCGCAAGCGCTTTCTCCGCAATATCCACCAGAGGATGTCCGACAAAATCCACTTTCAACGAGGTGTCTTTGAACACATCCGGCTCGAACGGGAAAATCACGATCAATCGGTTCACGATCCGGGCCATCTTCGGGATGCGCGACCGGTGCCACGCCCAGACCTGCGGGCAGATGTAGTAGACGACTTTCAGCCCCATCTCGCGGGCCTTCCCGGCGAAGCGCAGGTTGAAGCCGGGATAGTCGACCAGCACGACCGCGTCGGGCTTGCGCGCGCGCGCAAGCTCGGTCATATCAGCAAAGACTTTTTTGAAAAAGCCGTAGCGCTTGACGACCTCCGCGAGCCCCATCACGGCCATGTTGCGGGCGTCGACGACAATCTCCATGCCGGCCGCGCGCAACTCGTCCCCACC
>CAYQYB010000438.1:0-1599 GCA_964421535.1 uncultured Verrucomicrobiota bacterium | reverse complement strand
TGACGAAGGACGGCAAGATCAGCCTGGCCCCGAAGTGGGGGCCGGATGGAGAGACCATCGTCTACACCTCCTACCTTAAAGGATATCCGGACGTTTACTCGATCGATCTTGGAACCGGCGGCCGCACGCGCCTGGCTGGATACCCCGGATTGAACACCGGCGCGGACATCTCGCCGAACGGCCGCGAAGTGGCATTGATCCTTTCCAAGGACGGCAACCCCGAGTTGTACGTGAAGAACCTGCGGAACGGGGAGCTGACCCGGCTGACTCGCTCGCCGCGCGCCGCCGAGGCGAGCCCGTCGTGGTCGCCCGACGGGGACAAGATTGTTTACGTCTCCGACCAGTCCGGCACGCCCCAGCTCTACGTGGTCTCGCGCGACGGCGGGCGTCCGGTGCGCATGACGAGCCGCGGCTCGGAGAACGTGGCCCCGGACTGGGGTTCCAACGGCTGGATCGCCTACACGACGCGCGTGGGCGGGCGGTACCAGGTTTGCGTCATGGATCCCGCCTCCTGTGTGTCCAAGCAGATCACGGCGGAGGATGCGGACTATGAAGACCCCTGCTGGGCGCCCGACGGCAGGCACCTGGCCGCGGGCCGCACGAAGCAGTACCGATCCGCCATTTACCTCCTTGACACTTTGGGGGACCCCCCTGTAGCTTTGCTCGACACTCAAGGGGATTGGTACTCTCCCGCGTGGTCGGCGAAATAATTTCTATACGATAAGGAGACAGCGAAATGTACAGCAAGCGTTGGATGTTGGTTGTGATGATGGGCTTGGTTTGCGCCTTGGCGATCACGGGTTGCAAGAAGAGACCCAAGAGCGGCGGAGTTGGCGGCATTGACGGAGTCGGCGGAGTCGGCGAGACGGACGTCTATGGCGAAGGCCTTTCGGATCGGCCTGAGGGTTCCGAAGACAGAGCGCAGTTTGCCGCGTCGACGGTTTACTTTGACTACGACAGCGCCCAGATCAACGAGTCTGAGCGCTCCAAGATCGAAGCGGTTGCTTCTGCGATGAAGAGCGGCTCCAGCCAGGTCATCGTCGAGGGGAACTGCGACGAGCGCGGCAGCACGGAGTACAACCTCGCGTTGGGCGAGCGCCGTGCGCTTGCGGTTCGCGCGTACCTCGTGGGCCTCGGCATTGACGGCGCCCGCATTCAGACCAAGAGCTACGGCGAAGAGCGTCCGGTGGATCCGGGTCATGACGAGTCGGCCTGGAGCAAGAACCGCCGCGGCGAGTTCGTGGTGGTCCAATAGCGGATCGGCAGATCGACTTGAACGGCCCCGGCAGAAATGCCGGGGCCGTTTTGTTTGAATCAGGTTCCCGGATTACTCCTCTTTCGCCACGCCCTTGCGGGCGCGGCTACGCTCTATTCGTAGCCGCCGGCGCAAGCCGGTGGAATTGTACGCAACTCGGGCCTTTGCGGTTCCATGCGCGCAGTTGCATCATTCCGCGTTCAGGGTAAGATGACAGTATGAACGTGTACGCAATCGCAGCCTCCAGCCCTCTCTCCATCCTTGGCGGATCCTTCGGCTCAGGCGAGGTGCTCCTGATCTTTGTTGTCGTTCTGCTTCTGTTCGGGTCGAAGAATCTTCCGGCC
>CAYQYB010000437.1:0-1602 GCA_964421535.1 uncultured Verrucomicrobiota bacterium | reverse complement strand
CGAGGCCGTCCTCGGCCAGAGGCTCGTGCGCACCGTGTGCCAGAACTGCCGCACGCCGTACAAGCCCGAGAAGAGCATCCTCGATCAGCTGAATATGAAGGAAGACGCGATGGGGGACCGCAGCTTCTACTACGGGGCGGGCTGCTCGTACTGCAACCACACGGGCTACAAGGGCCGGCGCGGGATCTTCGAATACCTCCGCATCCGCGAGCCCATCCGCGATCTCATCAGCAAGCGCAAGCCGACGATCGTCATCCGCGACAAGGCCATCGAGCTCGGCATGCGGACCCTGCGCGAAGACGGCATCCGCTGCATTCTCGACGGCTCGACGACGGTGGAGGAAGTGCTGAAGTATACGTAGGAGTCCGAAGTCGAAAGTCCAAAGCCCAACGTGGGAGCAGCCGACCTTGGACTCTAGACTTTGGACTTTGGACCTTGGACTTTAGACTTTGGACTGTTGGCCCTTGGACCAGTGAGGATTGACTATGGCTAAATTCAAATACATCGCGCTGGACTCGAAGGGGAAGGAAACGCAGGGCGAGGTGGATGCGGACAGCCAGACCGCGGCCCTGAGCAAGATTCGTGAGAAGGGGTTCTTCCCGACCAGCGTGGTCGAGATCGACGCCCGCGCGCAGAAGAAGAAACAGCAGAGCCCGGCCCCGGCCGCCCGCTCCGGCGGGCTCAAGATGGAGCTCCGGCTCCCGTCTTTCCTCGTCCGCGTCAAACCCAAGCAGATGACTGCGTTCACTCGCCAGCTGGCCACTCTCGTCAACGCCGGCCTGCCTCTGCTTCGCGGCCTGCAGGTGCTCACCCGGCAGGAGCGGAATCCCGGCCTGAAGCGCGCCATCGGCGAGATGGCCGAGGCGATCGAGTCGGGCAGCACGTTCGCCGAGGCGCTCGCCCAGCATCCGCGCATCTTCAACAAGCTGTTCGTCAACATGGTCAAGGCGGGCGAGATCGGCGGCGTGCTCGACGTGGTCCTCCTGCGGCTCTCCGAGTTTATGGAGAAGGCCCAGAAGATCAAGAGCAAGATCATCAGCGCGATGGTCTATCCCATCGTCGTCCTCATCATGGCCACCGCCATCCTGACCCTCCTCATGGTCTTCATCGTCCCGAAGTTCCAGGAGATCTTCAAGGACCTGCTCGAGGGCCAGGCCCTGCCCGGGCTGACCCAGTTCGTCCTCAATGTCAGCAAGACCATGACCGTGCAACTGCCCCTCGTTATCGTCGGCATCGTCGTCCTCGTCGTTCTCGTGAAGCTGATCGGAAAGTCGAAGACCGGTCGCTACATCATCGACAGCATCAAGCTCTCCACGCCGGTCTTCGGCGTGCTCAACCGCAAGACCGCCATCGGCCGTTTCACCCGCACCCTCGGGACGCTCATGACCTCCGGCGTGCCGGTCCTGCAGGCGCTGAACATCGTCCGCGACACCGTGCAGAACGAGGTCATCGGCCGCGCGATCTCGCAGATCCACGACGCCGTGAAGGAAGGCGAAAACATGGCGCCGCCGATCCAGGCCTCCGGCGTGTTCCCGCCCATCGTCGTCAGCATGGTCGAGGTGGGCGAGGAGACCGGCGAACTGCCCGAGATGCTCATGAAGA
>CAYQYB010000436.1:0-1615 GCA_964421535.1 uncultured Verrucomicrobiota bacterium | reverse complement strand
AGCAACTGTTGTCCCCAAACCGATGCGGATTCGCGGCTGCGCGGGGCTGGCCAGAGTCGTATCTGCCAGACCCGCGTCAGGTAAGATGAGAAGGCTGTTCTCCTGGTGAAAGGATTTCTGGCAAAATACCAGAGTCCAAGAACACGCACTCAGAGGTGCAAAACACAAGGAGAACAGCGATGAAAAAGGTTAGCGTAATCGGCATGGATATGGGAGACAAAAATCACAAGGCGGTCGGTCTTTCTGAAGACGGCGGGGTCGTCTGCCGCGACGAGGTGCCCTGCACGCCGGAGGATGTGCGCGCGTACCTGAAGCGGCACCCCGGCGCGCTGCTGGCGATCGAGACCGGCACGCACTGCCGGTGGGTGTGCCGCATCGGGCTGGAGCTGGGGCACGAGGTTCTGGTGGGCAACGCGCGCAAGCTGCGGGTGATCTGGGACAGCAGCCGGAAGAACGACTGGAACGACGCGGAAAAGCTGGCGAAGGTTGCCCGGATGGACAGGACGATGTTCGCGCCGGTGAGGCTGAGGGGCGACGGGGACCAGGGGCTGATGCGGCTGGTGAAGTCGCGCGACCTTCTGGTCAAGAGCCGCACGGGGATCGTGAACCAGATCCGCGGGTTCTGCAAGTCCGAGGGCGTCCGCCTTCCGAGGTGCTCGGCCGAGTCTTTCGGGAGGATGGAGCACGAGGTGTGCGCGTCCGTGCGCGCGGTCACGAAACCGCTGTTCGCGATGCTGAGGGAACTGGCGAAGAAGATCGGGGGTTACGACAAGATGATCGCCGACGGCGTCAAGCGGCTGAGGGGCGAGGATGCGGCGCTGCTGGACACCATAACCGGCGTCGGGCCGGTGACCACGGCTGCGTTTCTGGCGGCGGTCGGGGACGTGTCGACCTTCGGGAGCGCGCGGGACGCGGGGCCTTACTTCGGGCTGGTTCCGCGGCAGGACCAGTCGGGGGAAACGGACAAGCAGCTGAGGATAACGAAAGAGGGCAACGAGATCGTCCGCCGGCTGCTGGTGACCGCCGCGAACTACATCATGGGGCCGTTCGGGAAGGACAGCGACCTTCGCCGCCACGGCATGCGGATCGCGGAGCGGGGCGGCAAGAACGCGAAAAAACGGGCCAAGGTGGCGGTGGCCCGGAAGTTGGCCGTCGTGATGCTCGCGGTCCTGAAGAGCCGGACGGCCTACCGCCCGCTGAAAGATGTTGAGGCCGTGGCGTAGGTCGGGCCGGACGTTCCGGCTTTGGGGCTCTTGATGCCCCCGCCGGACCGCCCGCCCCTCTCGGCCACGGAGAGAGTTGTTTCACAGGAGATTTCCAAGGAGTTGAGGCTGACGGAAGAAACCGCTTTTCGATGGACAGCAGACGTCCCGTCCCGGTGACTGCGTTTTGCGTCTGGCACATCAAGTGCGCCGCAAAGGTGGCAGCCCGAAGACGGACCTTTCCATGCACCGGGCAAAAGGTTGCCCAAAAAGAGTGCGGATAGAAGCGAGACGTCAACTGCGTTCGGGAAAAAGTGGAATTCCGCCATGCGGATGCCCTTGACTAGCCTTCTCATAGAAGACGCAAAGTGGAGAGATAGAAACTACGGATAGGGAAAGAAATGACCGAAAAT
>CAYQYB010000435.1:0-1618 GCA_964421535.1 uncultured Verrucomicrobiota bacterium | reverse complement strand
ACCAGGAGGTATGAGATGAACCGGAGAGAGAAACGCGATTCGGAGAACAGAAAGAGCGGCCGCAGCGGTTTCACGCTGGTGGAACTGCTGCTGGTGGTGACCATTCTCGGCATTCTGGCGGCGGTCGTGATCCCCAACATCATGGGCCACGACAAGACCGCGCGCGTCAACGCCACGCGCACGAGCATCACCGCGATCGAGCAGGCGGTCCAGATCTTCGCCATGCAGCACAACGGCAAGCTGCCGGACACGCTCGAAGAGCTGACCGCCGGCACGGACGACGCGCCCGGCCTGCTCAAAGAGGGCGCGCTGAACGATTCGTGGGGCTCACCGTTCGCGTTCACCAAAACCGGCAAGAAGTTCAAGATCACCTCGGCCGGCCCCGACGGCGAGCAGGGGACCGAAGACGACATCACCAATTAGTGCGTGCGTGCATGAGTGCGTGAGCGGGTCAACGCGGTCCCAATGAGCCAGCGAACCAACGAACGAATGAACGGTTTCCGACATCGCAGCGGTTTTTCGCTGGTCGAGCTGCTGGTGGTGATCGTGATCATCGGCGTGATGGCCATGGTCGTCGGGCCCACGTTCACGACGGGGTCCGACGTGGCTCGGATGCGCACGGCGGCGCGCGGCGCCATGCAGATGTCGCGCTACGCGCGCACCATGGCGGTCCTGCACCAGACGCCCGTCGACCTGACCTTCGGCTCGGACGGGACGGTCAGCGTGGTTCAGGCGGGCGGCGGCGGCGAGAGTCTGGTGAGCGCCAAGGCCTTCGCCGTGACCAACGCGGCGGTCGCGGCGGAAGAGGAGGATGCGGCGCGCGAGGCCCGGACGGAGGAGGCGGCCGCGGCGGAGGCGGCTTCTGCGGGCGGAGGCGGCGGCGAGTCGTATGTGATGGCGGTCGTGAACGCCGAGAAGAAATACGAGAACGTCACGTTCCACTTCGAGGGCTACACCGACACGCTGGACGAGCGGCGCGGCGTCGGCCGCGAAGAGGAGGAGTCGTCGGAAGAGGACGTGCAGACCGTGCGCATCCGCTACAAGAGCAACGGGACCTGCCGGCCTTACCGGCTGCGGGTGAGCGCGGGCGAGGACGGACCCCTGACGCTGACGGTGGTCGTGGATGTGCTGGGCGCGGCGCGCATCGAGGAGGACGACGAGTGAGCGGACGCAACGGGTTTACGCTGATCGAAATCCTGATCGCCACGATGATTCTGTCGTTCGGCCTCCTGACGCTGATGGTGGGGCTGGGCAATTGCGCCGCGATGATGTCGCTCGCCAAAGAGTACCAGGACGCGCAGTACGTGTTCAGCCTCGGCGAGCTGAAGTATCCGATCATGGACAGCACGGACGTCGAGGAGGAGCTGCCGGTCGACCCCGACTCCGAGCTGATCGAGGGGTATGTCTTTGAGCGGACCGTGGACGAGAAGGAGCTAGAGCAGAACGAGGTCGACGACAACCTGTACGTGGTCCGGACCCGGGTGTCGTGGGGGACCGGCGAGAACCAGTACGAGGAGCTGGTGCGCTACGTGCGCCAGCTGAAGGCCGAGAGCGACAAGAAGAAGTGACGGAGAAGTGCGTTAGTTCGTTAGTGCGTTAGTTCATTAGTGAGAGAGTG
>CAYQYB010000434.1:0-1629 GCA_964421535.1 uncultured Verrucomicrobiota bacterium | reverse complement strand
GCGGGAATGCAGCTCGTGCCGAACGAGTTCTTCATGAACACGCGTTTGCGAACCGACCTGGAGAACCTGCGAACCAAGTACGGATCGCAGGGCTACATCGAGGCAATGGTCAACTCGACACACACCTTCGCGACGGAGCCCGAGCAGGTTGATGTCACCGTGGCGATCAAGGAGGGCGGCCAGTTCTCGGTGGGCTGGATCGAGGTGAACGGCAACTTCCACACGCAGGAGAAGTGCGTCCGACGCGAGTTGCGGTTCTACCCCGAGGAGATCTACGACATCACCAAGGTGCGCGCCGCCGAGAAGCGGCTCAAGGGCACCGGCCTGTTCACGGAAGCCCGCATCGAGCCGGTCGGTACCGGTGCGAGCGTACGCGACGCTCTGGTCACCGTCGAGGAGAACGAGAAGACCAACCAGTTCATCGCCGGCGTGGGTGCCAGCAGTGACAACGGGCTTTCGGGCAACATTGTCCTGGAGAACACGAACTTCGACCTCTTCGACCGCCCGCGCAACTGGACGGAGTTCTTCAAGGGCAAGGCGTTTCGAGGCGCGGGTCAGACGATGCGGATCCAGCTCGAACCCGGAACGGAACTGCAGCGGTTCCGCGTCGACTTCCGCGAGCCGTACCTGATGGACATGCCCATCGGCTTCGGGACCAGCTTCTACCTCTTCGAGCGCGGACGGGACGGCTACGACGAGAAGCGGGCGGGCGGGAACGTCAGCTTCGACCACAAGTTCGAGAGCGGCCCGCTCAAGGGCTGGACGGGCGAGGTTGCCCTGCGGACGGAGTACGTCGTCGTGGACGACGTGGAGAGCTTCGCCGCCCGAGACATCCGCGACGTCAAGGGCGGGAACTATCTTTCAAGCGTGAAGTTCACCATGCTGCACGACACCACGGACAGCCGGTTCGAGCCGGGCAGCGGTCACCGGTTCGAAGTCGCATACGAGCAGGCCGGCGCGCTCGGCGGCGACTTCTTCTACGGCAAGACGACCGTTGGCGGGGCCCAGCATTTCACCGTCGCGATCGACGACCAGGATCGCAAGAGCGTGGTCACGCTGCGCGGCACCGCCGGCCAGATCCTCGGCGACGCGCCTGTCTTCGAGCGATTCTACGCGGGCGGCATCGGGTCGTTCCGCGGCTTCGACTTCCGCGGCATCAGCCCGCGCGACGGCCTGAGGCGCAACCGTGTCGGCGGCGATTTCTCTCTGCTGGGCGGTGCGGAGTATTCATTCCCCCTCTATGCGAAAGTGATTCGCGGCGTGTTCTTCTCCGATATGGGCACGGTGGAGGAGGACTTCGGGATCAGTTCCTGGCGCATGTCGGTCGGTGCGGGCGTGCGCCTGACGCTCGACATCTTCGGAACGGTGCCGATGGAGTTCGACCTCGCCTTCCCGGTCTCCAAGAAAGGCGAGGATGACACGCGGATCTTCAGCTTCTTCGTTGGCTTGCCGTTCTTCTGACAGGCCCGCTTGCTGACACGTCAGGAGGTCTCGCTGGACGGACTGCGGTTGCGCCCAATGGAACCGCTTCTGCTTCAGGTTGCAGGGCCGCAAGGTTCGACGCCGCCCTGAGCCTGCGTACGACTCCGCCACCTGTCTCAAGTGCGTCCGGAGACCGCAGGGCCGGTC
>CAYQYB010000433.1:0-1629 GCA_964421535.1 uncultured Verrucomicrobiota bacterium | reverse complement strand
ACACCGGCATCTTCCCCGCGGTCGAGATCGCCGTGGAAGCCGTGGACCTCTGCATCGGCCGCATCCTGAAGGTGATCGACGAGATGAAGGGCGTCCTGATCGTCACCGCGGACCACGGGAACTCGGACGATATGTACGAGCACGACAAGAAGACCGGCGCGGTGGTCATGGACCCGCGCACGGGGATTCCGAAGGCGAAGACCAGCCACTCGCTGAACCCGGTGCCGTGCATCGTCTACGATCCCTCCGGCAGGGCCAAGGTCAGGCTGTCGGCCGCCGCGCAGGCGGGCGGGCTGGGGATCGCGAGCCTCGCCGCGACGTGCCTGAAGCTGATCGGCTACGAGCCGCCGGAAGACTACGTGCCGAGCGTGGTGGATGTGGGGTAGGGCGAGTAATGACTAATGACGAAATCCGAATGTCTAATGAATGACAGATGTCTGAATGCCGTCGACCCCTCAGTAATTGGTCATTGAGTCATTCATTAGTCATTAGGGCTTAGTCATTCGGCATTTGAGCGAAGCTCACGCCTTCTTCACAAGCTTCCGGCCGTCGGCGATAATCATATTCGCCCGGCTCACCTCGTTGGGGAACAGGTCTGCCGGGACAGCATCACGCCCGAGCTTCCGAAGGATCATGTACCGCGCGCAGATGTCGTTTCCGCCGTGGCAATACAGCTGTTTGAACAGCTCCGCGTGGTCCGGCATGCCGTGCATGGTTTCGTTGAAGAAGGGGCATTTCTCGAGCATCTCGCATACGGCCATGGCAACTTCCTTGTGAGGGTGTCTGCAAGGAAAGTATGCCGGCGTCGGAAAAAAGTTTAGGCGCGGCGGCCTCTTTTCACGACGGGTTCATCGTCTTGATGAACGCGTCCGCCTCGTTGATCGCGTCTTCCATGTCCTTGATCAGGTCTCCAACCTTGAGCTCGACCGAGGCGAGCTCGTCCTGCAGCGACGCGATGGCCCGGGCGTTGAGGTTGTGCTTCAGGAAGAGCACCTGGTCGTGCATGACCGTGAGGACCGGCTGGATCTTGCTCTCCGCCTTCTTCATGGCGGCGATCAGTTCCTTGTACTGCGCCTGCGACTGCTTCAGCTCCTGCTCGCTGGTCTTGCGGAATTCGGCGTTTGAGTACTGCCCGATTTCCTTCTTCCATTCCTTGAACAGCGCGCCGGAAACGTCCTCCACCGCGGCGATCCGGTCGTGGATTTCCTGCGACTGCGCCTCGCAGCGCTCGTATTTCGCGTTCAGCTTGTCGTAGGTCTTCTGCAGGTCGCCGCCCTTCACGTTGACGAGCGCGCTGAACTGCTCGAGCGCGGACTTGAACTCCTTCTTGGCGTCCTGCTGGGACTTCTGCGCATCCTTGACGCGGTCGACCATGATGTCGCGCTTGTGAACGCCGAATTTCTCCATGGTGCCGTAATACATCGTGGAACAGCCGGCGCAGATCGCGGCGACGCTGAGAACGACAAGCAGCTTGCGGATCATGATGATGTCCTCCTGTTGACCTGAAGATAGCCCGGGTGCGCGGCATGTCAAGAAATGCGGAGCAGGAGACGTGGTAGGGCGAGGCGTCCCCACCGAGCCGCAGGGTTAACGCACGGCTCAGCCGGGAGGCTTCGCCCTACCATTGGA
>CAYQYB010000432.1:0-1632 GCA_964421535.1 uncultured Verrucomicrobiota bacterium | reverse complement strand
AGATTGGCGACCAGCCGTATCAGTGGTTCATCTTCGACGACTTCTGGGCGGGCAGCGTCAAAACGGAGGGCGGGAACGTTGAAACAGAATGACCGGAGCGATCATAAGTTCTGCGTGATTATTCCCGCGTTTCACGAGGAAAACCGGATCGGGCCCGTGGTGCGCGCCCTGAAGGAGCAGGGGCTCGACGTCGTCGTGATCGACGACGGGTCCGGCGACCGCACGTCTGCCGAGGCCGAAGCGGCCGGGGCGAAGGTGATCGTCCACCCGCAGAACATGGGCAAGGGCGTGGCTCTCAACACGGGGTTCAACTACGCGCGGGAAAACGGCTACAGCGCGGTCATCACGATGGACGCGGATGGCCAGCACGCGCCGGCCGAGACAACGAAGTTTGTCGAAGCCTACGTCAGGACCGGCATCCCCGTCCTGATCGGGAACCGGATGGCGGACGCGGAAACCATGCCGCGGATCCGCCGCTGGACCAACCAGTTCATGAGCTGGATGCTCAGCCGCGTGATGGGCCAGTACGTGCCGGATACGCAGTGCGGCTACCGTCTGTACCGGTGCGACGTTCTTCCCTTTGTGTCCGCCCGGTCGGAACGGTTCGCCGCGGAATCGGAAGTCCTCCTGCACGTTGCGGCCCGCGGAATACGGATGGATTCCGTGAGGATTTCGACGATCTACGGGGACGAGAAAAGCAAGATCAACCCGTTCAGCGACACGTTTCGCTTTATTTCGATGATTCTCCAGTATAGAAGAGAGCTTCGCCGGTAGTCCGAACCGCATAGAAAGAGAGAAACAGGATGGAGCAGATTGTAAACTGGATCGTGCATGTCGTGGGGCAGTGGGGATACCCGGGCATCGTCATCATGATGTTCCTGGAAAGCTCGTGTTTCCCGTTTCCCAGCGAAGTGGTGATGATCCCCGCCGGCTACCTGTCTTCCCCTGCCTATCTGCAGTCGGCCGGCTATCAGCCGGGCCACGAGATGAATTTCTGGGTGGTCATCATGCTGGGCATTGTCGGAAGCTGGCTGGGCGCGTTGTTCAACTACTACCTGGCGCTGTTCCTCGGCCGGCCGCTTCTGTTGAAGTGGGGCAAGTACTTCTTCATCAACGAGCAGAACTTCGAAAAGGGCGAGAGGTTCTTCCAGCGGCACGGGGAGATCGGAACTTTCACAGCCCGGCTGATCCCGGTGGTCCGCCAGTACATCTCTCTGCCCGCCGGCTTGGTGCGGATGAACATCGCGCGCTTCCTGTTCTACACGGGCCTGGGCGCCGGAATCTGGATGATCGTGCTGACCTACATCGGCTACTTCGCCGGCCAGAATGAAGACCTCTGGCGACCGATGCTTCACAAGGCGACCAGCTGGGCCGTCGTCGGCTGCGGCATCCTGATCGCGATATACGCCTACGTCCACTGGCGGAAAAAGAAAGCGCACACCGCACAGACCGGCGGCACAGGACCCGCAGTCTGAGCCTGATACTGCCGCGCTTTTTTCCAATGATTGGAAAAATCGCGATAGGATTCTCCAAGCATTGGAAGATTCTGAAAATAGTTCATGCCTGCCCACCGGATGGTGGGCAGGCATGAAAATGGTCGGGGCGATAGGATTTGAACCTACGACTTCTTGG
>CAYQYB010000431.1:0-1636 GCA_964421535.1 uncultured Verrucomicrobiota bacterium | reverse complement strand
GACCGATGTCGGGAAGCAGCGCCCTCCGGACTACCAGCTGGCCGTCGCCAACCTTGACGAGGTGAAACCTTGGATATTCCCCGGCTGACATCGCCACCCCGTCGTGCATCTGCAACGGCAGCCACGCTGCTCTTCGAGCGGCTGCCCGACAAGCTTTTCGCGCCCCTATCCTCTACCAACCGGCATCGCTACTGGGACCTGCTCTGTCGTCTGCACGACAAACGCTTCGGCCCTGATGCGCCGCTGCCGCCCAGCATCGGCTTCTCGGTGCGGGAGATCGTGCAGGACATTGAGGACGGATTGCTCGTCCAGGATCTCTGGGAGGCCGAAGACGACTGTTCGCCCGAAACGCCGATCAATATCCGGGCGCTGCAGGTGTTTCACTACTTCGAGGAAGCGGGCTGGCTCCAGTACGAGCGACAGCGCGGGATCGAGAGGCGCGTCTCCATGCGCCACACGGTCAACCAGTTCCTGACGATGCTGGTCTCGTTCGCCGAGACCGGCCCAGTCTTCCTTTCCGGCAAAATCCGCTCCATCGATCTCAACATCCAGCAGGTCGTGGAAGGTAATGCCACAGGCGACACGCTGCACGAGACCGCCGATCAGGCGCGGCACCTGCTAGAGCACGTCCGCAATACCGGAACGAGCATCCGGGAGATCATGGAGGATCTGGGGCGCGAGACAACCACGGCCGAGTACGTGCGCCGCTTCTTCGACGACTACATCGAGCAGGTATTCATCGGCGACTACCGCGAACTGCGCACCAAGGAGCATCCCTTGGCACGTCGCCAGCAGATCCTCCGAGCCGTCGAGGAGCTTGCTTCGACGGACACCCACCGTGCGCGGCTGATCGCTTGGTACGAGTCGAAGCGCTGCGGCGGGAATCGCCAGAAGGCGGAAGTCCTGTTCGAGAAGGATCTACAGCGCCTGCGCGAACTGGATCGGATCGACGAATACCTCGACCGGCTCGATGACGAGATCCGGCGCGCCAACCGGCGGGCGCTGGTCCATCTCGACTATCACCTGCGCGCCCAGCTACCGCTGGATCACCTGATCAAGCAGGCGATCGCCGCCGCCCTCGCGGGACAGCTTCCCACCCTGGGCGAGCCGTTCGCGGCCGGCGACATGATCAGCGGCGACAGGCTCGCAGAACCGCGAAAGGCCATCGACCGCGCCCCGCCGTCGGGATTGCGCATCGAGCGCCCATCGGACGAACAGGTTGCCCGTTCCCGGGTCATGCAGCGCGCGCGGGCCGCCCGGAACATCACGCCGCCGAAGCTTGCGGCGTTCGTGCTGGCCCGCCTCGCCGGCGCCGACCAGGCCAAGAGCGGCACGTTTGCGCTCACCACCGTCTCCGATGTCTGCGCCTACCAGGCGCTGGCCGCGCTGGGCCTGGCGATGAACTCAAAGAGCCGCGAGCTTCGCCAGAAGGCGGAAGCCTCGGCGCGGGGGTTCCGTGTAACCCTCAACGATGAACTGGAACCCGAAGGAGCCCTCATCCGGGGCCGCTCCTTCATCGTTGCGCGGCGCAATGCGCCCGCGGAGAAAACCTGATGAGTCAATACTGGAATTCGCTGGCGGACCGGACAGACGGGCAGCACACCAGCGACGAACTCGAAATGACGGCCTACCGGCT
>CAYQYB010000430.1:0-1652 GCA_964421535.1 uncultured Verrucomicrobiota bacterium | reverse complement strand
ATGGTTTGATCCCGCTAAACAGGTTTCTGTGACGCTGCTTCGACAATAATACGGTTTCCGTGAGTTTCCACAATCCGGATCGGCGTGCCGGCCGCCAGAAAATCGCCGCGCGTGACCACGTCCATCTTCTGCCCGTTGAACTCCGCGGAGCCGGCGGGGCGGAGGGGCGACAGCGCGCGGCCGTCGAGTCCGACGAGGGACTGCGAGTCGTCGGACGCCGCGTACCCCTCCTTCCGGCTTGTCGTGGTGTCGAGGCCGATGTTTTTGAAGAGCCGGGTTTCCGGGAGGTATTTCCCGAGGAACATCGCCACGACCGCCGTGCCGATCAGCGCCACCGAGAGCTTGATCAGAGGGATCTGCACAACCGGCCAGGTGGGATACCACGGCCCGCCGGGGTATTTCTCGACCATCGCGTCGAACAGAGCCCACAGCATCATGCCGATGCCGAGGAATCCGAGGAGTCCGAAGCCGGGAATGAAGAGGAGTTCGACGACCAGCAGGGCCAGCCCGAGCATGAAAATGAGGATGTCCTCCGCGCCCGCCAGGCCGGCAATGTGGTGGCCCCAGAAAAAGATCGCGAGGCAGATCACGCCGACAACGCCGGGCAGGACTGCGCCCTGCATCTTGAATTCAACGTAGAGCCCGAGCAGGCCGATGATCAGGAAAATGGGTGCGAGCGCGGCGATGTAGCGCGCGACCTTCTCGATGGCCGTGACCTGCAGTTCCTTCACGGTCGCATTCTCCAGCCCGACGGCTTTCAGCATCTCGCCGACATTCTTGAAAGTTCCTTTGGACAGAAGGGGCTTCTTTTCCTTGCCCACTTTCCGCTCGGCCTCGATGTTCGTGAGGGTCAGAAGCTGGCCGGCGGGGCTGATGACCTCGTTGCCGATCTTGAACTCGATCTCGCGTCGGACCATTTTTTCCGCGAGTTCCTTGTTGTGCCCGCCTTCCTCTGCGGCGGCACGGACGAGCGCCGCGACCGCGGACACGGCCTTCTCCTTGAGATCATCGGGCATTTCCTGCGCGCCGCCGATGGGCGACATCATGATCGGCATGGCGTCGCCGATGACCGTGCCGGGCGCCATGTAGATGTTCTTGGTTGCCAGCGCGATGATCGCGCCCGCGGAGAAGGCGTCCTTTTCAACAAAGGTGTAGGTCGGGACCTTGATCTTCTGGATTGTACGGACGATATCGCTGGCCGCCTGGAGCGTGCCACCGGGCGTGTCCATGACGAATACCACCGCCTTGGCGTTCACGTCCTCGGCCTCCTTGACGCCGCGGCGTATGACGTAGAGCAGGGCCGGCTCGATCATCCCGCGGATGGGGATGGTGTAGACGACGTCAGCCGACGCCGTGGCCCCGTCGCTCCAGCCCGGAGCGGGCAGAAGGACGGTCGCCGCAAGGAAGAGGGAAACCATAATCTTTTTCATAAGAAGCTCCCTGTGCGGTCCAAACCTAACCCAGAACGCGGTGTCGGGCAATATTATAGGCGTTCACGAGCTTGGACATTGGAGAGAATTGATTTAGAGTGAATCTGTATGGCGATCGACCTTTTCAGCGAGTTCAACCAGATCATCCACGGATTGCAGTCGCTCGACATCCGATATGCGGTTTGTGGAGGATTTGCGGTGGCGATCCATGGGAGCATACGC
>CAYQYB010000429.1:0-1659 GCA_964421535.1 uncultured Verrucomicrobiota bacterium | reverse complement strand
GTAGTTGCGCTGGACCATCTCCTCGGGGCGGTAGGCCATGCCCTTGTCGCGCAGGTAGTCGAAGCCGAACTCGCTGTTTGTGCCGTACGTGATGTCGCACGCGTACTGCCTGCGGCGCTCCTCCGGCGGCATCTGGTTCTGGATGCAGCCGACCGTGAGGCCGAGGTAGCGGTACACCGCGCCCATCCACTCCGAGTCGCGGCGCGCGAGGTAGTCATTCACCGTGACGATGTTGACGTTCTCGCCGGTGAGCGCGTTGAGGTAGGCCGGCATCGTGGCGACGAGCGTCTTGCCCTCGCCGGTGGCCATTTCGGCGATCTTGCCCTGGTGAAGAACGATGCCGCCGATGATCTGCACGTCGAAGGGCACCATGTCCCACAGGATGGGCCGGCCGCAGACGTCGATGGTCGATCCGCACAGGCGGCGGCAGGCGTTCTTCACGACGGCGAACGCCTCGCACATGATGTCATTCGTCGTCTGGCCCTTCTTCAGGCGCTCCTTGAACTCGAGCGTCTTCGCCTTGAGCGCGTCCTCGGACAGGGATTGAAGCTGCTGCTCCAGCTCGTTGACCCGGGCCACCAGCGGCCGGAGCTTCTTCACATCCCGCTCGTTCTTCGTCCCGATGATCTTCTTCAAAAGCCATTGCATAAATTCACTTGTCCTTGAAAAGCCCGCAAAGACTACGTTGCCGCCTCCCTTTTTGCAAGCCGCGCTATTCTCACGCGACGCGCGCGGGTATGCTAGAAGAAAGGTGGTTCCGCCATGCATGGAAGATTCATGTGGCTCCTGCCGGCCGCAGCCCTCTGCGCGGCGACGCCGGCCGCCGCCGAGTATCTGATGTATTCGGTCACGGACCTCGGCACCTTCGGCGGCAGCAACAGCGCGGGGTACGGGATCAACAACTCCATGCAGGTCGTCGGCTGGGCCGCCGCGACGGACCAGACCACCCGCGCCTTCCTGTGGCAGAGCGGCGTCATGCAGGACCTGGGACTCCTGCCCGGCGGCAGCAACAGCGGCGCGTGGGACGTCAACAGCCAGGGCGAGATCGCCGGCTGGTCGCATGTGACCCAGGGATACTACCGGGCCGTGTGCTGGAGCAACGGCGCGATGCGCGACCTCGGCACGCTCGCGGGCCGCGAAAGCGCCGCGTACAGCATCAGCGACAACTCGATCGTCAGCGGCTGGTCCACGGAACTGTACACGAACGGCGACGATACCATGCCGCAGGCGTTCATGGTCAGGAACGGCATCCGGACGGATATCGGCACTTTCCAGGACTGGTGGAACAGCGAGGCGTACGACGTGAACAGCGCGACGCAGGTCGTCGGCGTGTCGTTCCTCTGGCATCCCCATTTCGCGACGTCCGCCTGGCACCCGTTCCTCTGGAGGGACGCCAACGGCGACGGCACGAACGACCCGACCGAGCTGATCGACCTGCTGACGCTCGGGACGTACGGCCAGATCGGCGTCGCCTACGCCATCAACTCGTCCGGCCAGATCGTGGGCGGCGCCGATGTGGTGTCGTCCCCCGCCACGATCCGCCACGCGTTCCTGATCACGCCCGTCGGCCAGACGTGGGTCACGGATGTGAACACGGACTACGTCAACGACCTGATGATCGACCTGGGAACGCTGGGAGGAAACGAGGCGGAAGCCCGG
>CAYQYB010000428.1:0-1662 GCA_964421535.1 uncultured Verrucomicrobiota bacterium | reverse complement strand
TCGGATCGAGGACGAAGCCGTCGGGGTGCGGGCGACACAACGCAACCCACCCCGGCCTGTCGGCCACCCCTCCGGAGGAGGGGATCGAAAGAAGGTCCCCTCCTTGGAGGGGATAACAGGGGTGGGTTATGATTTCGGCCCCGGCCTGCGCAAGGCGATCTACAATTACATGCATGGCACGGGTTTGGAGCAGGACGTACGCGAGTGGTTCGAGTTCCAGGTGCCGCAACCGGGAACCGTGAACCGGGAACGGCGAACCGTCAACCGATCTCCATCTCGCAGCCCAGCATCGTGTCGTCGTCGAAGAGAAACCGCCCGGTGAATTTCTTCCCGGCGAGCATGAGCGGAAGCCAGACGCGGTCGTCGGCCCACATCTTCTGGTACGGGATGTCCTTTTCGGAAACCCAGATCGGCGTGGCCTCGTAGGTTTCTTTCGGCCGGCCCTTGATGCCGGTCGCTGTGAAGACGTAGCCGTGGATCGAGTGGCCGTTCGTGAACTGGAACAGGAGTTCGCCCGCCGGCCGCACGCCGGTCGGGGTCACGCACAGCTCCTCCTGCACCTCGCGGATGGCGCACTCGCGCGGCGTTTCGCCGGGATCGATGCGGCCGCCGGGCCCGTTGATCTTTCCCGCGCCGAGGCCGCGCTTCTTGTGGATCAGCAGGAGCCTGCCGCTCTTGCGGACGAAGAGAAGCGTCGCGCGCTCGACGGGGGTCCACTGGCTCCAGTTGATGTCGGAGAACCGGCGGTATGTTTTTCGTTTCATCGATTCCCGACGCTTGACCTTTGACGCTTGTGTTCAAGCGTCAAGCGTCCAGGGTCATATATTGAAATACTTCGCCTTCGGATGATGCGCGATCAGCGCGGAGGTGCTGATCTCCGGATCGAGCATGAAGCTCTCGGTGACCACCACGTCGATCTTGTCGGCGTGAACGAGCTCGCAGACGGTCTTGTTCATCGAAAGATCGGGGCAGGCGGGATAGCCGAAGCCGTAGCGCGAGCCGCGGTATTTTTGAACGACATAATCCTGCGTGGTCAGATGCGGATCGGCGAAGCCCATCTCGCGGCGCATGTAGGCGTGCCAGTACTCGGCCAGCGCGTCGGTCAGCTCGACGGCGAATCCGTGCAGCAGGAAATACTCCTGGTACTTGTCCTTCTTGAGCAGCTCGATGTTTTTCGAAGCCAGCCCCTTGTGGAGGGTGACGACCATGAATCCGACGACGTCGAGGTCGCGCCGGAAGAAATCGGGGATCGAAAGGAATGGCGACTTCTTCTGCCGCGGGAAGCGGAGAGGGATGGGCTGCGCGTTCTCGGACGGGTGCACCCACAGCGTTTCGCCCTCGGCGTGACAGTGAAAATAGCCGTACGCCGCATGAGGCTTGAACAGGCCGTTCGTGGCGCAGTCCTTCTTCATGGCGTCCAGCTTGGGCCGGACCTCGTTCGCGAGGATCTTCTCGTACTCCTCGGCCGACAGCTTGCCGCGCCGGAAACCCCAGCGCCCGCGGATCAGCGCGACCTCGTTCAAGTACGAGTACAGAGACTCGATGTTGAGGTTCTGGATGATCTTGTGTCCGAGGAACGGCGTCTTGGGCGGCGGCGCCGAAAGGTCGATCTCGACCGGCGGCGCATCGGGCTCCTTGACCGCGGGCTGGACCTGATGCGCC
>CAYQYB010000427.1:0-1692 GCA_964421535.1 uncultured Verrucomicrobiota bacterium | reverse complement strand
AACCGGTTGCCGCCGGGCGACCCGCCCTCGGCGTCCGGGATGGAAATGTAGTTGCCGCCGGGATTGTAACAGTCCTTGTCCGTCATCCACGAGTACGCGCGGCCGGTCACGGAGACCTTGTTGACGGTGCTGATCCCGGCGAAGCGGTCCGCCCCCTGGATACCCTCCTTCATGTACGCGGATGCCAGGCCCTGGGCATAGTTCAGGAGCGAAGCGAAACGTCCGGGCTTGCCGCCGCTGTTGGCGATCCTGAGCAGGTTCTGGACCCGTTGTTCGACCCGTGGCGCCGCCGAAGGCTTCCCATTTGCGTCCTTGTAGAAACCCTCGAATTGACGCTTCGCCGTCATGACGTCGATTACGTTGTCCGTGCGAAGCGTGGCGATATGTTCCTGGCGATACCCGGACGGTATGTAGTGAATGCGCGAATGGAGGACCCACAGCACCGAGAGCATGCCGGCCTTTGTGTCGTCTTCGCTGACGTAGCTCTTCTCCCCCGGAAAGGGATTCTCGTTAATCAGCAGTCGCGCAAGATAGCCTGAAGGCGTTGTGGGGGGCTCGAGTTTGACAAACTGCGCCGATGCCGCGCTCGCCCAGAAACACAAGATCACCAGCAGGATATGCCTTAACAAGTTCACCCCCCCAGCATAATCGTGACCTGCACCAAGACAAGCCCGCCGAGCGTCATACCCATCGCAACATGCCCGCGGTTCGCGTTGATGTAGGATGCCCATTTCCAGCCGATGAGGCCAATGAGACCGACGAGCAGGAAGTTGGAAACGCGCAGCGCGAGCATGCGTTGATCCAGGACGAGGAACGGCAGGACCGCCGGCACGGCGGTGAAGACGACCAGGATAAAACTCGCCAGCGCGCCCATCGCATCGTCCCTGTTCATTTTCACGCGCGCCGGTTTCATGGAAGCCAGGTGCTCGATCAACTCGTCCCGCACGGCGCTCCGGGTCTCGGCCGAAATCGCCTCGCCGTAGTTCTCCTCCAGGTGCTTGCCGAGTTTCGCCGCCGCCGCCTCGCGCCCCTCTTTCGCCAGCACCACGGAGGCACGATAGGCCAAGCCGCGCTCGTACATCGCCCCGAAGACATAGAGCAAGCCGTCGATGACGCCCCATGCGATGTTGCATCCGATCACCCCGATCAACAGCTCGCGCGTGGCGTCCGGCCCCTCCTCGATCACCAGGCCCGCGCCCAGCGTGAAGGTCAGGGTCATGATGACGCCGAACAGCAGCTCGGCCATGCAGGCCGAGGGGTCGAGATGGCGAAGAATGAATTTGATCATGGCCTGTCTCCGGATTTCGCAGAAAAACCGACTACGGCTTCTCGACGTCGATCGCAATGCCCTCGGTGACCTCTATCGTGACCGAGTCGCCCACGGCCACCTTCGAGAGATCGATTCCCTCGCGCACCTTGATCTTGCGGGAGGACCCATCGGGCATCTGAAGCGTCGCACGACGCTTCTCCACGTTCAGCTTGGTGACCTTGGCCGTGATCTGTGCCGCTCCCACGACGACACCGCCCGGAGCACCGCCTTTGGGAGCGCGAACGGCGGCCGCACCTGCGTCCGCGCTGGGCGCCTCGTCTTTGCCCAGATAGACAGCAACGGCCTCGGTAAGCGTGATGTTCACCTTGTCGTTCACGGCGAGTTTGTCGAAGTTCACCACGGCGGGGCCCGCCTTGATGGTG
>CAYQYB010000426.1:0-1696 GCA_964421535.1 uncultured Verrucomicrobiota bacterium | reverse complement strand
TCGCCTCGGTCACGGTCTGCACGCGGCCCGTGCCGTCCTCGTGCGTGACCGCCGGGATGATATCGCGCTTCTCCTCGCGGACCTTCGGCACCAGCAACATGAACGGCGCGTCCATGCCGGCGGGCATGTCGAAATACTCGTGGGCCCGTTCCTTCAACACCGCCGGAGCGAACGGGCGGAACGCCTCACGGAACTTCACCTTCGCGTTGATGAGGTCCTTCATCTTCGGGTTGCGCGGGTCCGCCAGCAGCGACCGTGAGCCCAGCGCCCGCGGGCCAAACTCCATCCTCCCCTGAAACCAGCCGACGACCCGGCCATCCGCGATGCAGCGCGCCGTCCGGTCGACGAGTGTCGCCTCATCGGGTACGCGCTCATATGCCGCCCCGTTGCGCCGAAGCACGTCGAGGATCTCATCGTCATCGAACGCAGGACCCAGCAGGGCGTGCCGCATCACGTATGTCCGCGGTCGCTTCAGCACCGAGTTGTACACGTAGTAGGCCGCACCGATCGCGCCGCCCGAGTCGCCGGCCGCCGGCTGAATGAAGATCTCCTCGAAGCCGGACTCCTGCAGAATCCGCCAGTTCGCCACGCAGTTCAAGCCGACTCCCCCGGCAATGCAGACGTTCTTCATGCCCGTCTCCTTGTGGGCATGGGCGGCCATCTTCACCATGATCTCTTCGACGATCTTCTGGCCGGAGTGAGCGATGTCCCGATGGAACTCATCCAGCTCCGACTCTCGCGGACGCTGCGGACGACCGAACAGCCGCTCCCACTCGCGGCTGAACGTACGTTGCGTCGAGTGGGTGTAGTCGAAGTACGCCATGTTCAGCCGGAAGCTGCCGTCGTCCTTGATGTCGACGACCTCGCGGAACTTGTCGACGTACCTGGGCTGCCCGTATGGCGCCAGGCCCATCACCTTCCATTCCGCGTCGTTCACGCGAAAACCCAGGTACGCCGTGATGGCACTGAACAGCAGCCCCACCGAGTGCGGGAACCGGATTTCGCGATGGAACGTCAGCTCAGACCCCCTGCCGACGCCCCACGCGGTCGTCGTCCACTCGCCGACCCCGTCAGCCGTGATGATCGCCGCCTCGTCAAACGGTGAGACCAGGAACGCACTTGCCGCGTGCGAAAGGTGGTGCTGGCAGAAAAGAATGCTCTTATCCGTGCCGAGTTGGTCATGGATTGTGTCGTGGACGCGGAGCTTGGTCATCAGCCAGACGGGCATGCTCCGGATCCAGCTTGTGTACGTCCGCGGCCAGTCCGCCAGAATCGTCTCGAGAATCCGATCGAATTTCACCAGCGGCTTCTCGTAGAACACGATGTGATCGACGTCGGCGATCGTCACCCCGGCCTGCCGGAGGCAGTACCGGATTGCCAGTTCGGGGAATCCGCTGTAGTGCTTGCGGCGATTGAACCGCTCCTCCTCGGCGGCCGCCACCAACTCGCCGTCCCTGACCAGTGCGGCCGCGGCGTCATGATAGAAGCATGAGAGTCCAAGGATGATCATGATCGGCTCGGCCCGTTCTCTCGTAGCAGCCGCCCCCCGGCCGGTTGGCAAGCGTCTGTTTGCCTGCCCGTGGCTTGCGCTGCGGGAAACCGCAACGGCAGGATGCGATCTGCTTGTCGCGCCCCGCTAGACCCAAAACAAGCGAACGCGGAAGGCGTCTGGGTCTGACGGGCGGCCGGGTGCGTG
>CAYQYB010000425.1:0-1707 GCA_964421535.1 uncultured Verrucomicrobiota bacterium | reverse complement strand
TTTCGCCCATGCGCTGGCCGCCGTACTGGGCTTTGCCGCCCAGCGGCTGCTGCGTCACCAGCGAGTACGGGCCGGTGGCGCGCGCGTGGATCTTGTCGGTCACCAAATGGTGCAACTTCAGCATGTAGATCTGACCGACCACGACACGCTGGTCGAAAGGCTCGCCCGTGCGGCCGTCGTAAAGGACGGTCTTGCCGTCCTCCGCGATCCACGCGGTGCCGCCGATCCCCTTATCCTGGACCTTGCGGGCTTGGCGCAGCAGCTGGTCGATCTCCTCTTCCTTGGTGCCGTCGAACACCGGCGTCGCGGCATGGAACCCGAGGACCTTGCAGGCCAGCCCGAGATAGGTCTCGAACAGCTGGCCCAGGTTCATGCGGGAAGGCACGCCGAGGGGGTTCAGCACGATGTCGACCGGCGTGCCGTCCGGCAGGAACGGCATGTCGCAGTCGGGAACGATCTTCGCAACGACACCCTTGTTGCCGTGGCGGCCGGCGAGCTTGTCACCCACCGACAGATTCTTCTTCTCGGCGATGTAGACGCGCACCTGCTTGATCACGCCGCCTTCGTCGATGATGCCGTCCAGCTCAGCCCCGAAGTCGTTGCCGCCCTGCTCGTCGAGCTCGGCGAACTTGGGACGGAACCCGTTGATGATCTCATCGATCTTTTGCTGCACCGGGCTGTTTTCGATCTGGATGTGGTTGTGCGCCTTGGCCAGCTTGGCCAGCAGCGTCTTCGTGATCTTGCGATTGGCAGGGATGATGATCTCCTGCGTCTCCACGTCCAGGACGTCCAGCGGAATCTTCTCGCCGAGCAGAATGTTGCTGAGCGAGGTGGTCAGCTCCTCTTCCAGAGCGGCCTGCTTCTTTTTCCGCTCCTCTTCGACATCGCGGATCTCCTTCTTCTCCTCGGTGGTGGCCGAGAGGGACAGGAACGGACGCCGGGCCTCCTGCTGCGAGGTGACCTTCACGTCCATCACGATGCCGTAGACGCCGCTCGGGACGGTCAGCGAGGTGTCGCGCACGTCCGCAGCCTTCTCGCCGAAGATCGCGCGCAGCAGCCGCTCTTCCGGCGCCAGCTCGGTCTCGCTCTTCGGCGTGATCTTGCCGACCAGAATGTCGCCCGGCCGCACTTCCGCGCCGACCCGGACCACGCCGTCGGAACCGAGGTTCTTCAGCGCGTCCTCGCCGACATTCGGAATGTCGCGGGTGATTTCCTCGGGGCCCAGCTTGGTGTCGCGGGCGCCGACTTCGAAATCCTGAATGTGGATGGAGGTGAACACGTCGTCGCGCACCACCCGCTCGCCCACCAAGATCGCGTCTTCGAAGTTGTAGCCGGTCCACGGCATGAAGGCGACCATCAGGTTCTTGCCGAGCGCCAGCTCGCCCTGGTGCGTCGCGGGGCCGTCGGCTAGCACGGCACCCTTCTTAACCGACTGCCCGACCTTGACGATGGGCTTTTGGTTGAAGCAGGTGCCCGCGTTGCAGCGGCGGAACTTCTGGAGCGTGTAGCGGTGGATGCCCTTGGCGCTGTCGCTCTTCTTGGCCTTGCCCGAAGGCAGCTTGCCGTCCGGCGTCACGATGATTTCGGTCGCGGAGACATAGGCCACCACGCCCTCGTTCTCCGCCAGCACGGTCACGCACGAGTCCGAGGCCGCGCGGTGCTCGAGCCCGGTCGCCACGAACGGGCGCTCGGCGCGCAGCAGCGGCA
>CAYQYB010000424.1:0-1713 GCA_964421535.1 uncultured Verrucomicrobiota bacterium | reverse complement strand
GGTGGCCAGCGTCAGCGCGTTGCCCTGGGTCGCGCCATTGTCCGCGAACCCAAGGTCTTCCTCATGGACGAACCGCTTTCCAACCTCGACGCCAAGCTCCGCGTGGCGATGCGCGTCGAGCTGATCGAGCTGCATGAAAAGCTCAAGACGACCTTCGTCTATGTCACGCACGACCAGGTCGAAGCCATGTCCATGGCGGACATCATCGTCCTGATGGACAAGGGCGAAATCCTCCAGCAAGGCACTCCCGAAGCCATCTACAACGAGCCCGACACCGTCTTCATCGCGCAGTTCATCGGTTCCCCCGCCATGAACATCATCCCGCTCGCGGAAGGCTACCAGCTCGGCTACAGGCCGGAGAAAGTCGCGCTCGACAAGGTTCCCGGAAACGCCACCTACCGCCGCAAGGGCGAGATCCTCACGAGGGAGATGCTCGGTTCCGAAACGCTGTACAAAGTCCAGCTCAAGGACGGCGCGGTGATGGTCAAGAGCCTCCACGACAGCTTCAAGATGGGCGACAAGGTTTATGTCCACCTCGACGAGCGGAATCTCTACTATTTCGACGCGGACGGCCGCAGGATCAGGAGCGACAGGGGCACGCTCTTCGAGAAGTGCGCCACCTTGGCGGGAGGCAGCAATGACGCGTGAGGAAATGGCGCAAAAGCAGCTTAAGCGTTCAGCGGGACGCAGGAAGCGGCTCGGCTGGGCGGCCTCGTACCTGATGGTACTGCCCGCGATTCTCTTCCTCCTCGTGTTCACGATCTACCCGATGTTCAACCTCGTCCACTTGAGCCTGTTCAGGGGCAACGCCCTGAACCCGTACAAGCAGTTCGTGGGACTGGAGAATTACAAGAACATCTTCTTCATCAACCACGAATTCCTCCCGGCGCTCAAGAACACGGCCTATTACACGCTGGCCGTCGTCGTCCTGCTGATCTCCTTCGCGGTCATCTTCGCCGTGTGGATGTTCAAGGACAGGCGGATCAACGACGTCGCGCAGACAGTCTTCTTCACGCCGCACCTCATCGCCGCGGTGTCGTGCGCCTTCATATGGTCGTGGCTCTACAACTCGAACAATTTCGGCCTCTTCAACAGCGTGCTGGGATTTTTCCACGTCGCCCCGGTCCGATGGCTCGACACGACCGAGACGGCCATGAACTCGGTCATCGTCATGAACGTATGGAAGGGAATCGGCTATTACGCGCTCATCATCCTGTCCGCGCTCAAGGCGGTCCCGCCCGAGATCTACGAGGCGGCCAAGCTCGACAGCGCGCCGAGGAGCACGGTGTTCTTCAAGATCACGCTGCCGATGCTCTCGCCCCAGCTTTTCATGCTCCTCGTGACGATCACGACCGGTTCGTTCAAAGTCTTCGACTCGATCCGGATCATGACGGGCGGCGGGCCGGGCGCGTCGACGACCGTGCTCACCATGTTCATCTACGACTACGCCTTCCAGCGCAACAACGCCCTCGGCATCGGCGCGGCGGCAGGCGTGGTGCTCATGGTCATCCTTATCCTTCTCACGTTGCTCGATTTCAAGGGGCTCGAGAAGAAAGTCCATTACCAGTGAGGGGAGGGGAGAAGCCATGCAATACGCCCAGATAAAGCGCAGGCTGCGCAATTACCTCCCCTCGCTGCCGGGGGATATCTTCAAGATCATCGTCGTTCTGCTCTTCCTCTTCCCGTTCTACTGGATGATGATCACGGCCTTCA
>CAYQYB010000423.1:852-1714 GCA_964421535.1 uncultured Verrucomicrobiota bacterium | reverse complement strand
GGTCTCCCACGATTCCGTAGTCGGCGATATCGAAGATCGGCGCGTTCGGATCCTTGTTGATCGCGACGATCGTCTCGGAAGAGCTCATGCCCACCTGGTGCTGGATCGCACCGGAAATGCCGCACGCGATGTACAGCTTGGGGCAGACCGTCTTGCCGGTCTGCCCGACCTGGTGGAACGAGGAAATCCAGCCCGCGTCCACGGCGCCGCGAGACGCGCCGACGGCCGCGCCGAGTTCTTTCGCCAGCTCGCGGATCAGTTCAAACTTCTCGGGCCCGCCCAGGCCGCGGCCGCCGGACACGATGATGTCCGCCTCGGCCACGTTGATCTCGTTCTGCATTTCCTTGACGAGTTCCACGACCTTCGAGCGGCCGCTCTTGACGTCGAACACTTCCTCGAGGATCGCGCCCTTGCGCGACGCGTCGGGCTTGCCCTTCTTGAAGACCTTGTGGCGGACGGTCGCCATCTGCGGCCGGTGGTTCGGGCAGATGATCGTCGCCATGATATTGCCGCCGAACGCGGGCCGGGTCTGCAGGAGCAGCTTCTCCTTCTCGTCGATGTCGAGGCCGGTGCAGTCGGCCGTGAGGCCGGTCTTCACGCGGATCGCCACGCGCGGGATGAACGTGCGGCCGATGCTCGTCCCGCCGACGATCACCATCTCGGGCTTGTGCTTTTTCGCAAGCTCGGAGAACACGTCCGTGTAGGCGTCGGAGTCGAATTGGGCCAGCGCCGGATGATCGACGAGCAGGACCTTGTCCGCCCCGTGCTCGATCAGCGCCTGCGCCTTCTCCTTCATCTGGTGGCCGAGAAGAACCGCGACCAGCTCGCAGCCGCGCTGGTTCGCCAGCTCGCGGCCCTTGGA
>CAYQYB010000423.1:0-842 GCA_964421535.1 uncultured Verrucomicrobiota bacterium | reverse complement strand
ATCAGCTCGAACGACACATCCTGGATGACGCCCTCGCGCTGTTCGGCATAGACCCAGACGTTCTTGTAATCGGACAGGGTGACGGCAGCCTTCTGCGGCTCGCCCTTGTCGAGCTTCATCGCGTCGAACTTGCAGACCGGCACGCAGGCCCCGCAGAGGTTGCAGGAAACGTCCACCATGACGATCCGCTTGAACTTCTCGTGGGGTTTGCCGACCTTGTCGCGCATCTCCAGCGTCAGCGCGCCGAACGGACACGCCTTGAGGCACAGCCCGCAGCCCGAACACTTTTCGCTTACAATTTCCAGCGCCATGGCAGTCTCTCTTTACAAAGTGTTAAACCAGTTTCTGTTCCTTCAGCTTCCCGACCAGCGTCTTCGCCGCGTGGATCGGGTCGCCGATGCCGTCCCACTTCTGGCCCGAGGTCTTCTTCGGCGGCGTGAAAATCTTCACGACGCGCGTCGGCGAGCCCTTGAGGCCCACCTCGTTCGGATCGGCCTTCGCCAGTTCCGCCGTGAGCATCTTGATCTGCTCTTTCTTCGCGCGCATGCGGCCCTTCAGGGACGCCATGCGGGGAACGTTCATCTCCTTGACGACGGTGACGACGACCGGCAGGGGCGCTTCGATCTTCTCGAAGCCGTCCTCGAACACGCGCTCGATCTTCACCTTGCCGCCCTCGACCTCGAGCTTGCGCACGTAGGTGATCACCGGCCAGCCGAGAAACTCGGCGACGCCGGGGCCAACCTGCGCGGTATCGCCGTCGATCGCCTGCTTGCCGCAGTAGATGATGTCCACCTTGTCCAACGCCTTGATCGCCTGGGCCAGCGCGTAGGACGTGGCCCACG
>CAYQYB010000422.1:0-1715 GCA_964421535.1 uncultured Verrucomicrobiota bacterium | reverse complement strand
CCCGCCTACGAGGAAGCGGCGAATCTCGATCATCTGCTCCCGCAGCTCCACGCCGTAGCCAGGACGCTCGTGTCCGATTACGAAATTCTGGTGGTAGATACCGAATCGCCCCGGGACGACACACCGGCGGTTTGCCAACGGCACGCGGCCCGATACGTCCCGCGCCGCGGCGGCAACCTTTACGGCCACGCCATTCGAACCGTGTTAGCCGAGGCACGCGGCGAACGCGTGTTCCTCATGGATGCAGACGGCTCGCACAATCCGAATTTTCTGCCGTTGCTCTGGGCTCAGCGCGACAATGCAGACCTTGTGATCGCCTCGCGATACGTCCGTGGCGGCAAGACCGATAATCCCGCCGCGCTAATCTTCATGAGCCTGATGGTGAACGTGGTGTTTCGCTTCTTCCTCGGCCTGAGGTGTTCCGACGTGTCCAACAGCTTTCGCCTCTATCGCGGCGACGACCTGCGCTCGCTGCACCTCAAATGCGACCACTTCGACATCGTCGAGGAAATCCTGGTGAAGCTGGTCTTTACCCGGCGCGGTTATCGCATCTTGGAAGTGCCGATCACCTTCGAGAAACGCAAGGCCGGAAAGACCAAGCGCAACCTGCTGACGTTCGCGTTTGGCTACGCGGTGACTTTGGTGCGCCTGCTGAAACTCAAGCACGAGGCCCGGCGCGAAACACACTGACATTCCATGAAGAAGATCGCTTTGGTCACCGGAGGTTGCGGATTCGTCGGCAGCAACATGGCCGCCCGGCTGTTGCGCGATGGCTGGCGCGTGGCCGTGTTTGACAACCTCAGCCGGCACGGGTCGGCGGAGAATCTCAAATGGTTGCTCGCCCAAGGGGCCGCCGACTTCGTTCACGGCGACGTCCGTAACACTCATGACGTTGCCCAGTTGATCCACCGCACCAAGCCCGCCGCCATCTTCCATCTCGCCGGTCAGGTGGCGATGACCACCTCGATGGAAAACCCGCGCCGCGATTTTGAGACCAACGTGGTGGGCTCGCTCAATCTGCTGGAAGGCGTGCGCCACGCAAAGCTCAACCCGGTGATCGTCTATTCCTCCAGCAACAAGGTGTATGGCGATTTGCCCGGCGTGCGACTCAAGGAACAGGCCCTCCGTTATACGGCGCCCAGCCATCCGCGCGGCATCGATGAATCCGCACCGCTCGATTTCCAGACGCCCTATGGCTGCTCGAAGGGCGCGGCCGACCAATACATGCTCGACTACGCCCGCTGCTACGGCCTGAACACCGTCGTCTTTCGGCATTCGACGATTTTCGGCGGACGCCAGTTCGCCACGTTCGATCAAGGCTGGGTCGGCTGGTTCTGCCAGCAGGCGCTTGAAGTGAAGAAGAACCCCAAGCGCGAGCCGTTCACCATCTCTGGCGATGGCAAACAGGTGCGCGACCTCTTGTTCGTGGACGACGCGGTGGCATGCTACCTCGCCGCCGTCGAACGCATCGAAGCCGCCCGCGGGCAGGCCTTCAACATTGGCGGCGGCATGGCCAACTCCTGTTCGCTCTTGGAGCTGTTCCAAATGCTGGAGGAGATGGTTGGGGTGAAGTTGAACTATCGTCGGCTACCGTGGCGGCACAGCGATCAGAAGTTCTTCGTCGCCGACATCAGCAAGGCGAAGCGGCTGCTCCAGTGGCGGCCCAAACTGAATCGCGAGGAAGGCGTCCGCCGCATGCTGGCGTGGGCGGCGGA
>CAYQYB010000421.1:0-1717 GCA_964421535.1 uncultured Verrucomicrobiota bacterium | reverse complement strand
GATACTGTGGAGAATGAGGCCATTGCCCGCGCGATCTCGCAGGTTCACGACAGCGTCAAGGAAGGCGAAAATATGGCGCCGCCGATCGAGGCGTCCGGCGCGTTTCCCCCGATTGTCGTCAGCATGGTCGAAGTGGGCGAGGAGACAGGCGAGCTGCCGGAGATGCTGATGAAGATCGCGGACAGCTACGACGACGAGGTGGACAACACCGTCGCCGGCCTCACCTCCATCATCGAGCCCATCCTGATCATCGGCCTCGCCCTGATCGTCGGTACCATCGTCATCGCGCTGTTCATGCCGCTGATCTCGATCATCGGGAAGCTGAGTTGAAGAAGAGGTCAGAAGTCAGAGATCAGAGGCCAGCAAGAGAAAAAGCGGAGCGAAGCACAATCTGATTTCTGACCTCTGATCGCTGACCTCTGGCATTACGAAATGAGACTGTCTAAACCTGAGATATCCCTCCTCGCCGGACTCGCCGTCGTCATCCTGTCCGTCGTTCTGCCCGCCGGCTGGATCGTGTGCCGGCGCCAGCCGGACCGGATGGCGCGCGCGGACCTTCGCGCGCTCGCGCAAGCCGGGCGGCTGTTCTACGCGGAGTACGGCGTATGGTTCGGAAGCCGCGGCGGGCGGCCCGGCGACGTCCGTTTCGGCCAGGACACGCCCAACTGGGAATTCATGAACGTCCTTCGCGCCGTCGACGGGCCCGGCAACTCAAACCACGAGACAAACCCGCATCGCATCGTCTTTCTCGAACCCGGCCCGTACGCCGCCGGCCGGTCGGGCGTGGACAAGAACGGCGAGTACCTGGACCCGTGGGGCATGCCGTACCAGGTCGTCGTGGACGCCGACGCCAGCGGCGCCTGCGCCATCGAGAACAGCATCCACGGCACGGGCGTCGACCTCGGCATCATCGCCTGGTCCTGCGGCCCCGACCGCCGCTCCGATACCCCGGACGACATCCTCTCGTGGCGCTGACCGGTTAACCACGAAATACACGAAAGACGCGAAAAAGGAAGAAGGCAGCGCGGTAAGTTCCTCTTCCGTCCCCAATCCGTGTTAATCAGTGTCTATCCGTGGTTGCTTCTTCTTCTCGTTTCGGGCCCACGTCTTCGCTTCCTTCTTTAGCTTCTGTTCCATCCGTTCTTAGATTCGCGTGAATTGGCGTTAATTCGCGGGCACTCCTCCCTTCCGTCTTCCAATCCTTGGATCGCCACGTTGAATTTGCCGCGAATCCCATCGTCGTTTGGGCCCGTGACAAATCCTGAGTTTCGGGTATGATATTCCAAGAATACAGGAAGTTGAGGGATTTATGACTGAACTCATTTTTGAGGTCCGCGAGGACGAGCTTGCCGGGGGATATGTGGCTTCGGCTTTGGGGCAGGGCATTCACACGCAAGGGGAGACTCTGGACGAACTTCGACGTAACGTGAAAGAAGCGGTTTCGTGTCACTTCGATCGCGCCAAAGATGTCCCGAAGATCATCCGGCTGCATTTTGTCAGGGATGAGGTTCTGGCCTGATGAAACTGCCGAGGGATGTTTCAGGGATCGATCTGATCAAAGCCCTCAAAAAGATGGGTTACGCAATCACTCGCCAGAGAGGCTCGCACGTTAGGATCACCACTCAGGTCAACGGCGAACATCACGAGACGATTCCCCATCACGATCCGCTGAAGCCCGGCCTGCTTCTGAGTATTCTCAAGAGCATCGCAGCACATC
>CAYQYB010000420.1:0-1720 GCA_964421535.1 uncultured Verrucomicrobiota bacterium | reverse complement strand
TCGATCAGGCCGGGCATCGCGCCGGTCGAGGGATGCCACATCACGTTGCCGATCGGGTAGACCATCGACGTCCAGACTGCCGCGCCCATCGCGTACCAGACGGAAACGTAGAGCGTGTTCTCCACGCGCTGCGCGACGGTCATCACCATGTTGATGATGAGCGTCAGAAGCGCAAGCATCACGCTGACGTCGAAGACCCAGATGTATTCGGCGTACTCGCGGCCCTGGCTGATCCCGAACGAGAACGTCAGCGGGCCGCTCAGAATCGTGGCGTTCCAGAACAGCCAGCTCAGCCACGCGAGCGGCTCGGACCACAGGCGCGTGCGAAGGAGCGCGGGAACGTAGTAGAGCGCGCAGCCGATCAGCGTGGTGGCGACGAACCCGATGAGCACGGTGTTCACGTGCGACGGGCGCGTGCGCCCGAAGACCATCGGCCCGACGTTGTTGAAGAATTCCGGCGCCATCAGGTGGATGGCGCAGACCAGCCCGTACAGCGTGCCCAGCGCGAACCAGACCGTGCCGGCCACGAGGAAGGCCCGCGACGCGCTGTTCGTCTCGCTAAACCTGTTCCACATGACTCGTTCCCTTCATCCAGCGGCTCATAGAGCCGCTGCCACACCTTCAAGACATCCGACGTCCCCCCGTGTGGCAGCCGCTCTGCGAGCGGCTATTGCACTACCGGTGGCACATGAAGCAGTCGTGGGATGCCTGCTGATCCCGATGGCACTGCACGCAGAAGCCCATGTTCAGCGTGTACACCTCGACGACCCGGTCCATCTGCGCGACATCCCCATGGCATTTTCCGCAATCGAAGCCCTTTCGTACATGCATTTCATGGTTGAAGTAGACGAAATCCGGAATCGTGTTCACGCGCTCCCACATCACGGGAAGCCCCTTCTCATAGTGCTCGCGCAGCTTCTCGATCTCCGGGTGGTGGACGATGATCTTGCTGTGGCAAAGCATGCACGTCTCCAGCGGCGGCACGCCCGCGCGGGAGGAACGCAGCGCGCCGGAATGGCAGAACACGCAGCTGATCTGCTTGTCCGTCGCGTGGAGGCGGTGGCTGAAGGAAATCGGCTGGGGCTTCCCGGCGATCGACGGATAGTAGAGGTAGTACCCCCACACGGCCAGGGCCATCACGAGTCCCGACAGCAGAAGCAACCGGCGCTCCACACCGCCTTTCCTGGATGGCATCGACATCACGATTTCGCAGCCCTCCGGCGGAACAGGCTAATCCCAAACGCCAGCGCGCCGACAAACGCCGCCGTCGCGCACAGCTCGGGTCCGCCCAACCTGCAGGCGCCGCCGAGCGTCGGCGCGATCAGCCACCAGCGCTCGATCCACATGCCCACAAGAATCATCAGCGCAACGGAACCGAGGTACCACGATGTCCTCTTCGCCCAGCGCGTCAGGAGGAGGACGAGCGGCCCGAGGTACACGGTCATCAGCAGGCCGAGGCTGACCCAGCGCCACGGATCGAGCCGCAGGCGCGGGATCACGAACGTCACTTCATGCGCGAGGTTCTCGTACCAGATCGGCAGCAACTGCGAGAACATCATGTACGTCGAGCCGAGGCTGAACGCGACGATCAGCTTGCCGAGATCGTCCTGCCGCGTCCCGCGATCGCCGGGCGGGTGAAACAGAAGGACGAGGAACGTCCACGCGGCCACGCCGATGTACAGGTTCGTGATGAAGAAATACGCGCCGAACAGCGTGCTCA
>CAYQYB010000419.1:0-1723 GCA_964421535.1 uncultured Verrucomicrobiota bacterium | reverse complement strand
GTGCGTGACTTCCTGAGTCTCAGGGAGAAGAAGATCAGGGAAGCGGTTCTCGCCAACTACGCGATGCCGGAAGAGGTTTCCGCAAGAAACGCGTACATGCAGGGCCTGAAGCACGCCTTCGATGCCGAGTATGCCGACGCCGGGTTTACCTGGGCGGAAGTGAAGGCTGCCCTCAGCGGCGTCTTCGAGCACCTACACCTCTATGTCATCAACAGCAAGAGTGACGAGGTGCTCGACTACGCCCGCTATGCGAAGGAAGGAGTCGGGTTGACCGCGGTCGCGGTCGGTGGTCTGAGCCTCTCCCGAGGCCTGACCATCGAGGGGTTGACCGTCAGCTACATGTACCGCAACACGAAAATGTACGACACCCTCATGCAGATGGGCCGGTGGTTCGGTTACCGGCCGGGCTTCGAGGACCTCTGCCGCGTCCATCTCTCGCGCGATTCGATCAACTGGTACTCCCACATCGCCGATGCCGCCGAAGAGCTTGTACAGCAGGTCAAGCGCATGCGGCGCGATCGCCTCAGCCCGAAGGATTTTGGCCTGTACGTCCGCTCGCATCCGGACAGCCTGCTGATCACGGCGGCGAACAAGATGCGATCCGGCCAGGAGGTCACGGTCGAGCAGAGTTTCAGTGGGCGATTGCGGGAGAGCTACATTGTCTCCACCGACCCTGACGTGAATGCCAGGAACCTTGCGCTGATCGGCGATCACTGGCGAAGTGGATTCGGCGGGCGACCGGAGGAGTCCACCGAAAAGGGCGTCATCTTCAGGGACGTACCCGTCGAGGTGATCGACGACTTCCTCACCCGGTTCGAATGCCATTCCACCTTTGCCGGACAGAAGTCGGACGTGGTGAGCTATCTCGAACGGATTGCGACGAAGCGCCCGCTGGCCGATGTTCTGCTGATTTCCCCTTCGGGTGGCTCAGGCGGTGAAAACCCGTTCACCCTGAGGAATCAGGTGCGCGTCGTCGGGAAGGATCAGCCGAACGGCACTTCGTGGCGCCTGAACAAGGACAGGGTTGCCTCGCGTGGCGACGAGAAGCTCGGTCTCAGCGACGCACAACGCAATGAGGCCAGAACACTGGCTGGCGGCGAAGATGGCTCAGGAGCGGTATCCGACACGCATTACCGCATGGTCCGGAACAAGCCGCTCCTCATGATTCACAGCCTGGAGCCCAAGGGCGAGGCCGTGACGGGACCGATCGCAGCCTTCGGCGTCAGTTTTCCCTACGGGGACTATTCGACGACCATCAATGTCGTCGTGAACAAGGTCTGGCTCCAGCAGATGCAGGGTTACGCCGACGATCCTGACGAGGAGGATGACTACGATGCCTGAGTCCTCTCCGTGGGATGACATCGCCGTTCCGGGAGCGGACTTCAATGTCCGCCAGGTTGCGGTGGGAACGGCCGTGCCCTGTTTCTGGGGACGCGATGCCGGAGGCGCCTGCCTGTTCATCGTGGAGCTTCAGGGCGACCACGCAGCCCAGTACCGGAAGAACGCGGTCACGGTGAACGGCATTGGTGTCGATTTTCGTGCCGGAGATCAGGGGCAGCAGCGCTTGATCCTCGCCCTTGAGAAGCAGGTGGACCGCGATCTCTTCGAAGGACTGTGCCGCACCCTTGCATCCGCTCTGGAGCGCGCCACCGACTCGGCAAGCGCTCTCGCAATCTCTCTGGCGCACATCCGCCGTTGGAAGACATTCCTGTCAGGTCGAGGT
>CAYQYB010000418.1:0-1725 GCA_964421535.1 uncultured Verrucomicrobiota bacterium | reverse complement strand
GGGTGGACGATGTCGAGCTGGAGCGGATGAATGGCCGGCTGGTCAACGTCGTTCGCACGACGAACTCGAACATCAAGGTGACGAACAGGGCGAAGACGACGAACTACGTGGAGGGCGTGGACTACGAGGTGATCGACGGCTACATGGCGTACCCGTACGAGGCGACCCACGCGCCCACGCAAATCCGGCGGCTGGCGGGCGGTGGCATCACCAACGGCCAGCGCGTGCTCGTGAGCTACGACACGGTGCTGAATTTCAATCAGATCTGGTGGAAGGCCCCCGCCTGCCTGTCCGAGCCGCGGACCTGGGAGCTCGTGTTCGACGGAATGGACGATGTCATCAGCTCGCTGTCGCCGAAGTACTTTAGCGTCATGCTGGACGAGCTGTACGGCATGAACCGCGACTCGCGCTGCGCAAGCCGCGGCATGAGCAACTCCGTGCTGCTGGCCGACGCGGTCAACCGCCTCCGGAACCACATTCACGAGTTCAGCCCGCCCACGCGGATGTTGATCTGGGACGACATGATCAGCCCGTACCACAACGGCGCGCACGACTACTTCCAGGTCGTGCACAGCGGGCCGTGGGGCGAGACCGGCCCGGCCCTGAACCTCATTTCCAATGACGTCATTCCCCTGGTCTGGTGGTACGACCCCGCCGACAACAGCCTCGGCAAGATGCAGAACTCGCCGGCGCTGATGAAGTCGCTCGGGCTCGAGTACATCGTGTCGCCCTGGTACAACTTCAAGAACATCAGGGATTGGGCGGACCTTCTGCGGGCGAACGAAAGCGGGCTCGGAATGCTCGACACCACGTGGGAGCCGTCCATCCGCGACCGCGGGGTGGAGCCGTCGGCCGACTACTCGTGGTGCTTCAAGCCCAGCCCGATCGCCAGGGCTTCCTCCTGCCAGTCGGAAGACTACCAGGCGTCCCGCGCGATCGATGGCAGTCTTGCCACGCGGTGGGCGTCGCAGTTCCTGGAATCGCAGTGGCTGTGCCTCGACTTCATCAAGCCGCGCGTGTTCAACACTGTCCGGCTCCGCTGGGAAGCCGCCTACGGCAGGCAGTACAACATCCAGGTCTCGAACGACGGCGCGAGCTGGACCACGGTTCATTCGGAGACGAATTCCGATGGCGGCCTGGATGTCGTGGATGTCGGCGTCCGCACGTCCCGCTATGTCCGCATGCTCGGCGTCCAGCGCGGAACGGCCGGCGGCTACTCGCTCTGGGAGTTCGAGGTCGGCGATTACGCGCTGCGCGGATACTGGCCCGCGGACGAGAGCGGCGGCTCCGCGCTGGCCGACCTCTCCGGCAACGGCCTGGCGGGAACGGCGTTCGGGGCCTCGCGGACCGACGGCCGCGCGGGCCGCGCGCTGGTGTTCGACGGCACGACGAACAGTTACGCGGAGATCGCCGATTCGCCGGAGCTCAGCCCGCGGCACGAAATGAGCATCGATCTGTGCTTCCGGTTCGACAGCGTCCCGGCGTGGTGGAACAGGCTGCTTGAAAAAGGCTTCTGGTCGGTCGAGAACCGGCAGTCATCCTACCTGATCGCAACGGGTCAGGATGTGCCCGTGGTCGCGTTTCAGATTTACTTTGACGGCGGCGACGTTCACACCGTCTGGTCGCCGGCCCTTGAGACCAACCGCTGGTATCATCTCGTCGGAACGTACGCGCCCGGCCGGTTGCGGCTCTACCTGGACGGCGAACTGGTCCAGGAAGACCCGA
>CAYQYB010000417.1:0-1756 GCA_964421535.1 uncultured Verrucomicrobiota bacterium | reverse complement strand
CCCGCCGCCGCCCCACGCCCCCGCGGCCGTCCGAGAAAGGTCCTGGTGGACGCATGAAGATTCAGAATCCCATCCGGTTCGGCTTCGTTCCGGATCACAGATCCCACCCGGTTCTTCGCCACGAAAAGGGGCTGATCATCTGGGCTGCGATCAAATGCTGCCACATCGTTGACCAATATTTCGATGATCAATGCCTCAGCTTGGGAAGGGCGATTGTAGACAAGCCCCCAAAGACTGCGGACGACCTTCAGATGCTCGCCTTCCGCTGCGGGCTCGGAGCCTACGGCACGAAGCAGGCGAACCGATCTACATACTACAGCATTACTCAGATCGTTCCGGACATGGAGTTCTGGAAAAGCCTGTTCGACGCGCTTACCGGACAAAAGAAGATCGTGATCACATTCCCGTCCACGGCGGAGGTGAAATCATGAGCCCCATAATTCGCATTCCTCCATCCGTCGACGTCGAAGACTTCCAGGCCGTCCGCCTAGTTCTGATCTCGCACCGCGGCCACGATCGCGCCATCACCCAGGCCAAGCTCGCGGACGCGTGCAGCTTTCTCCTGGCGAGCGGCGAGCCCGACGTCCGCCGCGTCCAGCTCGTCCTCCAGCACTACCGCCGCGACTTCCCTCTCCCCGTCGTCAGCAGCGGCCGTGGCGTGTTCTTGGCTGAGACCGCCGAAGAGGTAAACGAGTACTTCGAGCAGATGAACAGCCGGCACGCCGCCGAAACAGAAACCATGCTCTCCGTCCGCGATGTCGCCATCTCCGCCGGCATGATCCAACTCGCCCCCTGGAAGCTCGCCGACCCCGCCAAGCGCGAGCACCAGTCCGAGATCCCGATGGTACTCACAGATCCTCACCACGCCGAGGTTATAGGATGACGATCAGATGCACGCGAAAGGTCCGTGAACTCCTGGTCGAGCTCGATGTCGCCATGCAGAAGTTTCACCAGGAGACGGGCAGGCTCGCATCGAAGAATATCAGTGACACCGAGGCCATGAACCTCGGCGCTGATCGTGAACACACGCGCGCCATCATCGTCGGAATCGCCTATCGGATTAACAAGGCTTCAAGGGGAGAGCGTTCATGACAGCCGCGGACGAACAGCGAATCAAGGACTGCATAGCGTTCTACGAAGCGCGCCGCTGGCCTTGGGTTGAAGCCGTTGCATTCCTGGCAGCCTGCGCCGTCGGCATGTGGCCTCCTCCATCTTATCAGCGTCCGAAAATTGGAAGACCCCGAACCAGAAAGGCAGCAGCATGAACGAATCGAAACTCAAAACCCTGGTCGCCGAAGCCGTCGTGCTTGACCGCCAGAAAGCCGAGATCGAAACCCGGCTTAA
Source organism: uncultured Verrucomicrobiota bacterium (assembly GCA_964421535.1). Lineage (GTDB taxonomy): Bacteria > Verrucomicrobiota > Kiritimatiellia > CAIQIC01 > JAGNIJ01 > CALMZY01. The sequence goes on along the minus strand of CAYQYB010000417.1, from coordinate 412 downwards.
GAAGATCAAGGCCACGCTCATCCACGAAGCCACTGAGCGCGAAGAGGACCAGGTCCCCACGGACGGCGGCGGCACCAGCATCCGCTTCGCCGGCGCGGACGGCTGTATCGCCACCGTCAGCTTTCCGGCCCGGACGCTGAAGAGCTCCATCCTGGTTTCCTCGAAGCCCTTCGAGAAGATTATGGAGCTCGTCGAGACCAAGGCATTTGAACGCCTCTTCGTCCACGTCGGAGCGTATCGCCCGATCGACGGATTTCGCCAGGAAGCCGAAGTCATTTTGGGCAAAGACGCAAAGCGCCTCATCAAGCTCTGCGAAACTGAATCCAGCCCCCGCGTCAGCTTCGAGACGAAGGACGGGGCTTCGGACAGAGATCAATGATCTTCGATATACCACAGGAAAGGGGAGCGCACG
>CAYQYB010000416.1:0-1762 GCA_964421535.1 uncultured Verrucomicrobiota bacterium | reverse complement strand
GTCACGGAGCGCGGACAGATAGAACACTGGGAAGATCTTCTGAAACTCCTGCAGAAGGGACGGCTTCTTCGCTTTTGAGCCGAGGGCATTCAGATCCGTATCGAGGAAGCTCCAGTCGGAAACAAAGTCATTCACGGTGGCATCGAACTGGCTTGTCACGCGGAAGATAATATGGCTTCTGCCTTCGGCATCCGTGACGATTGCCTCGGAAAGCGCCTGGGTGAACTCCTCGCTGAGTTCCTCTCCTTCACTCACGGAGAACGTCGCGGTAATGGAGAGCTCCTCTGCGCTCTGGGGTTCCGAGGCGGCGGTCTTTAGGCGATAGTCGAATACATCGAAGGTCCCCGATTTCCGGCCGCTCGCGCGCGAGAGGGTCAGGCGTATTGCGTCGAGAATTGTCGTTTTTCCGCAGTTGTTCTCGCCGATCAGCAGCGTGGTCGGTCCGAGCCCGAACTCGAGATCCTCGATCCCGCGGAAGTTCCTGATGTGCAGCTTCCTGAGTAGCATTCCGGCCTGTTGTGATTCCGCAAACTGTCCCGGTCAGCCGCACGGGCGACCATATCTCCGTGTGCTGGGTTGTACCGGAGCCCTACGATTGTACCGTAGCGAAGTTCTCTTCGAGGATGAAGAGTTTACTGCCGTGTTCCCCAAGGTGTGACGGGCTTGAAGGAAGGTGCTCGATATTTGGCTCTCGGGTTAAGGGCGGATTAGGAACGAGAAACGCCCTAGGCTCCGGCCATCCACATGATCGTGGAGTCGGCGTCCTGTACAAATGGCTTCCCCGGCCAGTTGGTTGCTCTCGTGTCACGGGCTAACCAGAGGTTGGCCACGGGGCGGTCATGACGGCGGGAGTCGCCCGTCGGTGACGTGTAAGCATCGAGGACGACTCGTCGAAGCGGCGATGCCCAGGCTGGCGCCTGGGTGCAGTTCCTGATGTCGCGGTCGCCCGCTCGGCACAATCGGCACGATAATTGAACCTCACCGTCGAGGCGTGATGGCATGGGGTAGCGCCCGTCAGAGCCGCGGATCGTGCTCGTGGACAGGTACGACTCGCCTGTCTACTGGGTATCCTCGTCACACTCACCCCTGTTCGCACTGGATTGCCTGACACCCCGACGACGGCGCTGCTGGCCGAAGCTGAACACCTTGCCTGGCTCCACAACTGGGTCCGGGCGCGGCCGCTCTACGCAAAGGCCGAGCGCCTTTTCGCTCAAGCAGGCGATGCCAGGAACGCCCTCTACTGCGAGGTCAGCCGGCTCCGGGCGGATGTTCAGAGCGGATCGTTCACCGAAGTCGCCGACTACCTTAGCAGGGAACTCCAGAACCCGCTCGGACAAAGCGATCCCGCACTGAAGCTGCGTCTCCTCGTGGTCAAGGGCAACATTGACCTGGAGATCGATCCACCCGAATCACGGCGTGACTGGGAAGAGGTTCTACGAATTGCTGAAAACCAAGGAATGCAGAAGTGGGCGGCGCGGGCCGGCGGGGAGTTGGCCATCCTTACCTTCCTTGATGGGGACACCAACAAGGCTCGCAACATGATGATCAAGGCGGTGTTGCTGGCGAAGCTCTACGGCGACGTGGCGGCACAGATTCGCTACTACACGATTATCGGCCAGGGCTTCGTTGAAACCGGCCGGGCACAGGAGGGTCTTGAGTACTTGGATCGAGCGCTGGGCCTCGCGGCCAAATACCCGGAGATCTCCTTTCCGATGCTAGCCCACACCGGTCGTGCAACGGCACTGGTGCGCCTGAACCGTAG
>CAYQYB010000415.1:0-1766 GCA_964421535.1 uncultured Verrucomicrobiota bacterium | reverse complement strand
TCTCCGCGAAGTGCGCGTTCTCGGCGAGGAAGCCGTAGCCCGGATGGATGGCGTCCACGTCCGCCACCTCCGCCGCGCTGATGATGTTGGCGATCTTCAGGTAGCTGTCGCGCGACGGCGGCGGCCCGATGCAGATGGCATCGTCCGCGGACTGCACGTGCAGAGATTGTTCGTCGGCGGTCGAATAGACCGCGACGGTCTTGATGCCCATTTCCTTGCACGCGCGGATGATGCGCAGCGCGATTTCCCCTCGATTGGCTATCAGGATTCGATCAAACATAACGGACCTTAGGTGGGTTCAACCAGGAACAGGACCTGCCCGAACTGGATGGGCGTGGCGTTGTCCACGAGGATCTTGCGCACGATGCCTTTGACCTCGGCCTTGATCTCGTTCATGACCTTCATCGCCTCGACGATGCACACAACGGACTCGGGGCCGACTTCGGAGCCGACGACCACGTACGGCTCGGCATCCGGCGAGGACGCGCGGTAGAACGTCCCGACGATCGGGGACTTGATTTCAAGGTACTTCTTGTCGTCGGCTTTTTCAGCCGCGGCGGCGGGCGACGCGCCCGCGGCGACGGCAGCGGGGGCTGGCGCAGAGACGATCGAGTGGGCCGGGGCGTGGGACAGGACGACCTGGGGCTCGCTGCCGTTGCGGCGCTTGATGGCAATGCGGAAGCCCTCTTCCTCCATCTCGAACTCGCAGAGTTCGTTGGCCTTCATCAAATCAATAATTCTCTTTATCTGCTTAATGTCCATGATATCTCCTCTGCGTGCAAGGCGCTGCAACCTGTCCGCATGCACAATGTATAGCTTATCAGGCCGTTGGGCCGCTGTCTATATCCATGCCAAGACCCGCATGAATGACTAATGACGAAGCACGAATGGCTAATGAATGACGAATGACCTGCTGACCAGTTCCCTCATTCGACATTAGACCTTCATTAGTCATTGGAGCTTAGTAATTCGTCATTGGCCTTGCCCCCGTCACCCCTCTCAACCCCACCTCGAACACGGCTTCGTCCGGAAGGTTGCGCTCCAGCCGCCGGATGATTCCCTCCACCGCGTCCACTTGCCGCATGGCCTGGGCGTAGTTCAGTTTCGAGGCCTGCGCGCGGATGGTGTCCTTCTCGTCGCCGAAATGCAGGACCTCGTCGCCGGCTCCGAGCACCGCCATCATGACGTCGCGCTTCCAGAGGAGAAGCTGGCGCATGATCGCGGTCCGCGCCTCGATCACCCGCGCGGCGATTCGCGCGTCGCGGGCTTCGTCGCTCTCTCCCTCGGCGGCGTCCTCCTCCCCGCCCACGGTCTTCTTCACGTCGTTCAGGATCGTCTTCAGCCGGCCCGACTGGATCAGCGCCTCGATCGAATCCATCGGCGGCCCGCGGCGCAGGACGTCGAGCAGCGCGGGCCCCCACGGGCCGTCTTCGTCCTGTGCGGCGGAGAGCACAATCCTCTGGCAGCGCGAGACGATGGTCGGCAGCAGGTGCTGGACGGCGTTCGTGATCAGCAGAAGGAGGCTGGACGCGGGCGGCTCTTCGAGGGTCTTGAGGAACGCGTTCGCGGCCGCGTCGTTCATGCGGTCGGCTTCAAGAACCACGGCCACCTTGCGCTGGCCGCTGTACGGCGAGAGGCTGACGAAGCGGTTCACCTTGCGAATGCCTTCTTCGTCGTCTTCTCCGATGATGATCCGGCGCGCCTTGCTTTCGGGCCCGAACCACAGCACGTCGGTCTCGTGGTAGCTGCTCTCGAAGATCTCCCGG
>CAYQYB010000414.1:0-1767 GCA_964421535.1 uncultured Verrucomicrobiota bacterium | reverse complement strand
GCCCGAGGCTGAGGCTGGACGTGTTCACCACGGCCACGCCGGTTTCCGGGGACCGCTCAACCGCCTGGACCAGCTCGTCCTCGAAATCGCGGAAGAACCGGCAGTCCACCACCTCGCACAGATGCCGGGTATGCTCGATCAGGTAGGAGCGCAGGCAGAGAAGGTTCCAGGGAGGCGAGAAGAGCTGCGTGTCCCCATTCGGGGGTTCGCTCGGAACCACCGCCGGCGTCGGCTCGGGCGGCTGGATCAGAAGTACATTCACTTGGACAATTCGCCCCTAATGCGTTAGTTGTTTCCACATCATTCTACTTGCGCGGGCGCCGGGTGTTAAGGACCAAATGACCATAATTGACTGCGACTTTCTTGTGATCGGCACGGGGCTGGCTGGGCTCATGTCCGCCCTGCGCGCGAGCCGTTTCGGCCGCGTCATCCTGGCCAGCAAGAAGTCGCCGGACGAAAGCAACACCAGCTGGGCGCAGGGCGGCATCGCGGCGGTCACCGATCCGGACGACACCGTGGACGAGCACGTCCGCGACACTCTCGATGTGGGCGGCGGCTTGTGCCGGGAGGACGCCGTCCGCGCGATCCTGGCCGATGGGCCGCAGCGAGTGAAGGCGCTGGAAGAGCTCGGCGTGGCGTTCGAGCGGCGCACCGGGCGCGACGAGGAATACGACCTGGGGCAGGAGGGCGGGCATTCGCGAAGGCGCGTCCTGCACGCCAGCGATTTCACGGGCCGCGAGGTGGTCAAAGCCCTGCTGGAGCGCGTTCGCGCGAATCCATCCATCGAGCTGAAGCAGGACCTGATGGCCATCGATCTCATCACCACCGGTTGGCTGAAGCGCCCCGGCCCGAGCCGCTGTGTCGGCGCGTATTTCCTGAATCGAAACAGCGGCGAGATCCTGGCGATCCGCGCCCCGCACACGGTGCTCGCGACCGGCGGCGCCGGCAAGGTCTACCTTTATACAAGCAATCCGGATGTCGCCACCGGCGACGGCGTTGCCATGGCCTGGCGCGTCGGCTTGCCGATCCGCAACATGGAGATGGTCCAGTTTCATCCCACGTGCCTTTACCATCCCGAAGCCAAGTCCTTCCTGATCAGCGAGGCGGTGCGCGGCGAGGGCGGAGTGCTCGTGAACGCCGCGGGCGAATCGTTCATGGAGCGGTACGATCCGCGCGGCTCGCTCGCTCCGCGCGACGTCGTCGCGCGCGCGGTGGACAACGAGATGAAGACGCGGGGCGACACGTGCGTTTACCTGGACATCACGAAGAAGTCGGAGCAGTTCCTGAAGGAGCGGTTCCCGAACATCTACGCCACGTGCCTGAAGTACGGCATCGACATGGCGAAGCACCCGGTGCCCGTTGTGCCGGCCGCGCACTTCTTCTGCGGCGGCGTCGAGGCGGGGGTGGACGGGCGGACCGCGCTGCCGGGCCTGTACGCCGTGGGCGAAGTGGCCTGCACAGGCCTCCACGGAGCGAACCGTCTGGCGAGCAACTCGCTGCTGGAAGCGCTCGTGTGCGCGAACCGGATGGCCGACTCCGTCGAATCCGCGCGCATGGAATCCTGCGCGCAGGTCGAGATCCCGGCGTGGCGGTACGGCGACGCCGTCCCCAGCCACGAGGCGATCGTCGTCGAGCACAACTGGAACGAGGTCCGCACGTGCATGTGGGACTACGTCGGCATCGTGCGCACGGACAAGCGGCTCGACCGCGCGATGCGGCGCGTCCGCAATCTGCGTTTTGAGATCCGGCAGTACTACCTTGCGTACC
>CAYQYB010000413.1:0-1772 GCA_964421535.1 uncultured Verrucomicrobiota bacterium | reverse complement strand
AGGCGTGGAGCCGAGCATCTCCGGGCCGAAGCGGCCGCATGACCGCATGCACGTGAAGGATCTGAAGAAGAATTTCCGGGCCGCGCTCGCCGCGCCCGTCAAGGACCGCGGCTACGGGCTCGCCGAAAATGATATTTCAAAGGCCGTTCCCGTCACCGGCAAGGGCAGCGTGTCGCATGGCTCGGTCGTCATTGCCTCGATCACAAGCTGCACCAACACATCGAATCCGCACGTCCTGCTCGCGGCGGGACTGATCGCGCAGAAGGCCGTGGCCAAGGGATTGACCGTGGCGCCGACCGTCAAGACGAGCCTCGCGCCGGGCTCGCGCGTGGTCACGGCGTATCTCAAGCGTTCCGGCGTCCTGGAGCCGCTCTCCAGGCTCGGGTTCGGCGTGGCAGCGTACGGTTGCGCGACCTGTATCGGCAACAGCGGGCCGATCGATCCTTCGGTTGAAGCCGCGATCAAGGACGGGAAACTTGTCGCGGCGGCGGTGCTGAGCGGGAACCGGAACTTCGAGGGGCGGGTTCATCCTCAGACCAAGGCCAACTTCCTCTGCTCGCCGCCGCTGGTGGTGGCGTACGCGCTCGCCGGGACCGTGGATATCGACCTGGAAAACGAGCCTCTCGGGAAGGACCGGGACGGCAAGCCCGTCTTCGTGAAAGACCTCTGGCCCTCCGAGGACGAGATCGCGGCGCTCGCGAAAAGCGCCGCCGCGCCCGACGTGTACCAGTCGCTGTACAAGAACGTCTCCGACTCGAATCCCGCATGGAACGCGATCCGCGGCGGCGGCAAGCCCGTTTACGACTGGGAAGCCGGCTCCACGTACATCCGCGAGCCGCCCTTTGTCTCGCACGTCGCGGCGAAGCCCGCGGCCGCTGCGGATATCTCGTCCGCGCGCGTCCTGGCGGTGTTCGGGGACTTCATCACGACCGACCACATCTCGCCCGCCGGCTCCATCCCGAAAGACAGCCCGGCCGGCAAGTATCTGGTCGAGCATGGAGTCCACCCCCGGGATTTCAACTCGTACGGCGCGCGCCGCGGCAACCATGAAGTCATGATGCGCGGCACGTTCGCGAACATCCGCATCCGGAACAAGATGGTGGACAAGGAAGGCGGCTGGACCCTTCAGCTTCCGGGCAAACAGATCACAAGCATCTACGACGCCGCGATGAACTACGCCGCGGCGAAGACGCCCCTCGTGGTCGTGGCCGGCAAGATGTACGGCGCCGGGTCGTCGCGCGACTGGGCGGCGAAAGGAGCCTACCTTCTCGGCGTCAAGGCGGTCATCGCGGAGAGCTTCGAGCGCATCCACCGCAGCAACCTGGTCGAGATGGGGATCCTGCCGCTCGAGTTCACGAACGGCGAGAACGCGGAGAAGCTCGGGCTGACGGGGCTGGAATCCGTCTCCATCTCGGGCGTCGCGGGCCTGACGCCCGGCAAGATGCTGGAGGTGACCGCGGCGGCCGCGGACGGCAAATCCATCAAGTTCACGGTGAAGTGCCGCGTGGACTCGGCCATCGAGGTGGAGTACTTCGCGCACGGCGGAATTCTTCCATACGTGTTGCGGCAGGCCATGCACTGAATGTATGATCGCGGCGAGAAGCAAGGAGATTTAAATGGGACACGCAACAACTCCCGAAGCTGAAGCCCTCCTCGACAAGGAGATCAAGGTCCTCGACCGCGGGTTCGTCCGGCTGGTCGACTACATGGGCAACGACAAGCGGATCGCGCAGGCGGCGCGCGTGTCGTACGGCGAAGGCACGAAGACCATC
>CAYQYB010000412.1:0-1779 GCA_964421535.1 uncultured Verrucomicrobiota bacterium | reverse complement strand
CGCGATGCGGAGATCGCGCCCTACCTACTTACTTCTTCGCCTTCTTGGCTGGAGCCTTGGCGGCTTCGTCTTCCAGCGCGGCCTGGGCGGCTGCGAGACGCGCCACTGGCACGCGGAACGGCGAGCAGCTTACGTAGGTCAGACCGACCTTGTGGCAGAACTTCACGGAGTCCGGATCGCCACCGTGTTCGCCGCAGATGCCCAGCTTGATGCCAGGCCGGGTCTTGTTGCCCTTCTCCGCCGCGATCTTCATCAACTGGCCCGTGCCCGTCTGGTCAATCGAGGCAAACGGATTCTTCTTGATGATCTCGGCTTCGGTGTAGGCCGGGATGAAAGAGCCCGAGTCGTCGCGGCTCATGCCCAGGCAGGTCTGCGTGAGGTCGTTCGTGCCGAAGCTGAAGAACTCGGCCGTGTTCGCGATTTCGTCCGCGGTGAGCGCGCCGCGCGGCACTTCGATCATCGTGCCGACGAGGTAGGCGATCTTCACCTTCTTCTCGGCCATAACTTCCTTGGCCACGCGATGGACGACTTCGACCTGGAGATCGAGTTCCTTCTTGAACCCGACGAGCGGGATCATGACTTCGGGCTTCACCTTGATGCCGGCCTTCTGCACTTCAGCGGCGGCTTCAAAGACCGCGCGGGCCTGCATCTCGGAGATTTCCGGATACACGATGCCGAGACGGCAGCCGCGGAAACCGAGCATTGGGTTGAACTCGTGGAGTTCCTTCACGCGCTGTTTGATCTTCGCGACGGGCACGCCCATCTTCTTGGCGAGATCTTCCTGCGCCGCGTCTTCGTGCGGGAGGAACTCGTGCAGCGGCGGATCGAGGAAACGAATGGTCGCCGGGAATCCTTTCAACGCCTTGAAGATGCCGACGAAGTCGCTCTTCTGGTACGGCAGCAACTTCGCGAGGGCGGTCTTGCGGGCTTCGAGGTTGTCCGCGAGGATCATCTCGCGCATCGCGTCAATGCGGTTACCCTCGAAGAACATGTGCTCGGTGCGCGTGAGACCGATGCCCGTGGCGCCGAAGGCGATGGCATTCTCGGTCTGCTCAGGCGTGTCAGCGTTGGTGCGGACCTGGAGCTTGGTGACCTTCGAGCACCACTCCATGAGCGTCTTGAACATCTTGTAGGTCTCGCTCTTCGAGCCATCGAGCGACTTCTCGACGAGGACCTGCACGATCTCGGACGCGGCGGTCGGGATCTGGCCGGCATAGACGTTGCCGACGGTGCCGTTGATCGAGAGGAAATCCCCTTCCTTGAACGTCTGACCACCGGCGGTGACGGTCTTGGCGTTGTAATCAATCTGCAGCGCGGAGGCGCCGCACACGCAGACCTTGCCCATCTGGCGGGCAACGAGCGCGGCGTGTGAGCTCACGCCACCTTTCGCCGTGAGGATGCCTTCGGAGGCGATCATGCCCCGGAGGTCTTCAGGCGAGGTTTCGTTGCGGACGAGCAACACCTTTTCGCCCTTGGCCGCAGCCTGATCGGCGCGGTCGGCGTTGAGGTAGAGCTTGCCGCTGGCAGCGCCGGGGCCGGCCGGGAGACCGGTGGCAATGACCTTCGCGGCCTTCTCGGCCTTCTGGTCGAAGATCGGCGCGAGCAATTGGTCGAGCTGATCGGCCGGATTGCGCTTAATGGCGGTCTTCCAGTCAATGAGCTTCTCCTTGGTCATGTCCATGGAGAACTTCAGCGCGGCGAACGCGGTGCGCTTGCCGTTGCGCGTCTGGAGCATGAACACCTTGCCGTCCTGGATCGTGAACTCGAAGTCCTGCACAT
>CAYQYB010000411.1:0-1787 GCA_964421535.1 uncultured Verrucomicrobiota bacterium | reverse complement strand
GGGCCTGCCGCTGCGCGACGCGGGGGCGAAGGCGCTCGTGTATTACGAGGCGTTTACGACCGCAGTCCAAAGCTTCAAGTCCAATGTCCAAAGCCTGGAATTCGCCGTTTGTATCGGAACCGCAAAGGCCCATCCCGATGATTTCCTCTGGTCCGATTTCATCGCCAACCCGTTTCCGGCATCCGGCATCCATCATCCCGACGACCTCGCCGCCATCATCTACACCTCGGGCACGACCGGCCGTCCCAAGGGCGCGATGCTCACGCACGGGAACCTCGCCAGCAACGTCTCCAGCGCCACGAGGGCCCTCAAGCTCGTGCCGGGCGAGGACATCGTTCTGGTCGTCCTTCCCATGTTCCACGCGTTCGCCGCCACGGCCTGCATGCTGATGCCCCTTCTCAACGGATGCACGATCATCCCCCTGCCCCGCTTCGAGCCGGAGACGGCTTCGAAGATCATCGAGCAGGAAAAGGTCACGATCTTCATGGGCGTCCCGAGCATGTACTCCGTGCTCCTGCATTTGCCCGATGAGTACGTTCCGAAATTCCGTTCGCTCAAATACGCGATCTCCGGCGGCGCCGCGATGCCCGTCGAGGTGATGAAGAGGTTCGAAGCGCGGTTCGGCAAGCTGATCTACGAAGGGGACGGCCCCACGGAGTGCTCGCCGGTCACCAGCGTCAACCCGATCGGCGGCGTCCGAAAGCCGGCATCGATCGGAAAATGCGTGCCGAACGTCGAGATGAAGATCGTGGACGAGCAGGGCCAGGAGCTGCCCCACGGCCAGATCGGCGAAATCTGCGTGCGCGGCCCGAACGTGATGAAGGGCTACTGGAGACTCCCTAATGAAACGGCCGAAGCGTTCTTCGGCGAGTGGTTCCGCACCGGAGATCTCGGCACGGAGGACGACGACGGCTACTTCTGCATCGTCGACCGCAAGAAGGACATGATCATCGTCAACGGCATGAACGTGTACCCGCGCATCGTCGAGGAGGTGCTCTACAAGCACCCCGCGATCCGCGAGGCCGCGGTCATCGGCGAGCCCGACGAGCTGCACGGAGAAATCCCCGTGGCATGCATCGCCCTCCGGGACGGGACCCGCCTGACGGCCGCCGAGGTCCGCGCATACTGCCGGGAAAACCTCGGCCGCCACGAGGTGCCCAGGAAGGTCTTCTTCATGCCCGAACTGCCGAAAAACGCGGCGGGAAAGATCATGAAGCGCGAGCTGCGAAAGCACGGAGAACTCGAACGGGGCGTGGACAGCCGAAAGGTGCCCTCTTAGTCCAAAGTTTAAGGTCCAAAGTCGCAGCAAGGAGAGACATCCGGTCCTGTCTTGCTCGACTTTGGACTTTGGACATCGGACCTTGGACTTAAATCCTCGACGGCGTTTCAATCCCCAGCAGGTTCAGCCCGCAGCGCAGAGTCTTCGCGGTGACGTCGCAGATGCGAACGCGGCTCTCGCGAATTCCTTCCTCTGCTTTCAGGAACGGGATGTTCTGGTAGAACGTGCTGTACACCTGCGCGAGGTCATAAAGATAATCCGCCAGAACGTTCGGCCGGTACGCCTCCGCCGCGCGAATGACGACATCGGGGAACCGCACGAGCCGCGCGGCCAGTTTCCGCTCGATCGGATCGGCGATGGAAATCGGGTGCGCCTTGGGGTCCTTGCCCGGGAAACGCTCCGCGTACTTGTCCTGCACGCTCGCAATTCTCGCGCAGGCGTACTGAAGGTACGGCGCGGAATTCCCTTCGAGCGCCAACGCCTTGTCCCACGTGAACGTGACCAGGCT
>CAYQYB010000410.1:0-1793 GCA_964421535.1 uncultured Verrucomicrobiota bacterium | reverse complement strand
CGCGGAGAATGACCTGGTAGCGGTAGTGACCTTTCGCCCGGGCCAGCGGCGCGGGCGCCGGGCCGGCGAGAACGACGTCCTTCGACAGCTCCGGCTGCAGCGCTTTGACAAAGGACTCACCCGAGAACGAGACCTTCTGCTCGACCAGACCCTTCATCGTCACGCACACGAGATGCGCGTACGGCGGATACGAGAGCTCGCGCCGGAACTCGATTTCCTGGTCCACGAAGCCCTCGTAGTCGAGCCGCCGCGCGGCCTGGATGGCCGGGTGAAACGGCGTGTACGTCTGGACGATCACCTCGCCCTTCACGTCGCCGCGCCCCGCCCGGCCCGCCACCTGCGTCAGCAGCTGGAACGTCCGTTCCGCGGCGCGGAAGTCCGGCATGTGCAAACTCATGTCGGCCATCAGCACGCCGACCAGCGTGACGTTCGGGAAGTGAAGCCCCTTCGCGATCATCTGCGTGCCGACCAGGATATCGATCTTGCCGGTCCGGAAATCTCCCAGGATTCGCCGGTGCGAATCCTTTTGCGTGGTCGTGTCGGAATCCATCCGCTGGATGTGCGCCTTGGGAAACACCTTCGCGAGCACGGCTTCGACCCGCTGCGTGCCGAAGCCGGCGAAGCGGAACGCCGGATCGCGGCATTCCTTGTTCGGGCACTGCTTCGGCACTTTGCGCCGCACGCCGCAGATGTGGCAGATGAGTTCGTCCGTCTGCCGGTGGTACGTCATCGCAACGCTGCACATGTCACACTGCGCGACAAACCCGCACTTCGGGCAAACGAGGGACGTCGCGTAGCCGCGTCGGTTGAGGAAGAGCATTGTCTGCTCGGCGCGGTCGATCCGCTGTTGCACGGCGTGGATGAGTTCGCGGGAGAAAACGTTCGGATGCCCTTCGCGCTCGGCCTCGATCCGCATGTCCACGATCTGCATCACCGGCATCTTGCGGTGGTCCACGCGGTGCGGCAGGCGCGCGAGCCCGTACTTCCCGGACAGCGCGTTGCAGTACGACTCCAGCGCCGGCGTCGCCGTGCCGAGAACGACGGCGCACTTCTCCATGTAGCCGCGCATCACCGCCACGTCGCGCGCGTTGTACCGGGGCGCCTCTTCCTGCTTGTAGGACGGCTCGTGCTCCTCATCCACGACGATCAGCCCGAGGTTCTTCACCGGCGCGAACAGGGCCGAGCGCGCGCCGATCACGATCTGCGCCTTGCCCTCGTGCACGCGATGCCACTCGTCGTGCCGCTCCCCCTCCCCCAGGCTGCTGTGCAGGACGGCGATGCAGTCGCCAAAGCGGCCGCGGAAGCGTTCGAGCGTCTGCGGCGTGAGCGAAATTTCCGGCACGAGCACGATCGCGCCCTTGCCCCTGTCCATCGCGTACTGGATGGCCTGAAGATACACCTCGGTTTTGCCGCTGCCGGTGACCCCGTAGAGCAGGACGACCGGCGGCTTGAGCGTGTCGATGGATTCCTTGACCACCTTCAGTGCGTCGGCCTGCTGGGGCATCAGTTCCAGCGGCTGCGTCTGGAGGATTGTCTGGTTGGCCATCGGGTCGCGCCGGACCGCGCTGCGGCCGATCTGCACAAAACCTTTCTCCTCCAGGGCGCGGATCGTGCCGGTCGTTGTGCCGGCGTTCTTCGCAAGGTGATGCAGGAACATCTCCTTGCCGCCCAGGAGAACATCCAGCACCGCGGCCTGCTTGGGCGCGTGCTTGCGAAGCTCCTCGACCGCAAGCTCGTTCGTGGCGGCATCGGTCGGAAAAAGACTGCCGGCAAAAGTGGCGCAGAATGGACCG
>CAYQYB010000409.1:0-1819 GCA_964421535.1 uncultured Verrucomicrobiota bacterium | reverse complement strand
GCCCTCGCGGCCGATGATGCGGCCCTTCATCTCGTCGTTGGGCAGGTTGACCGTGCTGGTCGTCACTTCTCCGACGGTGTCGGCGGCATAGCGCTCGATGGCGATCGTGATGATCCGGCGCGCGTCCTTCTCCGAGTTCTCCTTCGCCTCGTCCTGGAACCGGCGGATCAGAGCCCCGGTCTCGTGCTTCAGCTCCTCTTCCACCTGGTGCATCAGAACCTTGCGCGCCTCTTCCTGCGACATCGAAGCCGTCTGCTGCAGCTTCTCCCGCGCCTGGTTGAACAGCCCCTGCAGCTCCTGGTCGCGGGACTTCAGCGCATCCTGCTGCTTCTCGAGGTCGGCGATCTTCTCGTCCAGCGCCATTTCCTTCTTGTCGAGCATTCCGACCTTGCGGTCGAGGTTGGTCTCGCGCGCGGAAACGCGCTCCTCCAGCACGACGATCTCCTGCCGCCGCGACTTGATCTCGTTTTCGAACGCCTCGCGCGCGCGCAGGACTTCGTCGCGCGCCTTCAGTTCGGCGTCCTTGCGAATCACTTCCGCCTCGCGCTTCGCGCCCGCCAGGGTCAGCTGCGCATCCTTCACCGCGGAGGCCGTCTTCAGCTTGGTCAGGATCGCGTGAACGTAGTAGCCGGCTGCAATGCCGAGCAACGTGAACAGGGTCGGCAGCCACCAAGGGACTTGCATGATTCACCTCTCTCCGGCCGTCGCCTCCTTGAAAGCGCGGCCGGCTTTTTTCTGTTTTTCAGTCACATCCCCCGCGAACACTCGCGGGGGGGGTACAGGTTCTGCTCGGTGACGACGACGTCGACGGCGACGTCCAACGCCTCCATCGGCACTTCGTCAACGAGCTGAACTTCGAAAATCAGACCGACCTTGTAGCCGGGGCACTTGGCCATCAGGCGGTCGTAGTGGCCGTGGCCGTGGCCCAGCCGGTTCCCGCGCCGGTCGAAGGCCATCGCCGGGACGATCATCAGGCTCACGTCCTTGGGCTGGACGCGGCGGATCTTCCGCGGCTGGAGAATTTGGACAGGCCCCGGCACCGTTTCCTCGCCCGGCTCGAGCCATGCCAGCTCGTAGTCGCGGCTGCCCTTTTCCAGCGCCGGAACGCACACGCGCTTGCCCAACTGCCAGCACATGTCGATCAATCCCTCGGTCTGAACCTCGTGCGGCAGCGCCATGTAGCAGCTCACCACGCGCGCGGCGTTGAACTGCGGCAACGCCATGACCTTCTCCATGACCAGCGGGCTCGCCTGCTCGATCCACGCGGCGTCGAATCCGCGCCGGAGAGAACGTATTCGCTCGCGGATCCTTCGTTTTTTTTCTGCCGGCATCGCTATTCCTTTTCCGAGTCCTTCTTCGTCGCTTTCGCCTTCTTCCGAAGCCCGTCCCAATGATCGATCCGCTTCCGGATCGTCTCCTCGTAGCCCTGGTCGGTCGGCTCGTAATACTTCTTCGACGTCGGCACGTATTCCTGGTCCACGAAGTGCCCCTCGAAATCGTGCGCGTACTGGTAGCCCTTGTGGCCGAATTCCTTCGCGGCGCGCTTCGACCCGGTGCTCCGCAGCGGGCGCGGGACGGGGAGCGTGCGGCCGTTCTTGATGTCGTCCGTCGCCGCCTCGATCCCCCTGTAGGAGGCGTTGCTCTTCGGCGCGGTCGCGAGGTAGGTCGTCGCCTGCGCCAGGATGATGCGCGCCTCGGGCATGCCGACGAATTCCACGGCCTCCATCGCGGACGTCGCGAGCGTCAGCCCGCGCGGGTCGGCGTTCCCGATGTCCTCCGACGCCAGGATCACGAGGCGCCGCGCGATGAACCGCGGATC
>CAYQYB010000408.1:0-1837 GCA_964421535.1 uncultured Verrucomicrobiota bacterium | reverse complement strand
CGTGTCCCGTTTCTGGACGACGGGCGAGTACGACGGCAGGCACCGCGTGCGCTTCTACTTCGACGGCGAGCGCGAGCCGCGGCTGGACCTTTATCTCGACGAACTGACCGGCGGGCGCGATCCGTTCCGACCGCCGCTGGCGGCGTACGAGAACTACGGCTGGTTCAGCTTCATCCCGATGCCGTACGCGAAGCGGCTCGTGATCATGGTGAAGGAAGACACCCGGAGCGGCGCGCGGCTCTACTACCAGGTCAACTACTGCAAGCTGCCGAAGGGCCGGCGCGTGAAGACGTTCACCGGCGAAGTGACTCCGGCGGAAGCCGACAAACTTGCGGCGGTCGTTGAGAATTGGAAGAGGGGTGGGCTTGCTGAAGTTCCCGACGGCTGCAGCGCGTCCGCGCAATCGTTGTCGCTCGCGCCGGGAACGATGCAGTCGCTGAAGGAGCTGCCGGGCCCGGCGATCGTCCGCGAGCTGACGGTCACGCCCGATTTCTCGAAGCTGCCGACGGCGGTTGATCGCGAGAAGATATTGCGCGACGTGATCCTGCGCATCTCGTGGGACGGCGCGTCGTCGCCCAGCGTGGCGGTGCCGCTCGGAGATTTCTTCGGAAGCGCGTGGCGGCGGACGCGTTACCAGTCGATGTATTTCGGCATGACGAACGACACGTTCGTGTGCCGGTTCCCGATGCCGTTCCAGAAGTCGGCGCAGATCAGTTTCGAGAACCAGGGACAGCAGCCGGTCGATCTTGCGGTGAATGTCTCGTGCCAGCCGCTGGCCGCGTGGGACGCGAATTGGGGATATTTCCATTCAAGCTGGTCGCGTTCGACGCCGCAGGATGTCGGCAAGCCGCACGCGATTCTGCGGACGACGGGGAAGGGGCGTTACGCCGGCTGCCTGCTGAGCGTGGTGAGCATGGACCGGAGCTGGTGGATTCTCGAGGCGGATGAGTCGATGTACCGCGACGGCGAAACGACGCCGTTCTGGCACGGCACCGGGCTTGAGGATTACTTCAACGGCGCGTGGTATTACCAGAACGTGTTTGTCCGGCCGCTGTACGGCCTGCCGGCGAAGTCGTTCTTCCGGATCAGCCAGTACCGCCTGCACCTGGTCGATCCGGTGCTGTACAACTCGTCCTTCAGCATGATGTTCGAGCGAGGGCCGGACCACGCGAGCCACGGGTACATGGAGAGCGTGGCGTACTACTACCAGGACAAGCCCGGCGCGGCGATGTACACGCTCGGCGAGGCGGCGGAGCGGGAAGCGCCGCGGGATCCGACGGCCGAACCGGCGATCATGACAGACCTCGCGAACTACGAGCGGTTTGGCGACTACCGCGGCGCGCGCGAGTACATCGACGCGTTTCTGCAGACGCATCCGAATTTCCCCATGCCGGCGGTCCTGCGGCTGCGGCAGATCGCGTACGACGAGCGGCTCAAGGGTTTCGACGCGACGCGCCCGCAGTACGAGCAGTTCATAGCGACGGAAACCAACGCGACCGCGCTCGAACAGGCGAAGCTGCTGATGTGGTTCCACGAGAGCCCGTCGAACGCGCTCTTCAGCCTGTACAGCAACATGCGCGCGCAAGCCCTGCTCGACGGCAAGGAGCTCTGCAGCGCCGGGAAGCCGGACCGGATGAACGTCGTCGGCGTGACCGTCGGCCCCGGCGCGCACGCGCTGGCTTTGCAGGCGGCATGGCAGGCGTATCCGAGCTGGGTGCAGGCGTCGCTGCGGACGCACGGCGGCGACGTGGCTTCCGATCCGGGCTGGAAGTTCGCGTTCAACCCGCAGGGCGATTGGACGTTCGTTGGGTTCGACGACTCCGCGTGGCGGCCGATG
>CAYQYB010000407.1:0-1852 GCA_964421535.1 uncultured Verrucomicrobiota bacterium | reverse complement strand
TTTTCACGCATGGTTCCGCTGTTCGACAGCAGCATTGCCGGCATCGCCTCGCGCCTCGCCGCCGAATCGACGAAACTTCATCAGTACCTGGCCGGCCAGCGCCTGATTCGGCGCAGCGAGCCGATGCCGGTCTTTGTCCTGGCGGTGCTGTCTTTCCTTTTTCTTGTCTTTTCGCCGGTCCGCCTGAGAATGGCCCAGGTGCTCGCGGGCGCAGTGACGTCGGCGCTGCTGATGGCTGTGATCCGCCCGGTGTTCGGACTGTTTCTTGAGTTCAATCCCGACTACGGCTACGCCTTCGGTTCTTTGAAGGCCGTGTTCCTCGTGATCATCTGGGCCTACTACACGTTCGCCGTCATTCTCTTCGGCGCTGAAGTCATCGCCAATGTGCGGCGGCGGGAGGCCCTGCTGCTGAAAGGCCTTTTCTCGGAGAGCGGCGGCGTGGTGTCGAAACCACTGCTGGACCGGTTCATCCGGGCGTGCGAAGAGAGCGAGACGCTGTTCCGCGAAGGGGAGAAGGGGCAGGAGATGTACTACGTGCTCTCCGGCGGAGTTTCGCTGACCCGCAAGGGCGCGCTGCTGGTCACGCTGAAGGAGGGCGGATACTTCGGCGAAATGTCCATGCTCCTGGATGCACCTCGAACAGCAACGGCGATTGTCGCGGAACCGGGCACGAGGTTGGTCATGATCTCCAGGGACAACTTCGACATGATCCTGCGCGAGAACCCCGGCATCGTGCAGAAGATCCTCGTGGAAATGGCGTCGCGTCTGAAGACAACCAACGAAAGGGCTGAGCAAGCCCGCCCTTGAATCATGCTGAAGATCACCATTCGACTGCTGCACAAGCCGCTCAAACAGATCCGGAGGATTTTCATCCTTCTTATTGGCGGAACCGTCGTGCTCGTCGGCGTGGTCATGCTGGTGACCCCGGGACCCGCCTTCGTCGTCATTCCTGCGGGTCTCGGCATTCTGGCCCTCGAGTTCGCGTGGGCGCGAAGAATCCTGAAAAAGGCGAAGGCCATGTTCCAGCAGGTCGGCAACAGTTGGGCCCCGGCGAGTCCGCCGCCGAACCGATCGCAGAAACGGCCGGGCATCCTGATCTCGAAAGAGGAGATCAACCAACTGCCTCTGTTCAGGTACGAGGGGCCGGTGCACCTGGTGCGGACGGACGAGGAGGCGGCTGCCGCCGTCGCCGAACTGCGGCGGGAGCGGGTCCTGGGTTTCGACATCGAGACCCGGCCGACGTTCCGCAAAGGAGAGAGCTATCCGCCGGCGCTCCTGCAACTGGCCGGCGGCAACGCGGTCTACGTCTTCCAACTCCTGCAACTCAAGGATCTGCGGTGGTTCGCGGATCTGTTCTCCGATGCGGGCATCATCAAGGCGGGCGTCAGCCTGGACCACGATATCCGGAAGTTGAGGGAGCGGCAGGAGTTCGATCCAAAGGGCTTCGTTGAGTTGTCTAAGCTATCGGACGCCGCAGGGATCAAGAACAACGGATTGAGAGGGTTGGCGGCGATCCTGTTGAAGCTTCGGGTATCGAAAGGCGCGCAACGTTCAAACTGGAGCCGCCCGGACCTGAGCCGCGAGCAGATTACCTATGCGGCCACCGATGCGTTCATCAGCCGCGAGATTTACCTGCGGCTCGCGGAGAAACCGGTTTAGAAGTTTGCGCCGGCGCCAAGCAGAACGGATGTCTGGTCGCTTACGATCGTGTGGTCGATCGTCCATTCATCGCCCTGATCCGGCCCCGCGTAGACTTCGTTTTCCTCGGTGCCGTCCACATCGAAGGTCAGGTAGTTCACCCGGGCCATCAGGAAGAACTTCGCATTCAGGTTGTAGCGCGCCTGAAGGTCCG
>CAYQYB010000406.1:0-1861 GCA_964421535.1 uncultured Verrucomicrobiota bacterium | reverse complement strand
GCGGACTGGGGCGGGCGGGCTACGGGTTCCGGGTGGCGACGGTGATTTCGCTCGTGTGCTGGTTCTGGGGAGCCGCCATCGGGCATGTCCGGCAGATGATCGTCGCCGGGAACTTCGCGCCCGGCAATGCCGGCTCCTGGTTCTGGCTGGATGTGATCATGCCGCTGGCGTTCATTGTTCTGATCGTCGCGATGCGCCCGGTCAGGCAGAACCCAGCATGACTTCCGAGAGCCGGCCCTTCAACTCCGTCGCATCTTTCACCTGCTGAAGCGCGGCGAGCGTCGGGCGCGGAATGCTCTTCCCCTTGAGATACTGCGGAACCCACTTCCGGAACTGGAGCACGGTCATCTTTTCGCCGTACATCCCGGCGCACAACTCGAAGTGTTTCATCATCAGCGCAAGATGCTCTTCCCGGTTCGGCGGCTGCAGCGGTGGCTCGCCGTTCAGGTCGCGCGCGATGTCGCGGACGATCCACGGCTCCTTGATCGGCTGGCGGCCCAGCATGATCCCCGCGCAGCCTGTGATCCTGAACACTTCGCGCGCGGATTCGACCGACACAATATCTCCGTTCGCGATCACCGGAACCTTGTCGACCGCGGCCCGCACGTTGCCGATCGCCTCCCAATCGGATTTCCCCTCGAACTTCTGGACCCGCGTCCGGCCGTGAACGGTGATTGCGGATACACCCAGTTTTTCGAATTCTTTCGCGAGATCCACCGCGGTCTGCGCGTTATCCCAGCCAAGCCGGATCTTGACCGTGACCGGCACCTTGACCGCCTCGACCACGCGCCCGGCGATTTCCACGGCCAGGTCGGGCTTGCGAAGGAGTCCCGCGCCCGCCCCCCTTCCGGATATCTTCTTCTGGGGACAGCCCATGTTCACGTCGACGAGGGGCGCGCCGCGGTCGGCCAACCAGCGGGCAGCCTCGGCCAGCTGGGCGGGGTCCTTTCCGTAGATCTGCCAGCCCAGCGGCTGGTCATCCGGGGCGGTGGCCAGCAGGTACTTCACCTTCTTCTCGCGTCCGCGCAGGATGCTGATCGGGTTCAGCATTTCGGTGAAAGCCAGCCCCAGCCCGCCGAACGAGCGGACAACCTGCCGGAACGGCAGGTCCGTGTAACCCGCCATCGGGGCAAGAAAAACAGGGCTTTCGAGTTCGAGGCCGCCGATCTGGAGTTTCTGCCGCATTTGCCCGGGAAGATTGCCGGATTTTTCCAAACATTGGAAAATTTTTCCGCCGTTTTTCCAAGGATTGGAAAACGATCCGACGGATCGGCCGGATTCGCCGGATCGTTCATGCGCAACATCTTGTGTAACAGCAAGATGCACATACGCACAACCAGCACGACCAACACCACTCTTGCGTTGCGTGTCCGGGTTGTGATAAGCAAGCAGGGCTTTGTCCAAAAATAGCCTGTATCTTCGACTTTTTACCCCGAAGACAAGAGAAACGGAGAAGTCACTAGAATGAGCAAAGAGATTACCATCATTGATGGAAATGAAGCCGCCGCGTATGTGGCGCACAAAACCAACGAAGTCTGCGCGATTTACCCGATCACGCCGTCCTCGAACATGGGCGAATGGGCCGACCAGTGGTCGTCCGAAGGCAAGAAGAACATCTGGGGCACGATCCCGACGGTCGTCGAACTGCAGTCCGAAGGCGGCGCCAGCGGCGCGGTCCACGGCGCCCTCCAGACAGGCGCGCTGACGACGACGTTCACGGCCTCGCAGGGCCTCCTGCTGATGATTCCGAACATGTACAAGATCGCGGGCGAACTGACCTCGACGGTCTTCCACGTCTCCGCCCGCTCCCTCGCCTGCCAGGGGCTGTCGATTTTCGGCGACCACTCGGACGTCATGTCCA
>CAYQYB010000405.1:0-1866 GCA_964421535.1 uncultured Verrucomicrobiota bacterium | reverse complement strand
CGCGATGCCGATGCCGCCCACGCAGGCCGCCAGCGCGTCCGAAATATAGTCGCCGTTCAGGTTCAGCGTGGCAATGACGGAGTACTCGGCGGGACGCGTAAGCAGTTGCTGAAGAAACGCGTCTGCAATCACGTCTTTGACCGTGATGTCACCCTTCGGCCCCTTGATCTTCATCCACGGGCCGTTGTCGATCAGCTCGGCACCGAACTGGTCGCGCGCGACCTCGTATCCCCAGTCGCGGAACGCGCCCTCGGTGAACTTCATGATGTTTCCCTTGTGCACGAGCGTCACCGACTTGCGCCCGTTGTCGATCGCGTACTGGATTGCGGCCTTCACCAGCCGCGTCGTGCCGTCCTTGGAAACCGGCTTGATGCCGATGCCCGACGACTCCGGGAAACGGATCTTCTTCACGCCCATTTCTTTCTGAAGGAACTGGACGACCTTCTTCACCTCCGGTGTTCCGGCGGCCCACTCGATGCCGGCATAGATGTCCTCGGAGTTCTCGCGGAAAATCACCATGTCCGTCAGGTCGGGACGCTTCACCGGTGAGGGTACGCCTTTAAACCACCGGACCGGCCGCAGGCAAACGTACAAGTCCAGTTCCTGCCTCAGCGCGACGTTCAGACTGCGAATACCGCCGCCGACCGGCGTCGTGAGCGGGCCCTTGATCGAGACGAGGAACTCGCGGCACGCCGCGAGCGTCTCGGATGGGAGCCAGACGGGCTTCCCGTAGACCGCGTTCGCTTTCTCGCCGGCATAGATCTCCATCCACTCGACTTTGCGCGTGCCGCCGTAGGCCTTCTCAACCGCGGCGTTCCACACCGTCATCGATGCACGAGTGATGTCGGGGCCGGTGCCGTCCCCCTCTATGAAAGGAATGACCGGATGATCGGGAACGTGAAGCGCCCCGCCGTTCCCCATCGTGATGGGCTTGCCGCCCGCAGGAATCTTGATTTTTTCGTAACTCATTTTTTTCCAATTCGTAGGTGGTAATTCAGGGACAGAGTATTACCAGATTGTTCCAAGCCTTGGAAATTTCTTTCACGTTCTTTCCAACCCTTGGAAGATCGTCCTCCAACGGCTGCGAATGGCACGAAATACCCATTGCTGTTGAAATAAACAAGGGACAATATATTCTGAATAGGAACACAAGCCGTGCGTCAAATGAGGCAGGAGGAGGAACTATGAGAAAGATACTCGCGATTGTCGTTATGCTCGCGGCCGTCGCCGCAGGCGCGGAGGAGATCAAGACCCTGGTCAACGATACCGGCGCATGGTCGGCCTGGATCAAGCCCGCGTTCAAGGGCACCCAGATCGCCGACGAAACTGCCGGCCTTGCCGGTATCGAACTGGGCCCCAGCATGGATCGAAGCCTGTACATGGGCCTCGGCGCCTATGCGCTGGTGAACAGCGTGGACGAGGATCAATACGGCAGCCTGGACGCCCTTAAGTTCTGGTATGGGGGCTTCGTTGCCGACTACACCTTCCTCGCCGGCGAAGTGATCCATGGGTCCGCCGGATTCCTGATCGGCGGCGGTCAGGTCGAGGTGGACGGCATTCTGGACGGCGACAGCAACGACGACAGCGTCTTTGTGTTCGAGCCTGGCGTCAACGTCCTGGCCAACTTGACCAAGGGCATCGAGTTCGGTCTGGGCGCCAGCTATCGGATCGTCACCGGGTCAGATATCGCCCGGTTCGAGGACTCCGATCTCAGCGGGCCGGCCGCGACGATCTTCTTCCGCTGGAACGAAGAATAGTCATTTGCCATTCCGAGGAAGACGCAGACGCGCATGCGCGTTTCTGCGTCTTCCGTTCTCCGCCCCTCCCTTGACTTGCCCTAGGCGACTGTTAGTCTAGGCGCCGACG
>CAYQYB010000404.1:0-1890 GCA_964421535.1 uncultured Verrucomicrobiota bacterium | reverse complement strand
ACGTCACGGTGACAGTCTCGGCCACGGGCTTGCCGCCGTAGTGCACAGCGTCCGTTAAGCGCTCGACGCCGGACGGCCACTGGACCGTCTGTGGGAGGCTGGCCTTGCTGCCAAATCGGACCTGGTACATCGCCTGGCCGCTCGAATTCGCGGTGACGGTGAACTTGCCGACGCCGCTGGGGCCGGAGGCCGCGCACTTGAGCACATACTGCTCGTCGACGATGGTGTTGTACCAGAAGGTCGCGAAGGCCCTGTAGTCAGCCGGGACCGGGCTCTTGAGGGTCACGAGGCCGGTGGCCGACTCGACCGAAAGCACCCTGACAGCCGGGCGGGAGAAGGCGTCGCGGAACGTCTTGCCTACGTACACGGTGACCAGGTCCGGCCTGCTGGTCGGCAGATCGATGCGGCCGTTGGTCACAGTCTGGTACAGGGACTGGCCGAGGGGCGTGTCGCGGCCGTTGCCCGTGGTGGGCGTCAGCGGCAGCGTGAACTTCGTGGTCGATACGACGTTCGTGACTGGATCGGTGTAGCGCTCGCATTCGGCTCCGTACATGCGATTGTCGATCAGCATGCCGGTGATCTGAGTTGAGTCGAACGAAATCGTGCCGGTCCTCTGGCCGCTGACGATCTGAATGGCGGTGCCCCACTGCACCAGGGATTGGTCGCCATCGTTGGCGACGATGAAGTCCGTGCCGTTAATGTAGTCGCGCCGCCCGGGAGCGATGCCGACATCGCCCACCGTCACGATGTTACTGTTGGGCAGGTAGTCGAACGTGTCCTGGAAGGTGTTGAAATAGTACTGGATCGTGACGACAGACCCGGCCTTGGGGGCGAAGGGCAGCATGACGAGGCGGTTGGCGCCGTCGACCGCCGAGGCGATCACCTGCACGCCATTCACCATCACGACGACCTTGGAAGTGTCGGTGGTGGTGATGCCGCCATCGAGGCCGTCAACGATCGGACCATTGAACACACGGAACGTGGCACTGCGGCCGGTGAAGTCGTTGGGATTGAACCCCAGGGCGGATGCGGCGTTGGGGCTGTCGGTGGAAATGCGGAGGTTCCCCTGCGCAATCAGCTGCACGTGGCTGAGGCCCTGCGCGTCCACATGCACCGAAGCCGACAGGCCGGATACGCCGGCTGCCGTGATGTCGTTGACGACTTCGGCTGCCGTGCGGCTTCCGCCGGCGATGGGCACGCTCACCGGGGTGGCGTCGTCGAGGATCAGATACAAGACGTCGTTCGATCCCGTCGTGATGGTGTAGGGCTCGATCTGCGGAGCAATCAGCACCGCCGGGCCGTCGGTCACCTGCGACGACACGTCGTCGGTGATCCGCGTGTCCTTGCGGTGGAAGTAGTAGTTGATGGCCACGTTGTCGCCAGCTTCAGGCGCGATCAGCAACGACACGATGCCATTGGCGCCGTCGAGCTGCGACACGACGACCTGCTGGCCATTCACCGTGACGGACACCTTCGAGGGATCGTAGGTGACGCGGCCGGTGCCGCCGCCGTCCACCACGGGGTAGTTGCGCACGCGGAACCGCATGTACGAACCGTCTTGCGCGCCCACTACCGGGTTGGTGTTGCTTCCGCCCATGACCCAGCGGCCGGCGGCGTCTTCGCCAAAGATCGGAGTGTCGGCGACGCTGCTCGAGCCGCGGATGATCTCGAAGTCGGTCTGAGACAGCGTTTCCTTGCCGGTGCCGATCAGGACCGGGACGCGTATCCCGCCGAGAAGCTGGCCGACGGCCGGCTCTGCAGTGGTTCGCGTGTAGACGCCAGGGGGTGCGTAGGTGGTGAACGGTCCGATGCCCATGATTGCTCCTGTCGTTGAGCGAAAGTATCCGTGTGGCTCTGCGTATCTAAAAAGGAGCTATCTATGTCTGAGTA
>CAYQYB010000403.1:0-1903 GCA_964421535.1 uncultured Verrucomicrobiota bacterium | reverse complement strand
GGGAGGCCCATTTCAACCACTGTCCGCAAGAAAAGCTCGCGGCGTGGCAGGGCTACGCCGGGATCGAAGTCTTCAGCGGAGTTGTGACGTGGCTTGAGGGACGCGCGACCGCCACGGATCGCTGGGACAGACTCCTGGCCGAGGGCCGGCGGATCTGGGGATTCGCAAGCGATGACTGCCACCGCGAAGAGGACGTCGGAATAGGCTGGAACGTAGTCCAGGCCGAACGCGGCAATGTGGCCGATATCCTATACGCGCTCCGGAATGGCCGGTTCTACGCAAGCAACGGCGTCACCATCGACCGCATTGAAGCCGACGGCGACACGATAACCATCAACTCAAAGGAGGCCCACCGGATCAGCGTCTTCTCGGACTACGCCCGCAGGCAAGCGGTTGTCGAAGGTTCTACGATTACGTATACCGTCTCCGAAGACGCCGCCTTCCATTACGTGCGCTTCGAGTGCGCCGGATGTGGCGAGAAGAAGGCATGGACCCAACCCTTCTTCATCGAACGCGAATAGCCCGCAATACCCCCGGCCGCCTGTTCCCAAGTTGAGTTCGTAAACTGAACCGCCATGGCAACCATTCAGGCTGCGAAATTCAGAATTCTCTGGTAGGCCTTACTTCTTTACTTCAGGCTTTGATTCGGTCTTGGGTTTCGCCGGGGCAACCAGGCTCTTCCCGGCAACGAGCGTGTCGAGTTCTTTCGTCATCTTATCGATGAGATCAGGCGACGCTCCGATGTGCACCGCCTGGATTACCCCATCTTTGCCAATGATGACATCCATCGGGATGCCGTCTACGGCGTAGTCGCTCGCGACGCCGGCATCCGAATCCAAAGCACAAGTAAACTTGAGGCCGGTCGCCTGCTGGTACGCCTTGACCTTATCGGCCGACTCGCTGAGATCCACCGCATAGAAGACGACACCCTTCGACTTGTACTTGTCCATCAATTGCACGACTTTGGGCATCACCATCCTGCAAGGCGGACACCACGTGGCCCAGAAGTCCAGCACGACTATGTCCTTACCCTTGTGATCCGCAAGGTTCATCTTGCCGCCGTCCACGAGATTCAGCGAGAACGTGGGCGCGGGCTTGCCAACCATCTTTTCGGCGTCTTCCTGTCCTTCCATCGCACGGGTGGCGAGGAACAGACCGCACACGAGGAGAAGACTCCAAAGGAGTGCAGATCGAACTCTTTTCATGAACTCATCCTTTCCAATAGATACGACTCACTATATAGGAACGCCGATGGAGGTCAATCCATTCCGCCCCGAGGATCATTCGGCACCCTCTAGCCTAGACATATCTTGGAAGATACTCGCCATGTGCTTCGATCAGGTCGTCGCAAAGGGAGATAATCTCATCGACAGTCAGCTCTGCCGCGGTATGAGGATCGAGTAGCGCTGCGTGGTAGACATGCTCCCGCTTCCCGGTCAACGCCGCCTCGATGGTCAATTCATGCACGTTCACATTGGTGCGTGTGAGCGCCGCGCATTGCGGGGGCAGGTCACCGACGTGCGTTGGATTGACGCCGTTCCGATCCACCACGCACATCACCTCGACACAGGCGTTCCTCGGCAGGTTTGCGACCAGGCCCTTGTTGAGTACGTTGCCGCCGAGCGTATACGGGACGCCTGTCTCCATCGCTTCAAAGATATACGAAGCGTATTCGGTCGTGCGTTCGTGTCCCAATGGCTGATCCGACAGAAGATACTCTCGCATACCGTTCCAGCCCTTGATCTGATCGATGCAGCGCCTCGGATATTCGTCCAGAGGAATGTGGAAGCGGTCGATGAGCTCCGGTGCGCGCGCCTTGATGAACCAGGGAACGTACTCGGACGTGTGTTCGCTGGACTCCGTGACGTAATATCCGAACCGTTTCATGATCTCGAACCGCACC
>CAYQYB010000402.1:0-1911 GCA_964421535.1 uncultured Verrucomicrobiota bacterium | reverse complement strand
TGCACGCTGGCCAGCAACCTGGCGTTTCGCGGCGGCGGGGCGGAGGGCGGCGAGCTCTATCACTGCACGGTCGTGACCAACTGGGCGTTCCAGAGCGCCGGCGGCGTCTTCGACGCGCGGATGGTCAACTGCGTCGTCTATCACAACGATTGCACGAACAACCCGAACTGGGAGCACGGCACGATCAGCTACACCTGCACCGATCCTCTGCCGGTCGGAGACGGGAACATCACGAACGACCCGCGGCTCGTGTCCGTCATCGCGGGCAACCTGCGCCTGATGTCCAACTCGCCGTGCATCGACACCGGCACGAACGATGTCGCAGCGCTGGACAAGGACGGACTGCCGCGGCCCCTGGATGGGAACAACGACGCTGTCGTCACGGCCGACATGGGCGCGTATGAATTTCTGCACGGCGCAGCGGACAGCGACATGGACGGCATGCTCGACGGCTGGGAGATCGACAACCAGCTGAACCCGCTCAACCCGGCCGATGCCGCGTTGGACACGGACACGGACCTGCGGCTGAACCTCGACGAGTTCATCGCGGGAACCAACCCGAGAAATTCGAACTCGTACCTTCGTTTCACGCGCGTCCGGCAATCCACCACGAACGAACTCGTCACGTGGAGCAGCGCGACCGGACGCGTGTACCGCCTGGAGCGCATCGGGTCCGTCACCAGCGACACATGGTCGGACGTGGCGGCCGGCGTGACGGCCCGGCCCCCGGAAAACACCTACACGGATTCGACGGCGGCCATCACCTTCCCGTGCTTCTATCGCGTGTGGGTGAACCGGACCAACGCGTACTACCCGCCGTAGGGCGTGCATCGTACTCGTCCTCCTCCTCGCCCTCGTCCTCGGCTTCTACAACGACCGAGCACGAGGACGACGACGAGACCGAGGACGAGAGGTTGAAAAAAACTCCGATTCCATTACCATCCCCGCCGTTTATGCAGCTTCCTGAATCCATTCGCCGTCTCTTGCCGTGGATTGGCGCCGCGCTGACGGGCCTTCTGCTGGCGGCCGCTTTTCCTCCGCTCGAGTGGGCCGGGACGGCGTGGGTCTCGCTCGTTCCGCTGCTGCTGGCCGTGCAGGGGATGCGGCCGCGACGGGCCCTGGGTCTCGGTTTTGTGGCGGGGGCCGTGTTCTGGATCCCGTCGATCTGGTGGCTGCGGCATGTCACGGTTCCCGGCGCGATCGGGCTGGCGCTGTACTGCGCGCTGTACGTGATGCCGTTCGCCCTGCTTTTCTCCGTATGGTGCCGCCGGTTCGGCGTTGAGCGTTGGCGGATGAACATGGCCCTCGTGTTCATTGCCGCGGCCGCGTGGGTCGCCTTGGAGTATGTCCGCGCCGTCTTTGCGACGGGCTTCGGATGGAATCCTCTCGGCGCGACGCAGTATCGGAACATCTACCTGATCCAGGCGGCGCGGTGGGGCGGGGTGTATGTGGTGTCGGGTGTGATCGTGCTCGTGAACGCGGCATCGGCGCTCACCCTGATGCAGTATGCGGATCGGAGCCGGGCGCGGAGGCAACTGCATCCCGAGCTGGTCCTGGCCCTGCTGGTCGTCGGCGCCCTGATGCTGGACGGGAGCCGGAACCTGCAGAAGCCGGAGCCGGCGTCGCAGCCGCTCCGGGTGGCGTTGATTCAGCCGAACATTCCCCAGATGGACTTTTTCGACCCCGAGAAGATTCCCGGCATCCGGGAGCTGTTGCGGGAATTGTCCTACGGAGCGATGGCCGCCGGCAGGCCGGATCTCCTGATCTGGTCGGAAACGGCGGACCCGGAAGAGCTTCGCGGCAGTCCCGAGGCGTATGACCTGGTCCACGAGATCGTCACGAACGGCGTCTGCCTCCTGACCGGTTCGATAGACACCGAGTGGAGCGACGAAGGGCCTCTCTACTACAACT
>CAYQYB010000401.1:0-1918 GCA_964421535.1 uncultured Verrucomicrobiota bacterium | reverse complement strand
CTCACGCTGACGCTCAGGGGGGAGGAATTTGATGGCTGGGTCGCGGCCTCGTTGCCGCGTCGGCAGCCGGTCAACGCGAGGAGAACAGACAGTCCAAAGCCCAATGTCCAAAGTCGCACGCCGGAGGGAAGTGAGCGCTTCGCGCGTGACTTCCTCTGTCTCTGACTTTGAACTTGGGACGTTGGACTTTGGACTCTCATGTCTTCAGTCTCTGCTCCCTCATCTTGAAAAACTTGATGAATTCGCGTTCGTACGGCTCGCCCGCATTGGCCTGGATGACGTCTATGCCGGATGTTCGGAACATCTTGAGATAGGTTTCGCGGCGCTGGGCCTGGAGCGTTCCGAATGCGCGGCGCGCTCGCGGGTCGGAGGTGTCCACCAGGCAGCGGCGTCCGGTCTCGGCGTCGATCCAGTCCACGAGGCCGACGGCCGGAAGCGAGTGCTCCCTCTTGTCGCCGATCATGACGTTGATCAGGTCGTGGCGGCGGGCGGTGATGGACAGAGGCTTCTTGAGTTGCTCGTCGGCGATGAAGTCGCTGATAAGGAACGCGACGGTCTTTCTCGTCGTCACGCGGTTCAGGAAATCCAGCGCGGGCTGGATCCGCGTCCGGGTTCTCGTCGGCTGAAAATAGAGGGCTTCGCGAATCACGCGGAGCACGTGCGCGGTGCCTTTTTTCGGGGGGATGTAGGCCTCAATTTCGTCCGTGAAGAGGATCAGGCCTACCCGGTCGTTGTTGGCGATGGCTGCAAACGCGAGAACCGCGGCGATCTCCGCGGCGAGATCCTTCTTCAATTGCGGCGTGCTTCCGAACGTGTTCGACGCGCTGATATCGACGAGCAGCATGACCGTCAGTTCGCGCTCTTCGGTGAATTTCTTCACGAACGGATGCCCCATGCGCGCGGTGACGTTCCAGTCGATCGTGCGGATCTCGTCGCCGGGAACATACTCGCGGACCTCCTGGAACTCCATGCCCTGGCCCTTGAAAACGCTGTGATACTCTCCCGCGAACACGTCCGAGACCATGTGCTTGGTCCGGATGTGTATCTGGCGGACTTTCTTAAGTATCCCCTTCGGTATCATCTTGGCTTCCTCGTCAGAATCGGAGTGTTGGAGTGCTGGAGTGTTGGAGAATTGGGATGGGGGAATCCCTCAGCATCGTGTCTCTTTCCCCACCCATAGCTCCATTACTCCGATACTCCATCACTCCCTTCTTCCTACGGCACGGGCAGTTCGTTCAGCATTCGCGCGATGATGTCGTCCGAGGTGAGTTCCTCGGCTTCCGCCTCGTACGAGATCAGGATGCGGTGCCGCAGAACATCCGGCGCGATCGACTTCACGTCCTGCGGAGTCACGTATCCGCGCCCCTGCAGGAAGGCGTATGCCTTCGCGGCGACGGTCAGGTAGATGGTCGCGCGCGGGGACGCCCCGTAGCGGATGTAATCCTTGATCTGGAGCTTGTAGGTCTCCGGTTCGCGGGATGCGAACACGATGCTCAGCACGTAGTCCTTGATCTTGTCGTCCACGTAAATTTCGTCGACGACCTTGCGGGCGCCCAGGATGGCGTCGGTCTTGACGACCGGCGACACGCTGAACTTCTTGTCGGTGACCGACATCGCATCGAGGATTCTCCGTTCCTCGTCCAACTTCGGATACGTGATCTTCAACTTCAGCATGAAGCGATCCACCTGCGCCTCGGGAAGAGGGTAGGTGCCTTCCTGCTCGATCGGGTTCTCCGTCGCAAGCACCAGGAACGGCTCGGGCAGGCGGAACGTTTCCTGGCCGATTGTCACCTGTCGCTCCTGCATGGCTTCCAGCAAGGCGCTCTGCACCTTTGCCGGGGCGCGGTTTATTTCGTCCGCGAGGATGATGTTTGAGAAAACGGGGCCCTTCTTTGTTGTGAACGCCCCGTCCTTCGGG
>CAYQYB010000400.1:0-1919 GCA_964421535.1 uncultured Verrucomicrobiota bacterium | reverse complement strand
ATCCCGATGCCGATCGACGATTCGCGGCGCCGGGAGATCAGTCCGAGCGGGATACCAAGCATCGCGAAGGCGAAGCACGAAAGCGAAAGCGCGAGCCTCTCGTGCAGCTCCACCACCATCTTCATGCGCAGCTTCTGAAGGTCCGGCTCGGCGATATCCGGGAACGCGCCGCGCACGTTGCGGATGGCGTGAATGAGCTCCATGTACGTCATGTCCGGCGTCTTCTTCGTGATCTTGCCCTCGTTCAGCAGGTCGGAAATATCCAGGCGCACCGGGTAGTGCTGCGCGTTCAGGAACCGGGATCGCGATGGGTCCAGCGGATGTTTTTTGTCGGGCTGGTCGATCCGCACGTCATACAGGTCGATCATCATCACTTCGTTTGTCCTGTCCGCCATCAGCACGCCGGACTTCGCCCGGATATTGCGCACGACGGCGCCGTCGTCATCCATCTCGTACACGACGATATCCTCGACCTTCTGGCCGTCCCGCTTCGCGATGTAGACCATCAGGCCCGGGAAGTCCTTGACGAAGCGCCCCTCCTCCAGCAGGTTGACCGGCTCTTCCATCCCCACTTTTACAAGCACCTGCCTCTGCGCGAAGTGGCTCTTCGGCGCGAGCGAATTGTGAAGGTAGAAGCAGAATACCGAAAGGCCGATGGAGACCAGGACGATCGGCGACACGATCTGCCACATGCTGAGGCCGCACGCCTTCATCGCCGTCACCTCGCCGTCGAACGACATCCTGCCGAACTGCAGGAGAATGGCCGTCAGAACGCTGATGGGAATGGAGAACGTGAGAATGAACGGGATGTTGTACGAGAACACCTCCAGGATGAACCAGCCCGACACGCCGCGCGCGAGCAGATCGATCGCCTTCACCACCGCGCCGACGCACATGATGAAGGTGAAAATCATCACCGTCATGATGAACGTGACGAAGAAGTCGAAAACGATGTATTTGTTCAGCACGCGCACGCGCGACTCCCGGTCCTATGCGTTCAGCCCGCCCCTCGCGGAGGCGACGGTATTGTACAACAGCATCGTGATGGTCATCGGGCCCACGCCGCCCGGCACCGGCGTGATCGCCGAGGCCACTTCCTTCACGGCGTCGAAATCCACGTCGCCGATCAGGCGGTAGCCGTTCTTCGCGGAGGGATCCTCGACGCGGTTCACGCCCACGTCGATCACGACCGCGCCCTTCCGCACCATCCCGGCGGTGATCGTGCGCGGATGGCCCGCGGCCGCGACCACGATGTCCGCCTGACGCGTGTACGCGCCGATGTCCTTCGTCCGCGTATGGCACATCGTCACAGTCGCGTTCCCCAGCTCGCTCTTCTGCGAAAGCATGTTGGCCAGCGGGCGGCCGACGATGTTGCTACGGCCGACGATCACCACGTGCGCGCCGGCCGTCGGGATTCCGGAACGCTTCAGGATCTGCAGGATGCCATGCGGCGTGCACGGCAGGAACGCGGGCAGGCCCAGCATCATCCTGCCGATGCTGATCGGATGGAACCCGTCCACGTCCTTGTCCGGCCGGATCGTCGCGATCACGTCCTGCTCCATCGAGGAATCCGGCAGCGGCAGCTGCACGAGAATGCCGTGGATCCGGCTGTCCTCGTTGAAGGAGCGGACGACGCCCAGGATCTCCTCGCGGGTTGCCGTTTTCGGGAGACGCGTTTCCGTGGAAAAAATGCCGACGTCCTCGCAGGCCCGCTCCTTGCCCGTGACGTACGAGCGCGAGGCCGGGTTGTCCCCCACCAGAAGAACGCCCAGGCCTGGCGTGACGCCCTTCGATTTGAGTTCCGCGATCTCCGAAGCCAGCTCGGCCCTCATTTCCTGGGCAATCGCTTTTCCGTCAAGAATACGTGCTGTCATGTAAGAATGCCTCTTTGTGCGGTCCGCTGAAAACCGGGCCACTGT
>CAYQYB010000399.1:0-1923 GCA_964421535.1 uncultured Verrucomicrobiota bacterium | reverse complement strand
ATCGCCGCGAGGTGTCCGATCTCGGAGTTGCCGCCTCGACGATCGAGAGGCGGCGCTACGGGTACGCTTTCGGAGACGCCGTCACAGGCCGTGATGGCGAGATCATCTTCGGCGAGGATGACAACCTCGGCCATGTGTGGCTCTATTTTCCGAGGATCCAGGCCAGGACTCCGTAACCGGGAACAAGCCATGACAACACGAATCGCTTGCACGACCTGCTGCATCGGATCAGTTCTGTTCCTCTGCCATGCATCACACGCGGAATGGCGCGACACACTCAAGCCCGCGGGCGAGCCGGCCGGGCAAATCACCGCCGTCAAGGCGGGCAAGCCGTCCTGCGTCATTCAACTTCCGCCCGAGCCCACGACCCAGGAGAAGAAAGCGGCCGAGGACCTCCAGCAATGGACCAGAGAGATGACGGGGGCGACACTCGAAATCGCCGGCGGCGAAACGCCCGGTACCTGCATCGCAATCCGAACTGACCCCTCGCTCGGCGATGAAGGATACGCCATCGCCGTCGAGAACAACCGGATTGTGCTTTCCGGCGGACGGACGCGCGGCGTCATCAACGCCGTGTACGCACTGCTCGAAGAGGACCTCGCCTGCCGCTTCTACACGAATGAGTCCATCCGCCTGCCCAAAACCGACACGCTGATCGTCGCTCCCGTCGCACGCCGGTACATCCCGCGCCTGAAGATCCGCGACCCGTTCTATGCGTGCGCGTTCGATCCCGTCTGGTCCCTCCGCAACCGCACCAACGCCCCCGACGCCAAGGTGCCCGAGGAGTACGGCGGCCACGTCGACTACGGCGGCATGTTCGTCCACACGGCCGCACAGATCGTGCCCGCCGACAAGTACTTCAAGGAACACCCCGAATACTTCGCACAGACGCCCGATGGAAAGCGGACCACGAACCAGCTCTGTGCCACGGAGCCGGCCGTGGCCAGGATCGCGACCGAGCACGTGCGGAAGGTGCTGAAGGACAATCCCCATACTGAGATCGTCAGCGTCTCGAAGAACGATATCCAGGAAGTCTGCCATTGTGAACGCTGCAAGAAGCTGCGCGACGCCGAAGGATCGGACATGGCCAACCAGCTATGCCTCGTGAACCAGGTCGCGGAGGCAATTGAAAAGGAGCATCCGGACGTGGTCATCGACACGTTGGCGTACCTCGAGACGATCCAGGTCCCCAAGACCGTCCGCCCCAGGAAGAACGTGGTGATCCGCCTGTGCAACGACGCGGTGGGCTCGTGGACACATCCGTTCACGCCGGCCGAGCGGTGCGACGTGGCCAGAATCGCGAAAGCCTGGAGCGCCGTGCACGACCGCATCTACGTGTGGGACTACAACGTCAACTTCAGCCATTACCTCGCGCCGATGCCGAACCTCGACTTCATCGCGGCCGACATCCGCTTCTGGGTGAAGAACCATGCCGAGGGCGTGATGCTCCAGGGCGGCTACCAGGGGCCGGCCGAGCAGGACGAACTCAAGTGCTGGGTGGCAAGCAAGCTGCTGTGGGATCCATCGCGGGACGAGAAAGCCCTCGCCCAGGAATTCATCTGGGGGCACTACGTCAAGGCCGCGCCGGCCATCGCGGAGTACACCGCGCTGCTGGAGCAGACGAAGGCAGACCACGCCAAGGAAATGGAATCGCCCCCGGGCGGGATCCGCTACCCGATGGATGCCGCGTTCATCACCAAGTCGCTTGTGGCCAAGGCAACGGAGCTCTTCGCACGGGCAAGGGACCTGGCCAAGGGCGATGAGCAGCTCATGCGACGCGTGGAGCGGGCGGAATTGCCGATCCTCTACGTGAAGTGCGCCCGAGGCCCCGAGTTCGTCGGGGATGGCTACGCAGGGGTCGTGGACGAGTTCGAACGCATCGCCCGCCGCGAGAAGATCCAGTACCTGCAGGAGGGCGGGGCC
>CAYQYB010000398.1:0-1932 GCA_964421535.1 uncultured Verrucomicrobiota bacterium | reverse complement strand
CAGGCGGCGGAAGAGCCCGGCGTGAAGGCGTACTTCACGGCGACGGCGCTCGAGAACGCGAACCTGATCGGGCACGCGATCAAGGCGTACCACGCGGTCCTCGTCCACTTCCCGCGCTCGGCCTGCTGGAGCGCCGACGGCACGTTCGTGTGGTACGTCGCGCCCGCGGCGATGGGCAACATCCGAAGGCTGTGCAACGAATACCCGAGCCTCGGGCTGTGGCTCGAGGGCGCCGAGTGGAGCATCCGGAACGAACGCGACACCGACCTCGGCAACGACATCATCACCGTCAACCCCGGGCGCTTCGTGAAGAAGGATTTCGCGGAGCGGTTCAAGTCGCTTCCCAACCTCGACACGATGCCGGCGGCCGAGCGCCGCGGCTCGGGCAGGGTCCAGGCGGTGAAGTACACGAACGGGCACTGGCGCCTGCTGGTGGACGGCAAGCCGTTCGTCGTCCGCGGCGTCACCTACAGCCCCACCGAGATCGGGCTCAGCCCCAACAACCATCCGAACTTCGGAAGCGTGTGGCAGTTCACGGACAAGAACGGAAACGGCAAGGCCGACGCTCCGTACGACGCGTGGGTGGACCGCAACGGCAACGGCAAGCAGGACGCGGACGAGCCGGCGGTCGGCGACTTCCAGCTCCTGAAGGAGATGGGCTGCAACGCGATCCGCATGTACCTCCCGACGACAAAGGAGGGAACGTTCGACCCCGCGACCGTCAACAAGCCGCTCCTGCGCGACATGCACGACCGCTTCGGCATCTCGCTGATCGCGGGCGACTTCCTCGGCGCGTACACCAGCGGATCCGGCGCGACCTGGGAGATGGGCACGGACTACACGAACCCCGAACAGCGCGCGCGCATGAAGGAAGTCGTGCGGCAGAAGGTTCTCGACCTCAGGGGCGAGCCGTTCCTCCTGATGTGGCTCCTCGGCAACGAGAACAACATGAACGCGGGCCACTCGGGGGTGAACGCGACGCGGACCAACGCCGGCAGCGAGCCGCAGGCGTGGGCGGAGTTCCTGAACGAGGTCGCGACGATGATTCACGAGCTCGACCCGGACCACCCGGTCGCCATCGGCAACCTCGGCGCCGGCCTCGCGGAGTACTACAGCCAGCACGCGCCGGCGATCGATGTCTTCGGCATGAACGTGTACATGGGCGACAGCGGCTTCGGCAACAGCTGGCAGGATGCGCGCAAGAAGTTCGACCGCCCGGTCCTGGTCACGGAGTACGGCTGCGACGCCTACGCGGACGGGCGCGGCGTGGACGAGGAAGCGCAGGCGAAATATCACGAGGGATGCCTGCGGGACCTCGTGCTGAACCAGGCAGGCGGAGAACTGGAAGGGAACTCCGTCGGCGGCATCATCTTCCAGTATCCCGACGAGTGGTGGAAGGCGAACGACGACCCGTCGACCCAGACCACGCGCCCGCAGGGCAACGCCCCGTTCCCGGACGGACTGGGCCACGAGGAATGGTTCGGCATCGCCGGACAGGGCAGCGGCAGGAATAGCCCGTTCGAGCGGAACCTGCGGGAAGTCTACGAGTACTACAAGAGCGTGTGGGCGGAGTAGTTCCAGGTTCCAGGTTCCAGGTTTCAAGTTCCAAGTTCTTGAGGGCGCCAACTTGAAACCTGGAACTTGGAACTACATACGCCCTATTGCCCACATCGCGTGTTCGCGAATCAGCGGATCGGGATCGCGCGCGGCCTTCTCCAGAACGTCCAGCGCCGACGAATCGCGCGCGTTGCCAAGCGCGACCGCCGTGTTTCTCAACAACCCGCTCCGCTTCGCGCGCAGGACGGGCGTGCCCGCGAACCGCTCGCGGAAGCCGGCTTCGTCCAGCGCCATGAGGTCGGTCAACTTCGGGGCGCAGAGATCGGGATCGAAGCGCATCTGTAGCGGCGGTCTCTGACCGCCGAACCGGCGACC
>CAYQYB010000397.1:0-1933 GCA_964421535.1 uncultured Verrucomicrobiota bacterium | reverse complement strand
GGGCGAACACCTCGAAGCTGTCGTCGCGAACCAGGAACGCGAGCAGTTCCTTTTTCCGGTCGACCCCTTTGAGGACACGCCCGAACCAGTCGGTCGCGGTCTCCTCCGAGGCATCCTCCAGGCGATAGCCCTTCGTCGCGGGCAGAGGCACAATGGCGAACTGCCCGAGCAGCGCGTAGGTCAAGTCCACGCGGTACATATCCGTCTGGACGGAGAGTTCGGGAAGACGGCGCAGGAGTTCCTCGGAGTTGCCGCCGCTTTCCTTCACGACTTCCTTGAAACGCCGGTTCGCGAGGCGGCGCAGCTCCTTGAGCGGCACTTTATACAATTCGTTGTTCCGGCACTCGATGAAGACGGGAGATTTGTCCGTCAGATGTTCCATGGGCGTCGGCACCAGCACCTGGAACCGCGAGCCGAATACGGACGCCAGCAGGAGGATCATCAGCAGCAACCCGAGCGAACACGCGACAACGTTCACAAGCGGGTCGAAGAATGTTGCGACACCTCTTCGTCTCTTCATGGCACGGCCTCGCACAGTTCGCATCCCACATCCACCCCGCGCGCGCGGATCTTCTTCTTGAGAAGATTGACGAGCGTAGCGGAGCCCGGCTGGGCCATGAGGAGGATGTAGCGGCTGTCCTTGTCCGCCGCGACATCGCCCAGCAGACGGCTGAACGCATCGCCGCCCCTGTCCACGTCGCGCGCGGCCACGACCGCGCCATCGGGCTGGATCACGAGGCGGTCGCGGTACACATCAATCCGGCTGGGCTGCTTCGCCTCGCCCACCGCCGCGCCGGGCGCCGTGGAACGGATGACCGAAGTGATGCGGACGTTGTCGGGGCTTCCCATGACGGACACGAGGTCCGCAAGAAACGCGACGACCAGGACCGCGGCGGCCATGAGGACAATGCCGAGAAAAGGAAAGAGGTCCAAGCCGAACGATCTGAACTTAGCAGACATAGGCCAAGCCCTGCCTCACCGGACATCCCTGGACGCCGGCAACCGGGAAATCAGCGCGTCATCCAGATAGGTATCGATCTCGACGAACAGGCTCTCCTCGCGGCGCTGGACGTTGACCAGGGGGAAGATCACCAGGGCCACGAGGATGAGGGCCAGGAGCGTCGTGTCGAAAGCCGTACCGAGCGAATCGGTCATCGCGCCGATGGACTGGCGAAGCTGGGCCATTTCGGCGGAACCCGTGACCGCCGAGGAGAACCCGGAGATGGCCTGCCCCAGCCCCTGCACCGTGCCGATGAACCCCAGGATAGGGATCGCCCAGATCAGGGAGCGCGCCAGGGAGTAGGACGTGTCGGCCGCGGAGACATCGCGTTCCGATTCCGCGGCGGCCCAGGCGGAAACCCGCTCCGCGCTCCTCGTCGACTTCCAGATCGACAGGATGCGGTCAACGCGCCCGAGGAGGATGCTCTGACCGGACGCCGGGTGCGCGGCGATGCCGGAGCGCAGCTTCTCCACCTGCGAAGCGTCGCCGAAATCCAGGGCCGGGTCGACCGGGTTGCCAACGACCACCTCGAGCTGGGCCTTCACGAGCCGCGATTTCATGACGACCTGCGCGACGACCATGAAGAACATGAACAGCTCGACGTACTGGACCGGCCCGTGCCGGTTGACGAGGTCGAAGACGACGTCGAGGCTGCCCCCTTTAAGGAAGTATGTGGCGCCGACAACCAGCGCGGTGCCCACGAGCCCGAGGATGATCTGAACGGCGGGGCTGGTGTCCGTGCGCGGACGCGCGTACGCCGGCGGGGAATCCATGGCTGACGATCCGGAAGGAGACTGATTCTGCATGGCCATCGTTCACCTCGTTGTGAAGAGCTGAAACACCTTGGAGCCTGCAGGCTGTCACACCTCCGCAACCCACACGCGGAGGATGCTCGCCAAAGCAACCGCCCACACAACCCATATTCCAGAACGC
>CAYQYB010000396.1:0-1952 GCA_964421535.1 uncultured Verrucomicrobiota bacterium | reverse complement strand
CATGTTGGCCATGATCTTCACGCGGCTGATGATCGCGGACTGCAGGCGCTTGGGCGGGCTTTCCACCTCGCGGAGGACGCCGTCGATGCGGTACCGCACGCGGAACTTCTTCGCGAGCGGCTCGAGGTGGATATCGGACGCGCGGTTCCGGAACGCCTCGAGAATGATCAGGCTGACCAGCTTGATGATCGGGGCGTCGGCCTCGGTCGCATCGCCTTCCGCCGTCAGGTCCTTGATGCCGTCCGCGGGCACGGCAACGGTCCCCTCGGTAATTTCCTCGAGCATGGATTCGACCGTCGCGCTGGTGTGGGCGTAGTAATGGCTGAGGGCGATTTCGATCTCCTCGGCCGGCGCGACAACGCCCTCGACGTTGCACTTCAGGATGTACCGCAGGCTGTCGAGCGTTTCGACGTCGAGGGGATCGCTCAGCGCCACGGTCAGCGTCGCGTCGTTTTTGTACACCGGGACGATCTTGTAGCGGCGGGCCACCTCGCCCGGGACGAGGTCGAGGACCTCCTGCGGGATTTCGAGGCCGGTGAGCGAGATGGTCTCCATGCCGAACTGGCCGGCCAGAGACTTGAGAATGTCCATCTTGGAGACGACGCCGCTGCGCGCGAGCACGTCGATGACGCCCTTGTCTTCCTGCTGGGCTGCCTCGCGGGCGCGAAGTGCCTGCTCACGGTTGATCAGTCCGACGCTCTCAAGGATTTCGAGAATATATTCGTCGTTCGCCGTCAAAGATGCTCCTAAGGAGTCGGCTAACTACGGCTGATTCGAAGGTTACACAGGGAGAGAGGGAGTGTCAATTAGTCCAACGTCCAAAGTCCAAAGTCGAAGGTCATACTCCGCTGACTTTGGACTTCAGACCTTGGACTTTGGACTCACCCCAACTTCTTCTTCAGCAGTTCCTGCACCATTCCCGGGTTCGCCTTGCCCTTGCTATCGAGTATGACCTGCACGACCAGGAATAGGTGCGCGGGCGTTTGACACGGACCGAGTTCTCGCGAAGTCAAAGGAATCCGGATTCACCACCGTGCCCACAGACGCCGGAACCGCAACCGCCTCGCATGTGTCCACACTTTATGAAGTGTGGACATGAGGCGGGAACGGTTACTTGACCGCCAGCGACATCAACGTACAGGTGAGAACATTCTGGGCTTGAGGGCAGCCGTACATTCCGTCGCGTTCCGCCACAAAACCGCGGGATTCCAGTTTGCTCAAATGTCTGTGAAGCGCAGGCCGGGAAATGCCGGTCGCGTTCCCGATCGCGACCATCGTTTGATCGCCCCGCCCCAGACTTCGCAGGATATCCAGCCGCCGGGGATGCGTGCAGGCCGTGACCACTCGGAAAACCGACTCCACGGCCTTTTTGGAAACCCGCAACATGTCACAGGCCGACACAAGAATCGCGGCGGCATCGGGCACCGAGTCGTCACCCCCCACTCGATAGAAGACGTAACGACCCTCGCGCCGAACCGCCAGCAACCCCCGCGCATTCAACGCCCGCAGGTGCTGGCTGGTGGAACTGACAGAAAGCGCCATCTCGCGGGCCATGTTGGAGACCGTCGACTCCGACCGCAACAGAAGATGCCGCAAGAGAAGAAGCCTCTGTCTGTTGGCCAGAACGCGGCATGTTCTCCAGATTGAGGGACGCAAATCCATCATGTCCACACTTTATAAAGTGTGGACACGTGGGAAAAGGAAGAAATCGACCTCGACGTGAATACAAGCGGGAACGACGATCGGATAAAAAAGAGAATGTCACAAAGAGGCTGTTTCGCGGATCGCTCTGCTCTGCGCGTATACAAAGGTCACCGCAAGCAAACCCGTGGCTTTCGCCGGATACAAGTCCATCAGGATCCAAGCTTCTTCCTGAGAATCTCTCCCACCATTCCCGGGTTCGCCTTGCCCTTGCTCTGGCGCATGACCTGCCCGACGAGGAACTGCAGAGC
>CAYQYB010000395.1:0-1976 GCA_964421535.1 uncultured Verrucomicrobiota bacterium | reverse complement strand
CCACGCCACATGAGCCGGGAAATTCTGGATACGCTGGCCGCCGAGCCGCATCTCTGCAAGTACATCGACCTGCCGCTTCAGCACATCTCGGATCCGATCCTCGAAGCGATGGGCCGGCGGATGCGTAAGGAAGAAACTCTTCGCCTTCTCGATTTGATTGCCGACACGCTTCCCGACGGCGCACTGCGCACGACGTTCATTGTGGGATATCCCGGCGAAACCGAAGAACAGTTCAACGAACTGCTGGATCTAGTGCGGGAGCGCCGGTTCACACACCTGGGCGTCTTTCTCTACTCGCGCGAACCGCTGACGCCGGCGGCCAAGCTCGACGACAACGTACCCGCGGAAGAAAAGGCCCGCCGTCGCGACGCCCTCATGCTCGCCCAGCTCGAGATCACTAGGAAGCGAATGCGCGACCAGGTCGGGCGCCAGCTTGAAGTCATGCTGGATGCGTTCGCTTCCCCCGATGATGATGTTCCCGAGGGAGTCTGCGCGATTGGCCGAACGCGCTTGCAGGCCCCGGACGTGGACGGCGTCGTGTACCTTCGGGGCAAAGCCGCCGTAGAGATGAACTTGGGCGATCGGATCAACGTTCGAGTGACGGACGCGATGGACTACGACCTCGTCGCGGAACCCGTGACCTGATCACACCGCTGGAATGCGGCAGCCCATCGTAGACGCGATTTCTAAATCGCGTCCACGAAGCGGACAGCCGCTCACAGAGCGGCTGCCACACCTGCGGCAGCGGGAATCTACTCTTCGCGCGACACGCGCCTTCTGATGTTCATCATTCGGTCGAGCATCGTGCGTTCAAGGCGGATCGCTTTGGCCGGGCAGAACTCATGACAGCAGTAGCAACGGATGCAACGGGCGTCATCCACCTGCCTGTGCCGCGGACGCCTTGGATCGATGGCCGCCGGAGGAACCGGACATCCCTTGAAACACGCGAGGCATTGCGTGCATTTCTCCTGCACGATGCGCGGCTTCGGCGCAAGATGACGGCTGACCCAGTTCAGGAGCGGCTTCGGCAAAGGCACCAGGCGCAGGATATCCTCCGGATCGGCCACCTTCTTGAAGTCCGGCCGGCACAGGCTCTCCCAATTCTCGCCCAGCACCTCGATTTCACGCAGAGACGTCGCGCCGAAGCCCTGCGAGTGCGCCGCGCGTGTGATCGGCGTACTCGTCGCATCCAGGCCGATCAAATGGCAGCAGACCACGTCGACCGCGGAAAGGTCCGCACCGGCGACCAGGACATTCATCGGGCGCGGATCGCCTCCGCTCGGGCCGGCCCCCTCCATCGCCACGATGCCATCCATGATCGCGAGAGCAGGTTTCGCCGTGCGGTTGATATCGATAATCAGTTCAGCGAGCCAATCCCTGGACTTGAGTCGAAAGTGGAAGAGGGCTTTCGCGGCGCCCACGACAAGCCCGTACTGGTTCTTCAGCGCGCCGGTAAAATCCATCTGGCCGTGTGTTTTCAGCTTCGGCAGCGAAATGATCACGTCCGCCTGCGACACGGCCGCGGCCAATTCGATCCGCTTCGATACCCGGTTCTCCGGCTGCTCAAACACTTGCGTTGACGTGAAATCCGCGATCTCCAATCCGAGGGATTCGATGACATCGCACAGGCCGCAAGGCTTCACGACCCGTCGGAGATCGCCGACGCCGGGACTGTCGCCGATCGCGACCTTGCCGCCGGCCTCGAGAGCAAGAACCGCCGCGGCGCGCACAACAGCGGGATGCGTCGTCATCGCTTTCTCCGGTGCGGCGCCGAACAGCAGGTTCGGCTTGAGGAGCACGCGCTGGCCGGGACGGACAAATGCACGCATGCCGCCGAGAGGCTCCAGCACGGCGCGCATGGAATTCAAGACGCGGTCGGCGTCGTATGTGTCAACACGCTGGACGGAAACGCGGCTGGCGGTCTTCGCGGGCATTACTTCGTGGGCATCTGCTTGAGGATGCCTTCCACCTGGGAG
>CAYQYB010000394.1:0-1992 GCA_964421535.1 uncultured Verrucomicrobiota bacterium | reverse complement strand
TGTCGTTCCCCGAGGGTGATTCCACGCTGGCCGAGTTCGGTGCGAACGGCCTCTACACCTTCTTCGTGGAGTAACCGATGCGACCCCTTGTCCGTAGATTTCTCGCAGCGCTGCTGACGACGCTGGCTCTGGTCGCGAGTGCGTCGCCTGCTCTGGCGCAGCCGCTCGACTCCGCTGCTGAGGGCTGGCCCATCGGTATGCCCGAAGAGCTGAAACAGTTCTTCCCCGGTCATCCCGAATTCGACGCAGCTGGATGGTCGACTGATTCGACGTGTGCGGACAAGGGGGGAGATTTCGGCCTGTACCTGGGCCAATACCTTCGATTCGACCAGCGGATTCTGTACTGGTCGTCGCCGGTGACACAGCGGGCCGCCCAGTACGCGGAGCTGATGGGCGTCTCGGAGGACGAAGCCACGCAAGCCGTGCTCGACGGCAAGGAGCCGACCGATTGGCCCGAGTCCTTCCCTGCAGGGGACCCGAACTACTCGCCGACGGCGGGCATGTGCGCCGGAGACATGGCGAAATGGGCCGAGCCCGCTGGGAATTCGTGGGGTTTCACCTGGGCCACCAAGCCTGATGCCGCCTCCATCGAACTGATGAAGCAAAAGCCGGATGTACACAACCTCCCCGATGACATCTTCGAGAATCCGTGCAGCGATCACGAGATGCTATGCAATCGCGCGTACTTCCTGGACTGCGACAAAACTTCCGGACAGAGCGAACTGAAGAAGTGCCTGAGCTGGAATGGCCGCATCGGTGAGATGTTCGGCCGCATCTGGTACTGGAAAGAGCAGAACAGATCCGCCCTCGACAGGTTCGTGGATCTGGCGAAGCGCGGCGGGGTCGCCCTCGAAGCGGTCACGCCGTTGCACATCAAGATCGGCATCGCTGCGGCCCGCGTCGGCTACAACAACGCGGCTGCGACGATCGCCTTCGTCCAGGATCCCGGCAGTGTGATCGACGACTGGGCGAACAGCGCGAAGGAAAGCGCGGTCTCGCTGACCGTCTCCGTCCTCGAGGGGCTGTCGAACATCAGCGAGTTCAATCCGCGTGATGAGAACTTCCTGAAGTGGTACGCGATCAGTAGCGGCATCGGCGTGTTCGTCATGTCGATCACCGCCTTGTTCACCATCTACCGCACGTCCGCGCAGAAATCGACGCGGATGGAAATGGTCCACAGCCTCATCGGGTACGCACCGCTGGGCCTGGTCTGCATGATGTTCGCGCCGGCCGCCGCGGAGTTACTGGTCCAGCTCTCACACGCACTGACCACCTCGTTGTCCGGCCTGCTCAAACAGGACATGGAGCAGGCGGTGATCTCGGTGTCCTCGATGCTCGGGGGCATCACCAAGGACACCCTGGTCGGCGGACCGATCGCCGGGATCGTGTTCTTCGGCCTGCTGTTCCTCGGCTCGCTGAGCTTGTTCTTCGGCATGCTGATGCACGCGGCGGCACTACCGATCCTCGCTGGTCTCGTCGGAATCGCGTTCGGGTTGTGGGTGCATCCGACCTTGCGGAAGAAGGCCGTGCCGCCGATCTGCGTGTTCGTCTCGATCGTGTTCTCCAAGCCGGTGATCTTCCTCGGCCTCGGATTCTTGACCGGCGTGCTGCTCGACAGCAGTTCCATGGCCTACGTCGGTGGTGAGCTCGCCTCGCTCGGTGCGCTGGCGATGACGGCCGTGTGCATCGGCCTGGTCGGACTGGCGCCGTGGTCGCTGCTCAAGTACGCGCCGTTCATGCCGTCCAGTGAGGACTCGGAAGGTTTCGGCGACACCGGTTCGGCAGCCGGTGAGGGGATGGGCAGCACGTTGCAGACCGCGCAGATGGCGATGATGGCGCGCCACGGAAAGGGCGGTGGCGGCGAGGTTGCTTCCGCCCGATCGGCGGGGGCAGCGAGCACCACGCATTTGGGCGGAGCCGGATCGCAGTCGTCGAACGGGGCATCGCATACCGGATCCGGTGGGGCTGGCGCTCACCATTCGGGTGTTACCG
>CAYQYB010000393.1:0-1993 GCA_964421535.1 uncultured Verrucomicrobiota bacterium | reverse complement strand
CCTTTTCCGGCGGGGGCGGAGCCTGCATGGAGCAGGCGGAGAGGGAGAGGGCGGCCAGCGACAGCAAGGTGAAACGGGTCATCATCATAATCGTAATCTTAATCGTACTCGTAATCGTAAGACGCGTTCGCCGCCGGGATCGCGATTACGATTAAGATTACGAGTACGAACTACCGAGCCTCAAACCGGATATTCTCAAACGATGCCGTCGTCAGGAAACGGTTGTCGTGGCTGAGCACCGCGAACCCCGCGTAGCCGTTCAGCGCGAGCTTGGCCGTCGCGTGGACCTTGGTCTTCGTCCAGTTGACGCCGTCGGTCGAGAACCCGACATCGAGGAAGCTGCCTTTGCGGCGCATGCGAAGCTGGACCGGGAGGGATACCTGCCCGATGACCTTCTGCTCCATCAGCGAACCTTCGGCGGACCGCCACGCGAGCAGGATCGACCCGTCGGGGAACACGTTGATGAGGAACAGGCTCGCGTCGGCCTCGAGGCTGCTCCTCAGCATCAGCCCGGCCTTGGCGTAAACGTGGGAGTTCGCCAGTTCCCTCAGCGTCGCCGTCAGCTCGAAATCGCCCACGACGTTCTTCCACACGAACCGGAACTGGTCGGACTTGGCCCAGATGTCCTCGCCGCCGCCGTAGATGTCCACGGCGGACTCGGAGATGACTTTCTGGCCGCCGGCCTTCGAGCCGTTGATGTCGGTCGCCTGCCAGCCCTTGAGGGGATCGACCGCGGGCGGCTCGACCGAGAGGAGGTCCTGCTGCGGCAGGAAGACGGCCGGCGGCTCCTTGGCCGTCAGCGCCGCGCCGAGGTTCTCGTAAACCGCGTAGTCCATGGTGCCGAGCCATCTCATCCACGCCTCGATCTCGGGCAGGGGCGATGTCCTGATGTTGAAGGGCGGTTGGGGGGCGCGGTTCTTGACCATGCACCAGCTGTCCTCGTCGAGGCCGCCTTCTCGATCGACGAGCTTGTAGCTCCACATCGTCGCGGCCCAGCCGCGCGCGGCGTATTCGTCGTAGTATTTCCGCATGAGCGCGCCGCCGCCGATCGCCGCGAACACCGTGTTGAACTCGCCGACGAGGAACGGCGCCTGGATCTTGTCCATGTACGCCTTGCGCAGGGGGACAGTCCGGTAGATGAACTCGGCATGAGTCTCCGGCGACGGGTCCTGGCCGAACAGGCCGGGGTAGTAATGCTCAGTGAAGGCGACGTTCTCCCAGCCGCGCTCCCTCGGGTCGCCGTAAAATTCAATGCCCTGGCGCGCGCCGGGGATGATGATGATGTGGTTGGTGTCCACCGAGCGGACCGCCTTGTAGACCTGGCCGCAGATGGCCGAGAGTTGCTTGAGGTGGCTGTTGGTCGAGTAGTCGCCGAAGGGCTCGTTGATCAGGTCGTACATCGCGATGGTCGGGTTGTCCTTG
Source organism: uncultured Verrucomicrobiota bacterium (assembly GCA_964421535.1). Lineage (GTDB taxonomy): Bacteria > Verrucomicrobiota > Kiritimatiellia > CAIQIC01 > JAGNIJ01 > CALMZY01. The sequence continues at coordinate 571 of CAYQYB010000393.1, read as the reverse complement.
TAGCGCTCCGCGAGCGATTTCCAGAGCCACGCCAGCCGCTTCTGGCACGTTTCGTCGCTGTACAGCCGGTTCTGGCCGGCGCGGCCGGTCGTATGGTCCACGCTCTGCCCGCCCTGCACGCCGTGCAGGTCGAGGATGACGTAGAGCTTGTACTTGCGCGCGAGCCCGATCGCCATGTCCAGCCACTGGACGCCGCTCTCCTTCAGAACGAAGGGCTGGGCGTCGTCCTCGAGCAGCGTGTAGTTAAACGGGATCCGGACCACGTTCATTCCGAACCGCCGCACCATCGCGAAGTCACGCTCGGTGATGAAGTTTGTCCGGTAAAGCTCCATGAGGCGGTTCTTCTCCGCCTCGCCGAACCGCTGGGTCAGGATCGATTCGAACTCGTACTGGTCCCGCACGCCCTCGATGTTGAGCATCCACATCTCGAGCAGGAACCAGTTGCCGAGGTTGCAGCCCTTGAGGAACATCTGCCGGCCCTGTCCGTCCACGATGCGCGTGCCCTCCGCGCGCAGGATCGGCGACGCCTTTGCGGGCGGCAGTTCGATGACGGGCGCGACCGCGGGCTCGG
>CAYQYB010000392.1:0-1996 GCA_964421535.1 uncultured Verrucomicrobiota bacterium | reverse complement strand
GCATCAAAGGCATCCTTCACGACCTGTCGAATCTCGCGACGGAGCGGGCCGAGAAGATCGCCAAGGATGCCACCGCGGACATCGACTTTGCCCGGAGAGTGATCCTGACCATCGGCCTGCTGCCTTTCGCGATCTGGCTCCTGATGCTCCTCTGGGTCTTCAGCTACCTGGGCTGGGAGCGCCTGTCCGGCCCGCGCGACGACGACCTATCGCACTGAATCGGGACGCCGCGGCTTGATTGAGCAGGACCCGTTTCATAAACTGCAGTGCCATGACCCGTAACTCGCAGCAACCCGACGCCATCTCATCCATCACCCAGCGCATGCTGACCATCGGCATGCCCGCGCTGGCGATCGAGTCCTTTCTCGGGCAGTACGGCAAACTGGCGCGGGGGTTCAGCGGCTTTCTCGACCGGACCCAGATCGACCCGCTCGAAAGCCTCCCCGAATCAGGCGGGATGAAGAAATACGGCGACGACGGACAGGCGGCGATCGGCCGCACGCTGATCCTGAAGCTGAACGGCGGGCTGGGAACGAGCATGGGGCTGGACAGGACGAAATCCCTGCTGATGGTCAAGAAAGGGCTCACGTTTCTCGACGTCGTGATCGGGCAGGTCGAGCACCTCAGGAAGCGGACGGGCTCGCGCATTCCCCTGCTCCTGATGAACAGCTTCAACACGGATGCAGAAACGCGCGCCGCGCTGGCCAAGCTCGGGGACGCGCCCGACTCATTTGTCCAGCACCAGGCGCCGAAGATCCGGCAGGACAACCTGATGCCGATCGACTGGCCCGCCAACCGGAACTGCGAATGGTGCCCCCCGGGACACGGGGACCTCTACCTTGCGCTCGTCACGTCGGGACGCCTGGACAAGCTTCTCGCGGCCGGCTTCGAGTACGCCTTCGTCTCGAACATCGACAATCTCGGGGCGACGATCGACCTGCCCATCCTCGGCTACTTCGCGAAGAAGAACATTCCCTTCCTCATGGAGGTCACGCCGCGCACGGACGCCGACAAGAAGGGCGGACACCTGGCGCGCCTGAAGAGAGGCGGGCTTGTCCTTCGCGAGAGCGCGCAATGCCCGGACGACGAAAAGCAGGAGTTCCAGGACATCCGGAGATACCGTTTCTTCAACACGAACAACCTGTGGGTCAACCTGAAATCGCTCAAGGCCCAGCTCGCCCGCTGCGGGAACCTGATCGAGCTGCCCCTGATCGTGAACCGCAAGCCCGTGGACCCCACGGACCCGAAATCGGATCCCGTCTACCAGCTGGAGACCGCGATGGGCGCCGCGATATCGGTTTTTCCCGACGCCGGCGCCGTGTGCGTTCCGCGCGAAAGATTCGCGCCGGTCAAGACGACGGACGATCTCCTGGCCCTGTGGTCGGATGCGTACGTGCTCGACGAAGACATGCACATGAACCTGCACCCGGACAGAAGGGGAAAGCCGGTTGTCGTGCACCTGGATCCAGCCGTCTTCGGAGCCTACGACAGCCTGCGCGAGCGCGTGTCAAACGGCGTGCCGTCGCTGGTGCAATGCGACAGCCTGACGGTGAAGGGCGATTTCCGGTTCGGGCGCGATGTGGTGGTGAAGGGAACCGTCGTGCTGGAGAATCTCGACGGCCGGCAGATGATCGTCCCCGACCAAAGCGTCCTGAAATGAACAGCGCCGGGAACTGCTTCCCGGCGCTGCCTGATACACGATTGCCGATGATGTCCTAGATCGCCGCGAGCAGGGCGTCCACTTTGTTCGTGCGCTCCCAGGTGAAGACATCCAACTTTTCGGTGCGTCCGAAATGGCCGTAGGAGGAGGTTTCCTCGTAGATCGGGCGCAGCAGGTCGAGCTGCTTGACGATCTCGGCCGGCCTCAGGCCGAACACCTTGCGAACCGCGCGCTCGATCTTCTCCTCGGGAAGAATGCCGGTCCCGAAGGTCTGGACGAGGACGGACACAGGCTCGGGATAGCCGATCGCGTAGGCCAGCTGGACCTCGCACCGGC
>CAYQYB010000391.1:0-2016 GCA_964421535.1 uncultured Verrucomicrobiota bacterium | reverse complement strand
CTACGAGAAGGGCCGCTTCGCAAAGACCGCCGTCTCGGGCCGGCGGCGGGAGAACGTGGTCGAGCTGAATGTGTCGGCTCCCCGCGGCTCATACGAGGGAATGCCGAAATCGCGCACCTATGTTCTGCGCAGCCGCATCGATCGTCCGAAAGTGCTGCGGGCGGAATGCCGCGTGGGGACGGGTTCCTGGCGCCCGGCTTCTTTCCGCATCACGAAGGATTGCCTTGCAGGAACGGTCAAATCCCGACACTCTTTCTGCGAGGTGCAGGTCAAGTGCCGGAACGAGGCCGTAAGCGTGCGGTTCGTGCTGGCGTGAGCCTGCTGAAATCGAGGCATGAAGCTTGTTCTGAAGGCCCTGTCGGCCTTTTTCTCCAGTTTGCCGCTGGGAGCTGCCCTGGCGATGGGTAGGGGGATCGGATGGTTCCTCGGCGCCGTTGCGCGCTATCGCAGAGTGATCGTCCAGGAGGCCCTCGCGCGCTGTTTCCCTGAAAAGACGCCACAGGAAAGGCGCGCCATCCTGCGGCGCTCCTATGCCAATCTGGGCATGAACATTTCCGAGATGCTTCGCCTGCCCAAGTTGTCGGAACCCGCCGCCCGGGAACTCGTGACCGTGGAGGGCCTGGAACATGCGCGCCGTGCGCATGAAAAGGGGAAGGGCGTTGTGGTTCTGTGCGGGCATATCGGCAATTGGGAGCTGCTCGCGGCCGTCACGCCCTTGTTTGGATACCCGCTCACGATCATCGCGAAGGCGATCAAGAACCCATCGCTGCAGGCCTTCTGGTCAAGCGTTCGCCAGCGCTTCGGGTCCAGGGTTCTGCCGGCGCACGGCTCCTATCGGCCTTGTCTCAAAGCCTTGAGAAGCGGAGAGATTGTCGGCTTCATTCTCGACCAGAACATGACGCGGGAGGAGGGCGTTTTCGTCGATTTCTTCGGGAAGCCCGCGTGCACAACGCCCGGCCTGGCGTACATGGCCGCCCAGGCCGGCGCGCCGGTCCTGCCCGTGTTCATACTGCGGTCGGCCGATGCTCGGATGCATGTGATCAAGATTCTGCCCGAGGTCATGCCGCCGGCAGATGCCTCGAGGGAGTCCACGCGCGCCTTCACCCAGGAGTGCACGAAGATTCTGGAAAATATAATTCGCGAACATCCCGAGCAGTGGACCTGGATACATCGCCGCTGGCGGACCAAGCCCGTGCCGGGCACGTCATGGGGCGCGGACAGGACCGGCTACGTGCCGCCGGGTTGCGTTTTCCCTTCGTCCTCTCTATAAACAGGCGCGACAAATGAAACTAATCCTCCAGGCCATCTGTGCGTTCTTCTCATGGCTCCCTCTGTCGGCCGCCCTGTGCGTCGGCCGCGGGCTCGGATGGGTTTACGGCTCAGCGATCCGATACCACAGGCAGGATGCGATCAACGCTCTGAGCAGAGCCTTTCCGGAGAAGACGGAGTCCGAGATATTGGGCATCGTGCGAAGGATGTACGCGAATCTGGGAATGAACCTCGCGGAGATTCTGCGGTTGGGCAAAGTGACGGATGAGTTTCTTCGCGAAATCATCGTCGTCGAGGGCGAGGAACTTGCCCGTGCGGCTCTGCTGAAGAACCGGGGCACGGTCATTCTCACGGGCCACCTGGGCAACTGGGATCTTCTCGCGACGATCGTGCCGCGGCTGGGATATCCTCTGACCGTGATTTCCAAGGACATCAAGAACAAGGGGGTCAACGACTTCTGGATGAACATGCGCCGGCGTTTCGGAGTGAAGTTCGTGCCTGCCCACAACTCGTACCGGACGTGCCTGACCGCGTTGAAGAAGAACGAACTGGTGGGGTTCATCCTGGATCAGAACATGATCGACAAGGAAGGTGTGTTCGTGGACTTCTTCGGCAAGCCGGCATGCACAACGCCCGGGTTGGCCTACATGTCCGCGCAGTCCGGAGCGCCGGTCGTGCCGGTGTTCATGATCCGGAAGGAGAACGGGCATCATCTGGTGAAGGTGCTGCCGCCGCTGGACCCGCCGC
>CAYQYB010000390.1:0-2025 GCA_964421535.1 uncultured Verrucomicrobiota bacterium | reverse complement strand
TAGGGGAGGCTGGAAACCATCCTCTCTTCTTCATCGGTGTTCATCGGTGGTCGGAAGCCCAGGTCCAGTATCAGCCGCTTTTCGTCGACGAGTCGGCCGAGCCAGGCAAGGCGTACTACTATCGCGCTGTGGCTCGGAACCCGTCCGGACGCTCCACGGCGTCCAACGCCCTCGGCCCGGTCCGGATTACGCACCGGATGCTGGTCGACGAGCTCTGGAACGATTCGCGGGTTTTCTTCAAGCAGGGCACCGTGCAGTTCCGGCAGAACGATGCGCGTAAGGTCAAGGAGGACTGTCACCGGCTCTCCGGCGAGCCCGGCAGCGTGATTGTGTATCGCACACGCGACGAGATCAGCGCCGTCCGGCTGTACGTGTACTCGCGCCCGCGACCTGCCGAGTCGCAGCCTGCCGGCCAGGCCGGGTCGCGACCGGCCGGTGACGCCGCGATCCGCGACGTCCGCGTATCGTTCTCGGCGGACGGCGCGAAGTTCAAACGGGTTGAGCCGACGGTTGCGCGAACGAGCACGTATGGTGAGGCCGTCTACGGATTCGCGAAGGCCGACTTGTATACTGCCAGGCCGGCGGCGGGGGATTGCCGCTACGTCATGATTGAGTTCCGCTCGGATGCACAGTTGGGCCGCGTCGAGGTCGAGTATGGCTCCGCTGACTGACGAAGCACTCGCAGCGGATGTCCGGCGGGAGCTACTGGAGAACATCCTGCCGTTCTGGCGAGCTCGCAGCGTGGACGAAGCTCGCGGTGGCTTCATCGCCGAGATGAGCAACGACCTGCGCGGCAAGCCCGACGTGGCCAAGGGATTGATTCTCAATGCCCGGCTGCTGTGGACTTTCTCGGCCGCGTACGACTATACATGGCGGACCGAAGACCAATCGCTTGCCGCGCGCGCCTACGACTACCTCACGCGCTGTTTTCTCGATCCGCGGCACGGCGGCTACTTCTGGGAACTCAACCCCGACGGACGCGTCCGCGACGACAAGAAGAAGATCTACGGACAGGCCTTCTGCGCGTACGCGCTCAGCGAGTACCACCGTGTATTCGGCGAGCCGAAGGCGCTCGAACACGCCATCGACGTGTTCCGCCATATCGAGCAGGCCGGCCTCGACAGCCGATACGGCGGCTACTTCGAGACGCTCGCGCGGGACTGGACGCCGTGCGAGGACGTGCGACTCAGTGAGAAGGATCTGAACGAGAAGAAGTCGATGAACAACAACCTCCACGTGCTGGAGGCTTACACGAATCTTCTGCGCGTGTGGCCGGATCGTCTGGCTGCCGAACGGCTTCGGGAGCTGATCGGGCATTTCGAGCAGCGCATCCTGAACCCCGAGCGCACGCATCTGCAGCACTTCTTCGCCGAAGATTGGACGCCACGCTCCGGCAGCTACACGTTCGGCCACGACATCGAGGGAAGCTGGCTGCTCTGCGAGGCGGCCGAGGTGCTCGGCGACAAGAGCCTGCTTGCCCGCATCCAGGATGTCGCCCTGGGGATGGCCGGGGCCGTGCTGCAGGAAGGGCTCGACGCCGACGGCGGCTTGTTCTACGAAGGTCGCGACGGCCGGATCATCGACTCCAACAAGGAATGGTGGCCGCAGGCGGAGGCCGTGGTCGGTTTCTACAACGCCTGGCAACTGTCGGGCGATGCCGCGTTTCGCGACGCCGCCGTCCGCTGCTGGGACTTCATCCAGGCCCGGATCGTCGATCATGTACACGGCGACTGGTTCTGGCGCGTGTCGCGCGACGGCGTACCCGACGATTCCATGCCCAAGGTGTCGGCCTGGAAGTGTCCGTATCACAATGGGCGTTGCTGCCTGGAGATTCTGCGCCGTACCGGCCGCCTTTCAGAACCGCGACCGTCAGGGAGCGGCCTGTAGCGTCCCGGCTGCGACAAGAGAGCATGACATTGCGAAAGGATTGACTCGTGTCCGACAAGCAGTTCAATCAGCGTCTGCAGCAGCTTATGGCCGACCACAAAGCCCTGCTCGACCGGCCCAACGAGATTGCCCCTGGCG
>CAYQYB010000389.1:0-2030 GCA_964421535.1 uncultured Verrucomicrobiota bacterium | reverse complement strand
ATCGGGCCGCTCTCAGGCAGGGCGAACCTCAGCCAGATCGACATCGCCAGGACCGTGGCGAGGATGATGATCAGGTAACGGGCCGCTTTTTCCCAGAGGACGTGTTTCACGTCGTCGCTGCGCAGCATCATCTCCCTCGCCAGCCGGTACACCGGGATCAGGACCACGAGCAGAAGGATGTTCAGGTTGATCCACACCGACGAGGGAATGGCGCCGACCCCGTGAAGCGTCAGCCAGAAGACCAGGATCGTCAGCAGGACGAACATGTTCTGAGCGATGAAGACCAGCAGCGGGTACCAACTGTCGGACGTCGTCTTCAGCCGGGTGGACAGCCGCGACGTGCTGTTGGGGTCGCTGTGCAAGGAGTGAGCGCCCCAGAGAAGCAGTTCGAGTCCGATCGAGAGTCCCAGCGCGCACCAGAGTCCGGGGCCGGGGCCAGCCGGCATGGCATACATCATGACGACGGAAACGAAGAGGGGAAACAACCCCATTTTCTGGGTCAGCCGGAATCGCCGGAGAGCCTGCCGGTCGGTAATCCTGTACTGGGGAAACAGCAACATTGGCTATGTCTCGCAGAATGGCGGCCTGCATGTCAATGCTTGCTATTTCTGTAAGAAAGTGAGGAGCGCCCCTTTACAGGATGTGTGGTAGCCCCTATTTTACTATTTAACAAACGTTTGTCTCGGGTGTCCGCGGCTGTTCTGTCGGTTGTTCGGCGTGACTCAAGGATCAAGGGGAGGGATGGCCATTACATATTCTGCCAAAGCCCGGTTCGTCTTCCTGATGTTGCTCGTCTCGGCTCCCGCCATCGCGGACAACTTCGGCGTCACGGCGGTGCCTGTGGGCCAGAATCTCCGGCTCGATTACGACGGCGACACGAACAGCTACTACCGAATCTACTCGTCCTCAACCATAACCGGGCCGTGGCAGATGGTCGAGTACCAGCTCGGCACGCAGAGCCTGCAGTCGTGGGTTCACTCGGGCGTCATTTCCGCCAGCGACAATCTCTACTACCGCCTCGGACGTTTCCAGAACGGCGATCCCGATGCGGACGGACTGTCCGATTTCCACGAGTTGATCCGCGCGCGCTGCGACCGTCTCGACCGGGACACCGATGGCGACCAGGTCCTCGACGGCGACGAGGTGAACGTCTACGGCACGGATCCCGTCAGCGCGTTCAGCGGGCCGACAGTTTTCTACAACTTTGACACGAACCTGCAGGGGTGGGGCGCGGAGACCGGCGCGTACGGGAGCGCGGTGCTGTCGTGGACGAACGCCGGATATCCTCGCGGCGGCGCGATGGCCGTCGCGCCCTCCGCGGGCACCGGCTACGGCGATTTCTACATCCGCGACGGCTGGCTGTTCGACAACCAGGACGTGGTCGCCCGGCCGGTGTACGGACTTAAGCTGTATGTGCCCGCTGACGCCCCCGCGAACGCGTTGCAGATTCAGCTCTGGGTGAAGACGACGGCCGACGGCTGGCTCGCGCATTACGGCGGATTCACGACGGCGACGGCGGGGCTGTGGAACGCCATTCTGTGGGACATGTCCTCGCTCGGCACGCAGGTCCTTGCCGGCGTGGACGAGTGGGCTGTGAAGCTCGTGTGGAACAACCGGAGCGCGTGGAACGGCGCGGTGCTCGTGGATTCGATCCACGTTCTGCCGGCTGCTGCGCCGTCGAACCCGCCGCCGATGATCACGTCGGCTTCTCCGGTCGCAGGCACGGTGGCCCGCTACGAGAAGTTCGAGCTGAACGTCGGACTGACGAACATCGCGGGGCTGAATCCGTACGACCCCGACGAGGTGGATCTCGAGGCGTGGTTCGTTTCGCCTTCCGGCTCGACGATCCGCAGCTGGGGCTTCTACATGGAAGAGCCCGGCGACGCCTACGGGCAGGGCCGCTGGAAAGTGCGATTCGCGCCGGGCGAGACCGGCACGTGGAGCTACTGGGTGCGCGTCGCGAACGCACAGGGCACGAACGTGTCGTCCACGTCCACGTTCCAGTGCGTGACGGGAAGCCGCCACGGCTG
>CAYQYB010000388.1:0-2046 GCA_964421535.1 uncultured Verrucomicrobiota bacterium | reverse complement strand
CGTGCTCGATGTGAAATCCGGCAAGGGCGCATTCATGAAGGCCCGCGAGCAGGCCCGGGCGCTCGCCGAGAGCATGGTGCGCGTGGGCACCTGCATGGGCAAAGGAATGGCCGCGCTGATCACGGACATGGAGCAGCCGCTGGGCTGCACGGCGGGCAACGCGCTTGAAGTGATCGAATCCGTGGAAACCCTGCAGGCGAAGGGGCCGGCCGACCTGACCGAACTCACACTCCTCTTCGGCATACGCATGCTGAGGCTTGCGGGCAAAGTGAACGACGACGCGTCAGCCCGCGCCACGCTGGTGAAGCATCTGCATTCCGGCGCGGCATTCGAGAAGTTCAAACAAATGGTCAAACTGCAGGGCGGAGACGCCCGATCCCTCGACGATTTCCGCCGCCTGCCGTCGGCGAAGCTGAAAGAGGATGTTCCCTGCCCTCGCGCCGGATATGTCGAGGAAGTCCATGCGGAACAGATCGGCAAGGGGTGTATCATTCTCGGCGCGGGACGCAGGAAAACGGACGACAAGGTGGATTTCGCCGTCGGCATTTCGGGTCTTGTCAAGGAAGGCCAGCAGGTGGAAAAAGGCCAGCCCCTTGTCACCATCCACGCCAACGACTCGACGAAGCTCGCCGAGGCGCGCGTGATGATCGAGAGCGCGTTCCGGATCGCCGACTGGAAGCCTGCGCAGCGCCCCCTCGTTTACGAAACGATTCTGCCGAAAGGATAACACCGTGGACGCATCCATTTTCGACAAGGCATTCAAGTTCGTGCGGAACCACTGGCCGAAGGCGAAGCCGACCTGCGGATTGATCTGCGGCTCGGGTTGGAGCGACGTCGTGGCCGCGTTCCGCGCGAAGGAAACCATTCCCTACGATCAGATCCCCGGGTTGGGATCGCCCGGTGTGGCCGGGCACGCGGGCAAGCTCGTGTGGGCTGTGAACAAGGGCCACGACACGCTTATCTTTCAAGGGCGAAGGCACTGGTATGAAGGCGAAGGATGGACGCCGGTGGCCATCCCCATTTTCCTGTTGAAGAGCATGGGGGTGACGAACCTTGTCGTCACCAACGCCGCAGGCGGAATCCGGAAGGACCTCAAGCCGGGCGACCTGATGCTGCTTGAGGACCACATCAACTTCATCGGAAACAACGCGCTGATCGGCGCTCACAACAAGTTCTGGGGGCCGAGGTTCCCCGATCAATCCTGCGTCTACGACCTGGGCCTGCGCCGCGTGGCGGAGAAAGCGGCGAAGAAGGCGCGCGTGAACCTCAAGCACGGTGTCTATCTTGCCGCTTCAGGTCCTGCATACGAAACGCCGGCTGAAATTCGGGCGTATCGCATACTTGGCGCGGACGCGGTCGGCATGTCCACGGTGCCGGAGGCCCTTCTCGCGCATGCCGCGGGATTGCGCGTGATGGGATTGTCCTGCATCACGAACTTCGCGGCGGGCATCACAAAGGAACCTCTCTCGCACGACGAAGTCACTTCCGCGACCAAAGCCGCGATGCCCAGGATGAAGGCCCTGCTCTCCGAATTCTGGAAGGAGTTGTCCCATGAGTGACTCAAGCGCGAAGAAACTTGTTGAAGCCGCCGCGGGTGCGATGAAGAACGCATACGCCCCCTATTCCAAGTTCAGGGTCGGTTCGGCGCTGCTGACCGACAACGGATCCATCGTCACCGGATGCAACGTCGAGAACTCGTCGTTCGGCCTGACGAACTGCGCGGAAAGAACGGCGCTGTTCTCGGCCATTGCCGCAGGGATGACCAAGTTCAAGGCCGCCGCAATCGTCGCCGATGGCGATCAGAAACCATATCCGTGCGGCGCGTGCCGCCAAGTCCTCGCGGAGTTCTGCCCGCCCGACATGCCGATCTACGTCGCGACATTCGGAAACCTCGACTCATTCGAGAAATCGTCGCTTCGCGAACTTCTGCCGAAGGCGTTCCATTTGTAAACGGAATTGTCCTTGCATTCCCCGGAATCTCGGCTATTTTCTACACCCATTGTTCGTAACGGACTGCGGGGTGGAGCAGCCTGGTAGCTCGTCAGG
>CAYQYB010000387.1:0-2053 GCA_964421535.1 uncultured Verrucomicrobiota bacterium | reverse complement strand
CCTGGCTGGCCAGGTCGCCGTCGAGCTTGCCGTCCATGCGGACGGAGCCGGCGCTTTTGATGACGCCTTTGATTTCCACTTCGGAAGTGATGACTGACTGCGCTACGCCATTACTCATGGTTGCTCCCTCTTGAAAGGTGATGGTTCGAACAATGGACCCGACCGTAATATATCCTGCCGGAAAACGGGGCAAGCCCTATTTGAGGGGCCTCATCATACTCGTAATCGTACTCTTAATCGTAATCCTGATCGGACGAGCACGATTACGATTAAGAGTACGATTACGAGCCAACGGCCGAGGACGGTCTACGGCGGCAGGAGGGGGTTGATCTCCTGCCAGGTGAAGAAGCCCTCGCCCGGCGCCCGGTCGAGCGCCTTGCCGCCGGAGATGGATTCCACGTAGCCGCTGATCCTCTTGAGCTTCTTGAAGAGCGGGCCGGAGATGTCGATGGTGAAGCCGTCCTTGTACTGGTTGAACTTCGCGACCTGGAACGACTCCTTGGCGAGCAGGGGGGAGGTCTTGTCGATCCTGCACTCCCAGTTCCCGGTGCCGGGAGACTTGAAGGCGAAGACGTTCAGGTCGGTCGAGATGTCCCCGCGCACCTCGCCGGTGGCGGGGTTGTCGTCGATGTCGAGGTAGGCGATGATCACGTAGTCGCCGCCCGTGGTCTTGGGAACCGCGCCGTTCATCCGGATGTCGATCTCGATTTTGCTCAGGCTCTTGCGCGTGAGCGTGATCGTCGCCAGGTTGAGGCCGTCGCTGTCCTGGGCCGACAGAGCTACGTCGTTCTGCTGGTCCACGACCTCGAACGGGACCTGCGCCCCGCACGGAAGCGAGACGGCCAGCCCCGCAAGAATGATTGCCGCAAACTGTTTCATCTGTAACTCCCGCCCAAGGGATAACACAGCGCACCTGCGGGCGCAACCCGCCGCGGCCCAAAGATTTTTTCACTTTTCTCCGGAAAAGTGCCCGCCTCGTTTCTTTCTATTAGTAGACGCGATTTCGAAATCGCGTCTACGAGGGAAGCTTGGCGGGGGACTGAGAATGGGGTACATTTTTCCAACCCTTGGAAAAAATGACCTCAACTTTTCCAATCCTTGGAAGAATCGAGCCTGCCTGGAGATTCCTATGAGCTCACTCCTGATCAAGAACGGCCGGGTGGTCACGCTGAACGAGCACGGCGACGTCGTCGAGCACGGCGGCGTCTACATCGAGGACTCGAAGATCGTCGAGGTGGGCCGCATCTCCGAGCGCGGTCATGCGGCGGAGCGGGTGCTCGACGCGGGCGGCGGCGTGATCATGCCGGGGTTGATCAACGCGCATCATCATCTCTACTCGACGTTCGCGCGCGGGTTCGCGCCGCCGGGCGAGCCGGCGGAGGACTTCAAGGAGATCCTCGAGCACCTCTGGTGGAAGCTCGACCACGCGCTGGACGCGGAGGACGTGTACTACTCGGCCCTGCTGGTCCTGCTGGACTGCGTGAAGGCGGGCTGCACGACGGTCATCGACCACCACGCCTCGCCGTCCTGCCGCGACGGAAGCCTGGACCTGATCGAGAAGGCGTTCCGCGACGCCGGGCTGAACGGCTGTCTCTGTTACGAGGTGTCGGACCGCAACGTCGAGGGCGGCGGCGTCGAGGAGAACGAGCGGTTCATCCGGAAGTGCCAGGCGTCGAACGACGACCAGGTCGCGGCGATGTTCGGCATGCATGCCTCGATGACGATCGGCAACCGGACGCTCGAGCGGTGCGCCGAGATCGGCAACCGCCTGCGCGCGGGCTTCCACGTCCACGCGGCGGAGGACAAGATCGACGAGCAGGTGACGCAGAAGGAGTTTCAGAAGCGGGTGATCGAGCGGTTCCACGCCGCGGGCATCACCGGCCCGAAATCCATCTTCGTCCATTGCGTGTGCATTGATCCGCAGGAGATGGAGATCCTGCGCGACACGAACTCGATGGTCGTGCACAACCCGGAATCGAACATGAACAACGCGGTCGGGTCTTCCTTGCTGTTTTTTTGTTTTCTGACTAAAACAGCCAACACGGATATACCG
>CAYQYB010000386.1:0-2059 GCA_964421535.1 uncultured Verrucomicrobiota bacterium | reverse complement strand
GTGATCGGCAAGTCGGAGCGCGACGGCAAGCGCTGCTACTACATCAACGACGGCGTCTACCACACCTACTCCGGCATCATCTTCGACCACTGCAAGTATCCGGTGAAGGCGTTCAAGAAGGGCCCGACGCAGATCTGCTCCGTGTTCGGCCCGACCTGCGACGCGCTCGATACGCTCGGACTCGCCGAGCAACTCCCGGACCTCAAGCTCGGAGACCTGGTTTTCTCTGAGAACATCGGGGCCTACAGCGCCGCGTCGTCCACCTACTTCAACGGGTTCCCGCCGGCCAAGGTCGTACACGTGAACATGTGATCGAACGAGAATACGTCCCACAAGTCCCATAGGTCGCATTGATTACGCTCGCGGAACCTGTACTGTATCTTGTGGAGATAAGACCATGTCTGCCCAATCGATGTACGAAAAAATGAAGGCCAGGCTCGCCCACGTCGTGCCCGACGTGGAACTGCGCTACAAGGCCGAGCTTGCGGACGAGATCATGCGGCTGAAGAAGGAGCGCAACGCCGTGATCCTCGCCCACAACTACATGGAGCCGGCGCTGTATCATTCCGTCCCCGACTTCACCGGCGACTCCCTGGAGCTCAGCCGCAAGGCGGCCCAGACGGACGCGGACGTGATTGTTTTCTGCGGCGTGAAGTTCATGGCCGAGACCGCCAAGATTCTCAGCCCGAAGAAAACAGTGCTCCTGCCGGCCCAGAAGGCGGGCTGCTCGCTTGCCGCCGGGATCACCGCTGACGACGTCAGGAAGCTCAAACAGCAGTTCCCCGGCGTCCCGGTCGTCACGTACGTGAACACGTACGCCGACGTGAAGGCCGAAACCGATGTCTGCTGCACGTCCAGCAACGCCGTGAAGGTCGTGCGCTCGCTCAACACCGATCGCGTCATTTTCCTGCCGGACGAGTACCTGGCCCGGAACGTCGCCGGAGAGCTTGGCTGGAAGATCTTCTTCCCGGGCCGCGGCGAGGAAACGCCGGAATCGGGACCGTGGATGGTCGGCTGGCATGCGCGATGCGAGGTGCACGAACGGTTCATCGTGGACGACGTGAAGAACGCGCGACGGCAGTTCCCCGACGTCCTCGTCCTCTCCCACCCCGAATGCAGGCCAGAGGTGGTCGCCGCGTCGGATTTCTCCGGCAGCACGATGGCCATGGTGAACTACGTGAAGCAATCGAAGGCCAAGCGCTACCTTCTCCTGACCGAGTGCAGCATGGGCGACAACATCGCCGCGGAGAATCCCGACAAGGAGATGGTCCGCATCTGCAGCATCCGCTGCCCGCACATGAACGAAATCACGTTGCAGGACACGTTGAATTCGCTGAAGCTGAACCGCTACCTGATCGAAGTGCCCGAGGACATCCGGGTCCGCGCGCTCCGGTCCGTGGAGCGCATGATCGCGATTGGATGACGACCCAAGTGAAATTCTGGCCCGCGCCCAAAAGCCGCTCGCGCAGACTCCCCGGCAGCAGGTCAGCCGGATCCTTCTGGAAATGGCGCGGCGACCGCCACCACTGCGGCGTGGACCTTTTCGCGCCCGCCGGAAGCCCGGTGCTCGCGATCGAGTCCGGCAAAGTCATCCGCCGCGGCAGTTTCACGTCCCCGCTGAAGAGAGCCTACTGGAACCGCACGTTCTTTGTTCTCGTCCGGCACGAGAGCGGCGTTGTTGCCAAGTATGCCGAACTCGGAAAAGTCCTTGTCCGCACGGGCCAGCGCGTGACCGCGGGCCAGTTAATCGGCATGGTCGGCCGCGTGCTGAACCCCAAGCGTGTGGATTCGTCCGCGCCGCCGTACATCCGCCGGATGATCAACACGCGCCGCGTGAGCATGCTGCATTTCGAGCTGTATTCCGCGCCGGCCAAAGAATCGAAGAAGTACTCGGGCGGCAACTGGTTCGCGCGCGGGAAGCCGCCACGCCTGCTCGATCCGACAGGCTACTTGGCAGCGGCGCGATCGCACACCCCAAGGTGACCGGTCGCGACGGAGCGCGACCCTCCGGAGGGCGGTGCTCCGTCACCGCCGCTCACCCGAAGAGACGTTTCAGCTC
>CAYQYB010000385.1:0-2071 GCA_964421535.1 uncultured Verrucomicrobiota bacterium | reverse complement strand
GGGTCAGGGAGGTGGTCAGAATGAAGGCCAAAGCCGCCAGCAGCTTCACGCGCGGGTCCTGCTTCGCCTTCTCCGCCACCCAGCGCGGCGTGCCGTCCGTGCTGCCGTCGTCGACGAAGATGATTTCGAGCGCCTCCGGCTGTCCCTCCATCGCCTTGGCGACGCGTTCATAAAGAACGGGAACATTCTGCTCCTCGTTCAGGAAAGGTACGACGACCGCTACTCTTTTGCTCATGACCTACTCCCCTTAATAATCCTGAGGGCATCTTTCAGGCTGGCCGCCACGGCGGTCGGCCGCGCGTTCTTCAGCGCGAAGAACTGTTCAACCTGGTCCAATTTCAATTTCGTGACGAGAATCGTCCGGCAGCCCGCGGCGCGACCGGCCTGGATATCGTTCAGCCCGTCGCCGACCATCCAGCTCCCGCGAAGGGCGATTCCGTGCTCTTTCGCCGCCTGCAGCAGCATGCCCGGTTTCGGCTTCCGGCAGGCACACTTCTTCGCGTACGCGCGCTTCACGCCCTTCGGGTGGTGAGGACAGAAGCACAGGTCGTCCCACTCCGCACGCCCGGCTTCGAGCAGGCGCGCGACTTTCCGGTTCACTGCGTAAAGCTCCTCCAGCGTCAGCGTGCCCTTGGCGATCCCCGGCTGGTTCGTGACGACAACGGTCAGGAACCCCGCCTTCCTCAGCCCGCGCAAGAACTCCGCCGCGTCCTTCACGAGCCGCACCTGCTCCGGCCGACGCGGCGAATCGAGAAGCCCGTGCGTCTCGTCGTACACCATCGAGTTGAGCGTCCCGTCCCTGTCTATGAAAACAGCCTTCTTCATCGAGCATCCCGCTTGGCAAGCAGCCGATCCAGTTCCGCAAGCCCTTCCGGCTTGCCGATCTCGTAAAACCGCTCCGACACCACGAACGCGCCCATATCTCCGCGAACGACCAGATCCTCCTGCACCCGCGCGAGGTCGAGCGGAAGCGTGACCTCGCGGTACGCTTGAATAACAGATTTGCGGTAGACGGACAACCCGTAGTCGATGCAATCCGCCTCGCCCGGCTTCGCGGCCTTGGAATAGAACGCCACGCGGTCGCCTTCCACTCGCACGTTGCTCTTATCCCATTTCCCCTCGTTCCGGTACACGGACATCAGCGCCTTCCACCCGCCCGATTCAAAAGCGCGGGCGACGGCGCGGTAGTCGGTCGGGAGATACGAGTCGCCGTACAGGGTGAAGAAGGAATCCTGAAGCTGCGGCAGGGCGTTGATCAGCGCGCCGCCGGTGCCGAGAAGCCGGGCGGGATCCTCGAAGGAGTACTTCACTCGCATGCCGAAGCGCGCGCCGTCGCCGACATACTTCTCGATCTGGTCCGCGAAATGGCCGACGCACATCAGGACATCCGCGAGCCCGTGCTTCTTGAGGAGATCGAACTGATGCTCGATGAAAGGCTTACCGGCAACCGGCACCAGGGCTTTCGGTGTGTTCGGCGCCACCGACTTCAGCCTCGTCCCCAGCCCGCCCGCGATGATGACGACCTGCATGATAGATATCTCATTACCCACCCCCCGCTTCGCGTACCCCTCCCGGGGAGGGGATTCCCCTCCATCGGAGGGGTGCCCGAAGGGCGGGGTGGGTTTAAAACAGCTTCTCCTGCCCGCGCCAGTACTCCATCATTTCCCTGAACGTCTCGCTCATCTCGCGCTTCGGCGACCAGCCCAATCCCATGAGCTTCGAGGGATCGCCCACTTTCACCATCTCGTCGATCGGCCGCAGCTTCGACGGATCCACGCGCGAGTGGACGGGCACCTTCGCCAGCGCCTTGAAGTGGTCCATGATCTCGCGGATGCTGTAGCCGCGGCCGGAACAAATATTGTAGACGTCCCCCACCCGCCCGCGCTCGGCGATCATCCAGAAAGCCTCGACGCCGTCGCGCACGTCGAGCAGGTCGCGCACGATGTCCAGGTTTCCAACCGGCAAGTCCTTCCGAAGCCCCCGCTCCACGGAGACGACGCCGCGCGCGAAATCCGACGCCCCGTCGCCGGTCTTTCTCGGCCCCGTGAGAAAGAACGGACGCGCGCGGACC
>CAYQYB010000384.1:0-2075 GCA_964421535.1 uncultured Verrucomicrobiota bacterium | reverse complement strand
AGAACAGTATTGTGGCAGACACCGATGCGCCTGTGACCCAGATTCAGCAGGTGCTCCACGGCCGCGCGGCTGGCGCCGGAAGAATTGCAGCAGACATAACTGACCTGCTCGTCCCCGAACCGATCCGCGATGACCACGTGGGGGACCTTCTCGGAAGCGATCGCGCTACAGAGATGCCGCGTTTCTTCGTCCACTCGGATCACCAGTCCTTCAACGCCTTTCCGGGCCGCAAACGCGCCGAATCCTTCGCCGGGCTTGCGATCCAGAGGGTCGATCGCGCACACGTCGTACTTCAGCGCCATCGCGGCGCGCGTGACGCCGCCCCAGACGACGGCGTCGTACCCGCTGAACTTGGGTCCAGAGGTTTCGTTGAAGAAGATGATCCCGATTCGACCCGTCCGGACACCGCGTCGCGGCAAGGCATAGCCGCGACGGCGAGCCTCGGCGATGACTCTCTCTCGCAGGGCGTCGCTCACGTCAGACGAGTTGTTGAGGGAACGGGATACCGTCGCGGGCGAGATACCCAGCGCCTCTGCTATGCCTCGGACCGAAGCGGAACTCACTGCTAGTCCTTCCTGCTAAACGCGACGTTGCCTGAAACGAAATGAAACGTTCCACGAACGATACCCCGTAAGCATCTACGATGCAAGATGAATCTGGAAGAAAACATTGCAGAATTCATGAAACACTATATGATGCGTTTCTGGATCGCACTGAAACACTTTAAGACTGAGGACCATCTCTCATGCGATTTCCTGAAGGTTTCGTGTGGGGTGCGGCCGCCGCCGCCTACCAGATCGAAGGGGGAGGACCCTCAGACGGGCGTGGCCCGTGCGTGTGGGACGCCCTCTGTGACCGCCCGGGGGCGGTGTTCGGTGCCCACAGCGGCGCCGTGGGCTGCGACCACTACAACCGCTACGCGGAAGACGTTGCCCTGATCGCCGAACTGGGGGTCAAGGCGTACCGCCTTTCGATCTCCTGGCCCAGGGTGCTGCCGACGGGCACGCCTCCCATAAGCAGCGCGGGGCTGGACTTCTACGACCGACTGATTGACGCCCTGCTTTCTCGTGGCGTGAAGCCATGGGTCACGTTGTTTCACTGGGACTTCCCACTGGAGCTGTTTCATCGCGGTGGCTGGCTGAATCGCGCGTCCGCGGACTGGTTCGCCGCCTACACGGAGGTCGTCGTCCGCCGCCTCGGCGACCGTGTGCAACACTGGATGACTCTCAACGAGCCTCAGTGCTTCGTCGGACTGGGCCACAGCTCAGGTGTCCACGCACCAGGACTCCGCTACTCTCGGCCGGACGTATTGCGCGTGGCACATCATGCCATGATCGCGCACGGGCGAGCCGTGCAGGTCATCCGGCAGACGAGTCCACTGAAACCGGTCATCGGTTGGGCGCCCCATGGCTCGATCCCCTACCCCGTCAGTTCTTCTGAAGAAGACGTCACCGCCGCCAAAGAGGCGATGTTCGGCATCCCGGCCGGGGAACAATGGTATTTCAGCAACTCCTGGTTTGCCGATCCGGTCGTGCTGGGGCACTACCCCGAAGTCGGCCTCCGGCTCTTCGGCGAGGAACTGCCGCCCGGCTTCGAACGCGATCTGACGCAAATCGCACAACCGCTCGATTTCTTCGGCGTCAATGTGTACCAGGGACATCCGATCAAAGCCGGGCCGGACGGACACCCCGTGCCGGCACCACGGCCGCAGGGCTACCCGCTCACCGTGTGCCAATGGCCGGTCGAGCCGGAAGTGATCTATTGGGGGTCCCGATTCCTGCACGAACGGTACAAACTGCCGCTGTACATCACTGAAAACGGCTGTGCCTCCATGGACTGGGTACACCAGGACGGACACGTACATGACGCCCCCCGGATCGACTTCACCGCGCGTTACCTGACCGCGCTGGGCGAGGCCATCCGTGACGGCGCCGACGTCCGCGGTTATTTCCACTGGTCGATCCTGGACAATTTCGAGTGGGCCGAAGGCTACAGCAAGCGATTCGGGCTCATCTACGTGGACTACGAAACGTTCAAGCGGATCCCCAAGGACTCATACATGTGGTATCAGCAGG
>CAYQYB010000383.1:0-2084 GCA_964421535.1 uncultured Verrucomicrobiota bacterium | reverse complement strand
ACCAGCGGGGCGAAGAACTTGGTGACGGCCGAACCGACATTGCCAGCGCCGAAGATGCCAAGCGCCGTGCCCTGCTTTTCCTTCGGATACCAGCGCGACACATAGGCCACGCCGACGGCGAAGGATCCGCCGGCGATAAGAATATCCGTGCTGAGCCGGCGCTGCGCGAGGTCGCGGATCGAGCCGAGAACGAGCGGGTAGCCGAGGATCAGCATCGCGGGTGTGGAGACGGCGAACATGATCCAGCGGAAGACGGGCGCGGCCGCGGGCTCCACTTCGCCGGTGTAGAGCAGGAGCGCGATCATCATCACGTTCATGGAGAGCAGGGCGCCGACTCCGAGCCGGAGAATGTTCCACGCGTGCGCGCCTTTGCCGTCGCGGCCGCCGACGATGCGGCTTGCGAGGCGACAGCCGTAGCAGCAGAAAAGGTCGGCGTCAGCCCGTTCCCGAACGGCGACCACCGGCAGCCCGCAATGGACGCATGAAGCGACAGGCATTTCATTCTCCGCCGCAGCAACAGGAATGGGAGGGCGATGAACAGCCCAACACGCGATGAAACATCTCCGTTCCCCGCGCGATGGTCACGGCGCCGAGGATCACCAGCAGAAGGCCTCCGACGATCGCGCTCAGCCGGCGCGTGCGCGGCATGGCGAATTGTCCGGCAAATCCCAGCAGCAGAAGCGACCAGACGGTTCCGACGCCCATCGCGGCCATCAGGCTCATGCCCGTGACGACGGATCCGGACTGCGCGGACAGCGCGAGGTATCCGAGCACGATCGGGCAGGGGAGGAATCCGGTGGCGATGCCCAATACGAACGCGGACGCGGGCGTGGGTTCGCGGACAAACTGCTGCAGCACCGAGGAAAACAGCCCGCTCCCGCTATCGATGGACTGTTTCTTCCTGAACACAGGGAGGACCCCGAGCAACGACAGCCCCGCCAGCAGGATGACTGCGCCTGCCGTGTACGACAGGGCATTTTGCAGCCACGGCAGGCTCGAGATGCGGCTCAGCGTCGCGCCGAAGAACGCCGCGATCGCCCCGAGAAAAACGTAGGTGAAGGTCTTTCCCGCATGCCAGAGAAGTTGGCGGACGAGCAGGGGCCAACGTCCGGCGCCCCGCGAGAGATACAGAACGAATCCGCCACACATGCCGAGGCAGTGCGCGAACGCCAGCGCGCCTCCGGCCAGTCCGATCCAGATGTAGTTCATGACTGCAGCCAACTGTAGCGCAAAGGCATGCGGAGAGCAAAGGAAGGTGGATTTGTGTTTGTCCTTCTCGGCGCGCGCCACGTTGATGTAATGTACCCGCCACGACGCAAACGAAAGGTTCTGTCATGTTCGACGATTTGAAAGAACGTCTTCAGAAACACCAGAAAGCCCTCGAGGAGATGCGGGGGTATCTTTGACGTCGCCAACCGCCGAAACACGCTAGCCGAACTCGAGGCCGAGGCCGCTTCGCCGACGTTCTGGAACGACCAGATCAAGGCGAAGGAGAAGATCGCCAAGACCAACGCGCTGAAGGCGCTGCTGGGCCCTTTCGACAAACTCGCGAAGCGGATCGAGGAGACCGGCCTGCTCATCGAACTCGCCGAGGGCGAATCCGACGCCGCGCAGCAGGCGGCCGTTGTCCGCGAGATCGAGGACCACTTCAAGCAGGCGGAAGCCGAGCAGTCGGACCTCCAGATGCGGGCGCTGCTGAGCGGTAAATTCGACGCGAACAACGCGTTCCTCAGCCTGCACGCCGGCGCGGGCGGCACGGAGTCGTGCGACTGGAACGAGATGCTGTACCGCATGTACCGCCGCTACTGCGAGAAGCGCGGCTTCGAGTTGAGCGTTCTCGACTACCTCGGCGGTGAAGAAGCGGGAATCAAGAGCGTCACGTTCCAGGTGACCGGCCCGTACGCCTACGGCTACCTGAAAGCCGAGCGCGGCGTGCACCGGCTGGTCCGCATCAGCCCGTTCGACTCGAACAAGCGGCGGCACACGTCGTTTGCGTCGCTGGATGTCGTCGCCGAGGTGGATGACGATGTCGAAATCACGATCGACGAGAAGGATCTGCGCGTCGACACGTATCGTTCCAGCGG
>CAYQYB010000382.1:0-2089 GCA_964421535.1 uncultured Verrucomicrobiota bacterium | reverse complement strand
GATTTCGCCTTCATCGGGCACGATGTCCGTCCGCCGCTCGTCGGCGTATTTCTTCCGGATGTCCAACAGGTCGTCCTTCATCACGCCGTAGAGCTTCTTCTCGCTCGCGAGGAGGTCGCGCAGGTAGTTGATCAGCTTGATGACCTCCAGGTACTCCGCCTCGATCTTGTCCCGCTCCAGGCCGGTCAGCTGGTACAGCCGCATGTCGAGGATGGCGCTGGACTGGATATCCGACAGGCCGAACTTCTTCATCAGCGCGAGCTTCGCGATCTCGCGGTCCTTGGATTCGCGGATCACCTTGACGACCGCGTCCAGGTGGTCGAGCGCGATCTTCAGGCCTTCCAGGATATGGGCGCGGGCCTCGGCCTTCTCCAGGTCGAACTTCGTCCGCCGCGTGATGACGTTGAACCGGTGCTGGATGAAGCACTGCATCAGCTCCTTGAGGTTCATGACCTTCGGCCGGCCGTGGTCGATGGCGAGCATGATCGCGCCGAACGTGCTCTCGAGCGCCGTGTGCTGGTAGATGTTGTTGAGAATGACCTTCGGAATGGCGCCGCGCTTGATCTCGATCACGACGCGGATGCCGTCCTTGTCCGACTCGTCGCGGATGTCGGAAATGCCTTCGATCTTCTTCTCGTGAACCAGGTCGGCGATCCGCTCGATGAGCGTGGCCTTGTTCACCGCGTACGGGATGTCCGTGATGACGATGCTCTCCTTGCCCTGCGCGCCGGACTCGATGGTGGCATGCCCGCGGACCTTGAGCAGGCCGCGGCCGGTTTCGTACATGGCCTTGATCTGGCTCGTGCCGCAGATCATGCCCGCCGTGGGGAAATCCGGGCCTTTCACGAACTTCATCAGGTCGGCGACGGTGGCCTCCGAGTTGTCGATCAGGTAGATGATCGCGTCAACGATCTCTCCGAGGTTGTGCGGCGGGATGTTGGTGGCCATGCCCACCGCGATGCCGGTGCTGCCGTTGACGAGCAGGTTGGGGATGCGGGTGGGGAGGACCTTCGGCTCGTGGTACTTCTCGTCGAACGTCGGCTGGGTGTCGACCGTGTTCTTCTCGATATCGGCGAGCAGCTCCTCGGCCACATGGTCGAGGCGGCATTCCGTGTAGCGGTAGGCAGCCGGCGGGTCGCCGTCGATGCTGCCGAAGTTTCCCTGCCCGTCGATCAGCAGGTAGCGGAGCGAGAAATCCTGCGCCATGCGGACGAGCGTGTCGTAGACGGCGGTGTCGCCGTGCGGGTGGTAGTTGCCGATGACTTCGCCGACGACCTTCGCGCACTTGACGAAGGGCTTGCTGCGCAGCCAGCCGCGCTCGCGCATCGCGTACAGGATGCGGCGGTTGACCGGCTTGAGCCCGTCGCGGGCGTCCGGCAGCGCGCGGCCGATGATGACGCTCATCGAGTAATCGATGTACGCGCGCTGCATCTCCTCTTCGATGTTGATGAAATCGACTCGTTCGTTCTGGGTGTACATGGGTGGTTGATCCTTAGATGTCCAGATTTCTCACGTTCAGGGCGTTGTCCTCGATGAATTTCCGCCGCGGCTCGACCTCGTCGCCCATGAGGACCGTGAAGATCTGGTCCGCGCGGTCCGCGTCCTCGAGGACCACCTGGAGCATCTTCCTCTTCTCCGGGTTCATCGTGGTTTCCCAGAGCTGTTCCGGGTTCATTTCGCCAAGACCTTTGTATCGCTGGATCTCGAGTCCCTTCCGCCCGATGTCGCGCACGCGGTCCAGGAGCTCCTTCAGCGTGCGGATCGGCGTCTTGCGCTGGTCGCTGTCGACCAGGGTGAAGAGCGGGCCCTCGTGGCCGACCAGCTGGTCGGCGGAGAAGCTCTTGCTCTCGAGGAACGCGATGTGCTTGGCCAGCGCCGGGGCCGAATAGAGTTCGACCCAGCGGATGCCCTGATGCTTGCCGTTTCCTTCCTCCCCGCCCTCCGTGAAGATCTCGAGCTGTGTGCCCAGTTTCTTTTCCGCGGCCTCGCGCAGTTTGCGGAGCTCCACTTCCGTGAACACGTAGTGTTGCTCCCTGTCGCCGGTCTGCTGGATCGTGACGAAGTACTGGGGGTACTGCTTTGTCTTCGG
>CAYQYB010000381.1:0-2089 GCA_964421535.1 uncultured Verrucomicrobiota bacterium | reverse complement strand
TCTGCCCGCCCGACTCGCACAATGGCCAGGGCGCGACCATTCTCGCGCGGATCCAGCCGGCGCAGGCGATCGCGTACAGCCCCGGCTTCCTTCCCGATCTGCTCGGCGACCCGGACGAGAGCTATTCCGCCGCGGAGCCGCCGACCGGCAACGGGCCGGGTCCGAACGGCCCCGAGCCTGATTCCCCGCCCCCGCCGGACGGCCCCAACCGCTGCTCGCCGATGGGCCTGCCGGGCTTCCGGGTGAACATGGCGAACCTGAATCTCTTCCTGCAGGACTGCGATTTCGCCTACGCGAGTGTCGGGCCGTACATGGACTTCACGCGGTCGTACAACACCGTTCCCTACGCAGCGGGGATGTTCGGCCGCGGATGGACCCTCACCTATGAGCAACGGGTGGCGGGTTACCGCGAGTACGCGATCCACGAGGACGGCGATGGAGCGAAGCGACGGTATGAGGTTCCGGAAACCTATCTGGTTGCGGGAGGCGGCTATCACCCCTTGTGGGACGGTGTCTACGTCTCTCAGGAGGGCGACCGCAGGCGGCTGACGGTCCACAACCTCACGAACGGCCTGCCGGTGTACTTCACGCTGTGGAACCCGAACACGCGCCTGACCTGCATCTTCACAACGACCGTCACCGCGGCGCAGATGGGAGACGCCTCCGCGCCGGCGGAGGGCGCGCTCCGGTGGATGCGCGACGAGAACAGCAACGAGGTCGCGGTAACGTGGGGCGCCAACGGACGCATGACGAAGGTCCGCGACGCGGCTGGGCGCGAAACCGCGTTCGCCTACAACGCGAGCAACCTTTGCACGCAGATGACCGCACCGGACGGGCGTTACTCCCGTTACAGCTACAACCTCTCGATCGGCGCGATGACCCAGTCGCTGGACTTCATCGGCAACCGCACAGTCTACCACTACGCCCCGGCCGTCGGCGGCGCCCAAGCATGGCTCTCGTCGTATGTGATCACGAACATGAACGCCGCGGGGCACAACTGGGGCTTTACGCACAACACCAACGGCACCCTCGCGTTCATCGTGGACCCGAACGCGACGACGAACTACTACACCATGCCCGGCCCGGATATCAGCAACCGCCAAACCACGCGATACGATCCGAAGCGCGGGTCCACGCAATACCGATCCGTCGCGGGACGCACCGACCACGTGATCGATCCGATGTGGAACGAGACGTTCGTCTTCTACTCGAACAACCTGCCTGTGCAGCGCACCGACCCGTGGATGCAGTCGCGATACATGGCCTACGATACCAACGGCAATCTCGTTCGGCTGACGCTCGAGGACGGCTCGGTGCGATCAGCGGGATACGACGCCGACAGCCGGCCGAAGGCCGTCACGAACGCGATCGGCGGCGTGGCACGGTTTCAATACGGCGCGCGCGGCAACCTGACCAATTGGATCTCCCCCGCCGGACGCTCCGTGTCGGCCGAGTTCAGCTCGAACGGCCTGATCACGCGCATGAGTCTGCCCGGCAACCGACTGCATCAGTATCGCCACGACGCTTTCGGCAACGTAACCAACTCGGTGAACCCCGCGGGCGGCACCTGGATCGCGGAGTTCGATGCGCAGGGGCTCCACCCTTCGATGATCGTGGACCCCGCGGGCATGCCCACGGCATTGGACTATGACGACAACAACCGGCTGACGTCCGTTACCTATGCCGACGGCCGGCAGCGCCGGATTGAATACGACTGCTGCGCGTGGTCGGCAGTCATCGACGAGCGCGGCTACACCAACCGCGTGGAGCGCAACGCCTGGCAGTTCATCACGCAGCGCATCGACCCGCTCGGGCGGCAGGTGAATTACACCTACGACGACCGCAACAACCTGGTCCAGGTTTCGTACCCCGACGGCACATCGGACAAGTTTGGTTACGACGTGATCGACCGGCTCGTCAGCGTGACCAACCGGAACGGGACGGTGCTCTCGCTGACCAACGACGCTCTTGGGCGGTTGACGACGCTCGTGAGCGAACGCGAGGGGCTCTATCAGTTCGAATACGATCAGGTCGGGCGAATGACCTCCATCCAGTATCCGAACTACGAGTGGAAAATCCCGCCGACCCC
>CAYQYB010000380.1:0-2096 GCA_964421535.1 uncultured Verrucomicrobiota bacterium | reverse complement strand
CAAGGGGCTGCTCGTGTTGCGGCTACCTTAAAATCGTACTCGTCCTCGCTCTCGTCGTCGTCCTCGATTGTCTCTGTCGAGGACGAGTGCGAGGACGACGACGAGGACGATTACTTCTCCAGAAACACCCCCGCCGCGTTCACGATCAGCATTGGAATCACGACCAACGGAACGAGGATTCCCGTGCTCGCGCCGAGCGCGAACGGTTCGAGCGGCCCGATATGGTACGCCAGCCCGCTGATGTAGAAGCCGCCCAGCAGGGACAGCACGGCACCGCCCGCAATGAAGATGAGGTTTCGGATCGACGGCGAGCCGGGGCCCGCGTTCTTGCCGAGGGCTTCGTTCCATGTTCCGAAGCGCGGTACCCAGAGGCCGGCCATCAGCCGGTACAACGGCAGGCCGAGGAGGGTGCAGAACAACAGGTTGTTCAGCGCAAGCAGGCTCGCGACGTACGTGAACGGATACAGGCGGAGCATCTCCGACCCGAGCCCCTGCCACGCGGCCGCGAGCACGCAGCCGGGCCACGAAACCAGGATGAACCGCGCCGTGTGGCTCCATGTGTGCAACGGCTTCAGATGCCCCACCTCAAGCCAGAACGAGAAGTTCCACATCTTCTGCGCGCTGAGCGCGAAGAAGAAGAAACCCAGCGCGCGGAAGATCGAGATCGCGCCCCACGGCCCCATCAGCCGGTCGCCGATCAGGCTCGCGGCGAACGAGCCCCACGCGCCGGCCGGTCCGAAGAAAACGCCCGACAGCGGCACCAGCACGACGCCGGGATGAAAATCCAGGTAGTGCGGAATGATCTGGAAATGCGCGAACGGGAAACGGGCGATCACGCCGAGAAACGCGGTCAGCGCGAACCAGCCGAGGAGGCGTGGGTTCATCCACATCGTGAGCAATGGCTTCATCGTCCTCGTCCTCGTCCTCGCTCTCGTCCTCGGTCGTCCTCGATTACGAGTACGACGACGAGTTCGAGGACGATTAAAGAATCAGCATGCAATCCCCGTAACTGTAGAACCTGTACTTCTCTTTCACAGCCTCCTGATACGCGTGCAGGATGAGTTCGCGTCCGGCCAGCGCGCAGATCATCATGATCAGCGTGGACTTCGGCAGATGGAAGTTCGTCAGCATCGCGTCCACCACCCTGAACTGGAACGGCGGGTGGATGAACAGGCTGGACCGGCCCGCGCACGCCACGACGCGGCCGTGTTCGGCGGCGACGGTCTCCAGCGTGCGCACGCTCGTGCTGCCGACGGCCACAACGCGTCCGCCGGATTTTTTCGTCTCCTCGATGCGTCTCGCCGTATCCGCGGAGACGGCAAACCGTTCGGGCTCCATCCGGTGATCCTCGACGTTTTCGGCATCCACGGGGCGGAACGTGCCGAGCCCGACATGCAGCGTCACCTCCGCTTTTCCGATGCCCTGTTTTTCCAATGTTTGGAAAATCTCGTCGGTGAAATGGAGCCCCGCGGTCGGCGCCGCGACCGCGCCGGCATATTTTGCATAAACCGTCTGATAACGTTCTTTGTCTGACTTCTGATCTCTGACCTCTGACCTCTTGATATACGGCGGCAGCGGCGGCTCGCCGATTTCCTCCAGCACTTCCAGCCACGGCCGCGAGCACTCGATCCTGATCGTCGCACGGCCTTTCTCGCCGTCCGAAAGAAGGACCGCCACGGCCTGCCCCTCGCCGAGGGTAAGCAGCGTGCCGACTTTCGGGCGGCGCGAGGCATGCAGCAACACGTCCCACGTGCCGGGCCGGACTTCCTCAAGGAGCAGGATCTCCACTTTGCCACCGGTGACGGGTTTGCGGCCGAACACCCGTGCCGGGATCACGCGCGTGTTGTTCACAACCAGGAGATCGCCTTTGTTCAGGTACTGCGGGAGATCGTAAAAATGCCGGTGCTCGAGCGTCCCTTCGCGGCGCCGGACCACCAGCATCCGCGACTGTTCCCGCCGCTGGGCCGGGTGCTGGGCGATCAGCTCGAGGGGCAGTTCGAAGTCGAAATCGGCGGTTTTCATCGGGTTCTGAGAGTAATACGGAAGACCGCCGGACGCAGTCTGAAAATGCGAGCGCGCTTATACCCACCCCGGCC
>CAYQYB010000379.1:0-2111 GCA_964421535.1 uncultured Verrucomicrobiota bacterium | reverse complement strand
CCTGACGAAGGCGCTGATCGACCGGGGTTACGAGCAGGCGTCGCTCCTGCGGGAGCAAATCCGGAAATACAGCGTGTCTCCCGAGGAATACCAGCAATTTCTGGAAAGACAGCGCCGGTCGCGGAAGCAGGACATCGTGGTGTCGGAGGTTCAAGTGGGAGGGCTCAAGCTGGTGGACGAGCGGATGGTCCGCGCGCGAATTAAAACCCGGCCCGGCGAAGCCCTCAACTTCAAGAAGGTGAACGAGGACTTGGGGAGAGTCTACGGAATGGGCCACTTCGAGACCGTGACGTACTTCCTGCGGTCGACCAACGAAGAGCACGTTCTTCGCTACGAAGCGCGCGAGAAGCCTTGGGGGCCCGGCTACATGCATTTTGGCCTGAACCTCGAAAGCGACTCGGCCAACGATTCCACATGGTCCGCGCTGCTGGACTACACGCGGACGCCCATCAACCCGCTGGGCGGGGAATTCCGGCTCGACCTGCAGGTGGGAAGCAAGGACATGGTGTTCGCGGAGCTGTTCCAGCCCCTGGACTTTGCAAGCCGCTTTGTCGTGATGCCCCACGTCGAGACGTGGGACCAGAAAATGGGCGTGTATTCGAACCGCTCGAAGATCGCGGAATACAGCGTCTCGCAGACGGTCGGCTCGTTCGCGGGCGGCGTTCAGTTCTCGCATTACGGGCTTGCATGGGTGGGTTACGAAGGAGGGTACGGAGAAGCTTCGGTGGACACGGGTGCCTCCGGCCTGCCGAGCTTCGACGGCGGGCTGGGAGCCATCCGCTGCGCGCTCGAGCTGGATCAGCTTGACGATCCCGTGTTCGCCCGGAGAGGCTACTGGCTCGATGTCCAAGGCCGGTTCGCGCGGGAGTCGCTAGGGGAAGATACGGACTACGACAAGATGTCGCTGAACTTCCGGGGATTCAAGTCCTTCGGCGACCACACTCTTCAGCTCGGATTCCTCGCCGCGTCGGGGCTGAAGTCCGAATTGCCCGCGTACAACCAGGTCCTGATCGGCGGCGTCGAATCCTATCCGGGCCTTTCCCCGTACGAGCTTCGGGGACAACACGGCGGCGTAGGAAGCGTGGGGTATCGCTATCGAATCGCGCAGCTGCCGCCGAGCCTTGGCAAGGGCGTCTATGTGGCTCTGGGCGGGCGCGCCGGCAACGTGTGGCAGGACGAGGAAGCCATCCGGGGCGACGACCTGATCTACGGCGCCAGCCTGACGATGGGAGTGGATACGGTCCTGGGCCCGATCTACCTGGGCTACGCAGGCGCCGAAGAAGGCCGGCATGAATACTACTTCTCTCTCGGATCGCGGTTCTGAGCGGCTCGCGCTTGCGGCGGCGCTGCTTCTGTGTTCCGGCTGGCTGGCCGGCGCGCAGGAGCTTGAGCCGCGCCGGTGGAGCCACCTGCCCATCGACGTGAATTTCGCCAGCGCGGCGTACGTATATACGAAAGCGGACATCTTCTTCGATCCGGTCCTTGAACTGGAGGATGTCGAGCTCGAGCAGGATGCATACGCATTGGCGTACTTGCGCACGTTCAAGCTCCTCGACCGCGCCGCGAGAGTGGATCTTGCGGTCCCGTACAAGGACGCGCGCTGGGACGGCCTGCTTCACGGCGAACCCACGAACACGGCCCGCCGCGGTTTCGCCGACGCGGTTATCCGCTTCTCGATGAATCTCGTCGGCGGCCCGCCGCTCAAGGGAGCGGAGTTTGCCCAGTACCGGGCCGCGCATCCGGTCGACACGATCGTCGGGGCGGGAGTATCGGTCCAGCTTCCCACGGGTGAGTACTACGAGGAGAAGCTTCTCAACCTCGGCGAGAACAGGTACACGATCCGGCCCCAGGCGGGCGTGGTGCACACCCACAACAAGTGGTCGCAGGAAATCACGGGGACCGTTGCGTTCTTCACGGACAACGACGAGTTCTTCAACGGGAACCGCCGGGAACAGAAACCTTTCTACACCCTGGAGGGGCATCTGGTTTACAGTTTCAGGCCCGGGCTCTGGGCGGCTGGGGGCGTGGGTTACGGGTACGGGGGCGAATCTTCGGTCAACGGCGTGGACAAGGACGATCGGAAGGGCAACCTGGTCTGGATCGCGAGCACC
>CAYQYB010000378.1:0-2120 GCA_964421535.1 uncultured Verrucomicrobiota bacterium | reverse complement strand
GGCCGGGCTCTTGACGGGCTGCGCCTGCGGCGCAAAGGAAGCCTTCCGCAGGAGAGGCTGGCGCCATCGGAATGGGGTCTCCTGGGCGAGTCCGACGCGATGAAGGCGGTCTACCGGTCGATCTCGAAGGCGGCCGGGAGCAACGCCACCGTATTGATCTCGGGCGAGAGCGGGACCGGCAAGGAATTGGTCGCAAGGGCCATTCACTATCAGGGCACTCGGCGTTCCGCGCCGTTCGTGCCGGTCAACTGCGGCGGTATTCCGGACGGGCTGCTCGAAAGCGAGTTGTTCGGGTACCGCAAGGGGGCGTTCACCGGCGCTCATGAATCGCGGAGCGGTTTTTTCCAGGCCGCCGAGGGCGGAAGCATCTTCCTCGACGAGATCGCGGAGTTGGGGCTTCCCATGCAGGTGGCCTTGCTCCGGGTGCTCCAGGATAAGACCGTGTTCATGGTCGGTTCTCGTCAGCCAAAGAAGGTGGACGTGCGGGTCCTGGCCGCAACGAATCGGGATCTGGAAGAAATGGTTGCCCGCGGCCAGTTCCGGCGTGACCTCTACTATCGAATCCACGTCGTGCCGATTGAACTTCCGCCGTTACATGATCGGGGCGACGACATTTTCCTGCTGATCCGGAAGTTTGCCGACCGGTTTGCCAAGGAATTGGGCAAGCCCGCTCCCCAGTTCTCGGATCGCGCTCTGGCAGCGCTCCGCTCGTACCCCTGGCCGGGGAATGTCCGGGAGTTGGAGAACGTCATCCAGCGGCTGGTTCTGATGGCGGAAGCCAAGGTGATCGACACGCCCGATCTGCCCTCGCTCATGCGCTACTCCGCACGCCATGGCGGCGGCCTGGGCCGCACTCTCGCGGAAGTCGAGACCGATTACGTCCAAGCTGTTCTGGCGAGCGTTCACGGCAACAAGAGCCGTGCCGCGGAGATCCTGGGTATAGACCGCAAGACACTGCGGGACAAGGTCCGACCCGGCCGCAAGCGCTAGGTTCGGGCACTGGGGCGTTCAGCCCCATGTGGGGCGAAATTCCCCACCGTTGTCACGTCAGGTATTCCTCTTGGTGCTTTCCTCCGCACCCTTCTTCTTCAGCGCATCCAACGCGTCTACAAGATGTTATGGAATATCGCTGCTGATATGTCCGTATTTCGTGCGAGTTGGCACGCGTCCTGCATATACAGACGTCGACTGGAACGAACGGAGTTGAGTTAAGGAGGTGCGGCGGTGGGATCGAAGCTACAGATGAAGCGCTCTGGGGAACTGCTGAGAAAGGTCTTGCGGAGTCAGCGCGACTGCCGCCGCGCCTCCTTCAACGTGGACCGACTGCCCACGCTGGCGGGACTCTCGCTGGCGGGGTTGTTTGTGGATCGAGCGGGGCTCGACGCGTTTGTGGTGGGCGAATGCATAGTGAGCGAAGCGGAGGAGGTAAGACATGCGGTCGCGTAAGAATGCCCGGAGAGTCTGCTTTCGCGTTCGAGCCCCGTCCGACCAGGCCGTCTATGTGGCCGGCACCTTCAACGGCTGGAATTCGCGTCAGAACAGGCTGTGGCAGGGACCGTTCAGCAAAGGCATCCATACAACGCATTTGGTTCTTCGGCCCGGGCGTTACGAATACAAGTTCGTGTTCGGCAGGGACTGGTTCCCGGATCCCGACAACCCGGACACGGTCCATGACGGTCATGGTTCCGTAAACAGCGTGCTCAGGTTGATGTGACTTAGTTGTCCGGTCGGCGAGGGCGCGACAGGCAGAGAACAGGGCAGAACAACGATAAGACGTTCAAGACAGCCGTTGAGCTCTGCCGCTGCCCCACGCCGACCGGATCTGCCATGTGGAAATCCCCGCAAGAAGAGGAGCGAAATGACTATGACGAGGTTTGATGGAAGGGTCGTAATCACGGGCTTCGGTGTGGTGGCGCGGGCCACTCTACCGATGCTGTTGAAGCACGTGCGCGTGCCGCTGCACAACATCACGGTCATCGACTTCGCGGATCGCGAGGAAGCGCTCCGTCCCTGGATCGCGAAAGGGTTGCGCTTTGTTCGCGAGCGGGTCACGCCCACAAACCTGCCGCGGTTGTTGTCGACGTACGTGGGGCGAGGCGGGTTGATCATCGACCTCGCGT
>CAYQYB010000377.1:0-2134 GCA_964421535.1 uncultured Verrucomicrobiota bacterium | reverse complement strand
CCTTGCGGACAACTTGCGCACTGGCCTGGTCATGCATTGCCGCGGCAGTCGCCGGGTGCGGAGTATCTCCCTCCGGCTCATCCGGAGCCTCATCAGGAAACCCCGTCATCAACGTTCAGGGGATCACGGGTGTGTACCCGGCGCCCGCCGCGACCGGCGACGCGGTGATCCAGGTCAAGCAGATCCCCAGCGTCGTGGTGAATACCTCGGCGCCGGGCGGTTCACGGCACTTCTTTCTCGGGGCGGTCCCGATTGGCGCCCCCGGCCCGCTCGTCACCGATGAGGTGCTCGACAACGCCATCAAGTTCACGGCCAAGGGCGCCGACTGCTATGTGATCCGCCAGAAGGTGGATTGGGAAGCGTTCCGGCCCGGCGGCATCGCCTCCCCCGACTTCACGCTCGACATCCTCAAGCTGCTCGACAAGGCACGTGCCGCCGGTTTCATCCGCACGCTGGTCGAACTGGATCCCATCGTGGACCGGCACCACATCGGGCCGCTTCCGCCCGCCATCTCCAACGAGGGCTTCGACGGGACGAATGTGCGCGCGGCGATGAAGGCGCAGGTGTTGGAGGTCGTGAAGAAGGGGAAGCCCGACTACCTGTCCTTCGGCGTCGAGGTGAACGGTTATTACGAATCGCGCCCCGACGACTTCGCGAACTTCGTCGAACTGCACAAGGAACTCTACGACGAGGTCAAGGCCATCGCGCCCGATACCGTCGTCATGGCTTCCATGAACCTCGAGGCGATCCAGGGCCTGCTCAACGGCTTGAACGATTTCTCGAATCACGGCCCGCAGTGGTTCCTGATCGATATGTTCGAGCCCAAGGTGGATGCGATCGCATTCTCCACGCTGCCGTTCCCCGTGTTCTATCGCCCCATCCAGCTCCCGGCGAACTACATCAGTCAGATTCAGGATCACACCACGCGGCCCATCGTGCTCTCGGAGATCGGGTGGACCAGCTCACCGGACAGCGGATCCGACGAGCAGCAGCAGCAGGACTACGTCGCGATCATGTCGCGTCAGGCCATGCGGACGCCGCAACTGCGCGTGATGGCGTGGACGATCTTCTTCGATGCGGGTGACGGTTCGATCTTCGACTTGTACCCGGCATTCAAGTTTCTCGGGTTGCTGACCGCCGACAGCAGGCCCAAGCCGGCGTTTCTGACCTGGACCGGCCTCTACCAGACCCCTTTCGCGTCGCCGGGAGGTCCCTGATGCCCGGAAAGGTCGTCGTGACCGGCGGGGCCGGATTCATCGGCTCGCATCTGGCGGAGGATCTGCTGGCGCGCGGGTACGACGTGGTGGCCTACGACAATCTATCGATGGGCCGGCGGGAGAATGTCCCTGACGGAGCCCGTCTTGTCGAGGGCGATATCCGTGACGTGGAGCGGTTGAGCACCTGCATGCGCGGTGCCTCGGCGGTATTCCATCTGGCCGCCCGCGTCAGTATCCGCGACTCGATTCGCAACTTCCCCGAAGACGCCGACATCAACCTGCTCGGCACCCTCCGCGTCCTTCAGGCGTGCGGCCAGGCGCGGCCGGCGAGGTTCATTCTGGCCTCGTCGATGGCCGTCTACGCGGACTCTCCCGAGCCGACGCCCGTCGCGGAGGACGATCCGACGGAACCGATCAGCCCCTACGGTATCGCCAAGCTTGCCGCCGAGAAGTACTGCCTGCAGCTTTGCCCTCAACTCGGCATCCGCCCCGTCGTTCTGCGGTTCTTCAACACGTACGGCACGCGCCAGACCGACACGCCTTACGTCGGCGTGATCAGCATCTTCATCAGGCGTCTGCTCGCGGGACATCGACCGGTCATCTTCGGCTCGGGCCGCCAGTCGCGTGATTTCGTGCACGTCAGCGACATCGTGGCCGCGAACGTACTGGCTCTTGAAACCAATGCGTCCGATTGCGTGGTCAACGTGGGCACGGGAACAGCGACCAGTGTCAACGATGTCGCGGAGCTGCTGATCGGGCGGCTCGCTCCCGAGCTCAAGCCGGAATACCGACCCGCGCAGGCGGGAGAACTGCTCAACTGCGTTGCCGACGTGCGCCGGGCGGCGGAGTTGTTGGGTTATCGTCCCAGAGTGAAGCTGGTGGACCGGATCGACGAGGTGATCGCACACCTCCGCGGC
>CAYQYB010000376.1:0-2140 GCA_964421535.1 uncultured Verrucomicrobiota bacterium | reverse complement strand
GGTCCGCGCGGAGTGTACGACGAGGCGAAACGCTTTGCGGAAGCGATGACGATGGCGTACCACCGGGTGCACGGCGTGGACACCAAGATCGTGCGCATCTTCAATACGTACGGGCCCCGGATGCGCCCGAATGACGGGCGCGTTGTCCCCGCCTTCATCGCGCAGGCCCTCAAGGGCGAGCCGATGACGGTGTTCGGCGACGGCAAGCAGACGCGGAGCTTCTGCTACGTGTCGGACTTGATCGAGGGAATTTACCGGCTGCAGATGAGCGAGGGCCACGACCCGGTCAACATCGGCAATCCGCGCGAGATGAGCGTGGTGGAATTCGCCGAAAAGATCAGGGACCTTTGCGGCAGCCAGTCGACCATCGTGCACAAGCCCCTGCCTGTCGACGACCCGAAGATCCGCCAGCCTAACATCAGCAAAGCCAGGTCTTTACTGGGCTGGGAGCCCAAGATGGACCTCGAGAAAGGCCTTACGCTGACCATCGAATACTTCCGGTCCTTGATCGACAAGGGGCATGTTTAGGCTCTTGCCACGGGCAGGGGCCTTTCCTATCATTCTTCACACATAAGCAGGGGGCGGGCCATGCGACTCAAATACACCAAGAAAGATGGGACGCAGATGGAGTTCGAGCTGAGCGAACGGCCCATCACCATCGGCCGGAGCCCCGAGGCGGATGTGGTCATCCTTGATGAGAAAGCCTCCCGCATCCACTGCGGAATCCGTCTCTGGGACGGCGAATTCTACGTCAAGGACCTGAAGTCCCGCAACGGGACCTACGTGAACGACCAGCGCGTGGATGTTGCCAAGCTGAAGTCCGGCGACCGGATCCGGGTCGGCAGTATTCTCTTCTCGTTCGAACAGGATCCGAACAAGACCACCGGCGTAGCCCTGCAGGAAATGGAAGAAGAGATGGCTCAGGGGAAGGGCTACAGCACGATTCTCAAGGAAATCGTCGGCGGGCTGGAACAGCCCACCACCACGGGCCCCACCGTTTCGATGAACGCATCGGACACGCCCGAGGCTCCGCCGTTGAAGATCAAGACCCACAAGGCAAAGCCCCAGTAACGCGCCGCCGCTTTTAGCCCGCTCCTACGCTTTCCCGGCTTCCGGGCTTCCCGTTTCTCCGGGTGCCTTTTCCTCACCCTCGCCCGCGCCCCCCTCCGCCTCGTCGCTCTCCGGTTCGACGGTCGTCGCGGACACCAGCTTGCCGCCTTCTTCCAGGTTGATCAGCCTGACGCCCTGCGTGTTGCGGCCGATCGTGCGTATGTCGCTGACCGGCATGCGGATCATCTGCCCCTGGCTCGTGATCAGCATGATGGCGTCGTTGTCGTGGACCGTGTGAGCGCCCACGACCTCGCCGTTTCGCTCCGTGGTCTTGATCGTGATCACGCCTTTGCCGCCGCGCGTCTGCGCCCGGTACTCCTCGAAGTCCGTCCGCTTCCCGTAGCCGTTCTCCGTGATGACCAGCAGGGTGGCGTTCGCCTCCACGACCTCCAGGCTTTCGACCCGGTCGTCCTTGGCCAGGTCAATGCCCCAGACGCCGACCGTGGAGCGGCCCTGGTCGCGGAGCTGTCCCTCGTTGAACCGGATGCTCATGCCCTGGCGGGTGATGAGCATCACGTCGTTCGGGCCCGTGGTCAGCTTGACGCCCATGAGCTTGTCGCCTTCCTCGACCTGGATCGCGATGATGCCGCCGGCGCGAGGATTGCTGAATTCGCTGAGATTGGTCTTCTTGACGATCCCGTTCTCGGTGGCCATGACCAGGTGCTCGTTCTCCGAGAACTCGCGGACGCGGATCATCGCGGCGATCTTCTCGTCCGCGCTGATGTCCAGCAGGTTCACCATCGCCTTGCCGCGCGTGACGCGCCCGCCCTCGGGCACCTCGTAGACCTTCTTCCAGTACACGCGCCCCTTCTGCGTGAAGAAGAGGATGTAGTCGTGCGTCGACGCCGTGAAGACGTGCTCGACGTAGTCCTCTTCCTTCGTATCCATCCCCACCACGCCCTTGCCGCCGCGCCTTTGCTGGCGGTACGTGCTCACGGGCACGCGCTTGATGTAGCCCCCGTGGCTGATCGTGATCACGCAGCCGCGGTCGGCGATCAGGTCCTCGATGTCGATTTCGCCTTCATCGGGC
>CAYQYB010000375.1:0-2142 GCA_964421535.1 uncultured Verrucomicrobiota bacterium | reverse complement strand
TGGCTTTGCCCTCGGACCGCTCGATCGTCTTGGGCTCGACGAGCTTCACGCCGGCGCGCAGTCCGAGCAGGTTCTCCAGCTTGTGTTCGATCAGCTTCTCCATCCCGTGCAGCTTCTTCATCTCGTCCGAGAAGTAGTCTTCCGACACTTCCACGCGCACCTCGAGCTTGTCGAGCGCGCCCTCGCGCTGGATCACGAGCTGGTAGTGCGGGAGCGTGCCTTTGACATCGAGAAGCACCTCTTCGACCTGCGACGGGAACACGTTCACGCCGCGGATGATCAGCATGTCGTCCGAACGCCCGCTGATCTTGGACATGCGGACGGTCGTACGCCCGCACGGG
This sequence comes from uncultured Verrucomicrobiota bacterium, assembly GCA_964421535.1. GTDB lineage: Bacteria > Verrucomicrobiota > Kiritimatiellia > CAIQIC01 > JAGNIJ01 > CALMZY01. Next base: position 1,801 of record CAYQYB010000375.1, on the reverse strand, counting down.
CACGGATCCTGCATGAGGGTGCAGATGTCCCGCGTCCGGTAGCGAATGAGCGGGATGGCTTCCTTGGTCAACGTCGTGATCACCAGCTCGCCGCCCTTGCTGGCGTCGACCGGCTTGCAGGTGTCCGGGTCGATCAGCTCGGGATAGAAATGATCCTCGGAGATGTGCATGCCGTTCTGGTACGCGCATTCGCCGGAGACGCCCGGGCCGATGATCTCGCTCAGGCCGTAGTTGTCCGTGGCGAAGACGCCCATCTTGGATTCGATCTCCTGCCGCATCCTCTGGGTCCAGGCCTCCGCGCCGAAGAACCCGAGGCGCAGCTTCAGGTCGCCGGGCTTCACGCCCATGCCCTGCATGACCTCGGCGAGGTAGATCGCGTACGACGGCGTGCAGACCAGCGCCGTGGAGCCGAAATCCCGCATGATGGAGATCTGGCGCTCGCTGCGGCCCGCCGAGACGGGGATGACGGACGCGCCGACCCGCTCCACCCCGTAGTGCAGGCCGAACCCGCCGGTGAACAGGCCGTAAGAGAACGCAATGTGAACGATGTCCTTCGAGGTCAGCCCGCCCGAGACGAGAAACCGCGCGACCACATTCGTCCACGTGTCCAGGTCCTTCCGCGTGTAGCCGACCACCGTGGATTTTCCGGTCGTCCCGGAAGACGCATGGATGCGGATCACCTGCTCGAGCGGCGCGGCAAACGCCTCGTACGGGAAGCAAAGGCGAAGGTCGTCCTTCGTCGTGAAGGGAAGCTTGCGGATGTCCTCCAAGGTCTTGATGTCGGACGGCTTGACTCCGACGACCTGCATCTTCTGCCGGTAGTACGGGACCTTGTTCCACATGCGCTTGACGATCTTCTTCAGCCTCTCGAGCTGAAGCTCGCGCAGCTCCGAGACGGGCATGCACTCGTGCTCGGGGTCCCAGATGGCGACGGCGGGGCATTGGGTGGTCATGGATCTGCGCTCTTTCTCCTGATCGTAGTCGTGCTCGTAATCCTAATCGTAATCGGGATTACGAGTACGAGTAAGATTACGATTACGAAACAAGCACGTTGCGTTACAGCTTGTACACCGTCTCCGCCGGCAGGACGGATATCTTCGCCTTGGCCAGCACCTTGACAGCCGCGTCGACGTCCTCGAACCGGAAGATCACCACGGCCTTGTCCGTTGCCTTCTCGACGAAGGCGTACATGTACTCGACGTTCACGCCGCCGGCGCGCAGCGGCTCCAGCACGCTGGCCAGTCCGCCCGGGCTGTCCGGCACCTCGACGGCGACGACCTCGGTCAGCGAGACCGTGTGGCCCGAATCCTTCAGGATCTTCATCGCCTTGTCCACGTCGTTGACGATCAGCCGCAGGATCCCGAAATCGGACGTGTCGGCCAGCGACAGCGCGCGGATGTTGATCCTCGCCTCGCCCAGCTGGCGCGCAATCTCGGCCATGCGCCCCGCCCGGTTTTCCATGAAGATGGACAGTTGTTTGACTTTCATTCCGCGCTCCTCCTATTTGACGCTCCGGATTTCAACGCGCTTGGCCTTGCCCAGCCCGCGCTCGATCGACTTCGGCTCCACCAGCGTGATCTTGGCCGAAATCCCGAGAACGCTCCGCATTTCCTCGAAGATGCGCTTCTGAAGCGCCTCCAGCTTCTTGATCTCGTCCGAGAAAATCTCCTCCGAGACCTCGACCTTGATCTCCAGCTCGACCATCGTGCCCGTCTTGTCGACCACGATCACGTAGTGCGGCTCGACGCCCTCGACCTTCATCAGGACGGACTCGATCTGCGACGGGAACACGTTCACGCCG
>CAYQYB010000374.1:0-2145 GCA_964421535.1 uncultured Verrucomicrobiota bacterium | reverse complement strand
TTGGACGTGGCCCACGTGTCGGACCCGGCGAACGCGCGGTCGCACAGGAGGACCACGTTGTCCGCGCCGCGGGCCGTCGCCTCGCGCAGGGCGTTTTCCGCCTGCGGCGGGCCCATGCAGAGGACGGTGACTTTCATGTCCGGGGTCTTGTCCTTGAGCGCGAGAGCGGCCTCGAGGGCGTTCTCGTCGAACGGGTTGATGATGGCCTCGACCCCGTCGCGGATGAGCGTGTTCGTTTCCGGGTTGATGGCCACCTTGGTGGTGCCCGGAACCTGCTTGATGCAAACCACTACGTGCATGATCAATCCTCGGGGCTACTTCTTGGCGGACGCGTATTCCTTGATCAGCGCCGCGCCGATGACGTCGCGCTGGATCTGGTTGGTGCCTTCGTAAATCTGGAGGATCTTCGCGTCGCGCATCATCTTCTCCACCGGGTACTCCCTCATGTAGCCGTACCCGCCGAGGAGCTGGACCGCGTTCGTCGTGACCTTCATCGCGACGTCCGTCGCGTACAGCTTGATCATCGCGGAGAACTTCGAGTAGTCCTTCGCGCCCGAGTCGACCGTGCGGCAGACCGAGTACAGGAGCGCGCGGGAGGCCTCGATCTCGGTGGCCATGTCCGCGAGGGTCCACTGGTAGCCCTGGTTCGCGATGATCGGGCGGCCGAACTGCACGCGCTGGCGGGCGTAGTTCACCACTTCGTCGAGCGCGCCCTGCGCCAGGCCGACGCCCTGCGCCGCGATGCCCGGGCGGGAGACGTCGAACGTGCGCATCGCCAGGATGAAGCCCATACCCTCGCGGCCGATGATGTTCGCCTTCGGAACTTCCGCGTCCTCGAAAATCAGCTCGCGGGTGGCCGAGGCGTGAATGCCGAGCTTGTTCTCCTTCTTGCCGAACTTGAAGCCCGGCATGCCCTTCTCGACAATGAAGCACGAAACGCCGCGCGCGCCCTTGGCGCGGTCGGTGACGGCCATGACCGTGTACGTGTCCGCCTCGCCGCCGTTGGTGATCCACTGCTTCGTGCCGTTGAGGATGTACTTGTCGCCCTTCAGGACGGCCGTGGTCTGGATGCCGCCGGCGTCGCTGCCCGCGTTGGGCTCGGTCAGCGCGAACGCCGCAAGCTTCTCGCCGGACGCGAGGGGCGAAAGGTACTTCTTCTTCTGCTCGTCCGAGCCGCCGATCAGGATCGGGTCGGCGCCCAGCGCGTTGGCGGCGTAGGAGACGGAGACGCCGATGCAGACGCGGCTCAACTCTTCGATCGCGATGATGAAGTCGAGCGAGCTCTCGGCCCCGAATCCGCCGTATTCCGACGGGATGTAGAGGCCCATCAGGTCCATCTTGCCCAGCTCGTTCAGAATGGCCCGGGGAAATTCTTCCTTTTCGTCCAGCTCCGCGCGGACGGGTTTGACCCTCGTCTCCGCAAACTCGCGGACCATGTCCCGGATCTCGATCTGCGACTCAGTAAGCCCGTAGTTCAGTTCGGCCATGACCGTTTCTCCTCTTCCATTCCGATTGGTAATTAGTTCTGCGAACGGGGCCCCGAAAACACCGTCCCCGACGTCCGAAGCCCGCACAGTAAACCCAGTTTCACGGGAGGAATCAAATGTTTTTATCGGGTTTAATGAAAGGAGAAGACGAACCACGGAGCACGCAGAATGACACAGAAATTCGACGCATCCATTCTTCCGTGCATTCCGTGTGTTCTGTGGTTTCCATCTTGAGATTCCCGCTCTTCGGCCTAAGATGGCGGCGGAGGGTTTCAATATGCCTGACCAATCCGACATGGTTGAACTGGGCCGGTACATGACCCGCGAACAGGCCGAGCTTGACCGCGAGCGCCTGCTCGAAGCCGGGATCAAAGCTCTGATCCCCGACGACCTGCTCTACAACATCCACGCCGGCGTCTCCGCGGCGTCCGGCGGCGTCCGCCTCGTGGTCGAGGAGAAGGACGTCGAGGAGGCCAGGCAGATCATCGAGAAGTCGATCGACGAGTATCCGCTCCCCCCCGATTTCGACCCTAGCGGCCCCGCCGAAGAAACGCCGCCGGAGCCGGCGCGGAACCTGCCGTTCGGGTCCACGTTCATGCTGGGCGGGGTCGCGGCCCTGATCCTGCTCGGGCTGTGGACCGCGCTGATGCTGCCGGGC
>CAYQYB010000373.1:0-2152 GCA_964421535.1 uncultured Verrucomicrobiota bacterium | reverse complement strand
TGAAGATCAGCGTCGAGGACATCCGCAAGCGCGGCGAGTCTCTGCACGAGAACAACCCCATGATGGGCCACCGCGGCGTCCGCCTCGGCGTGACCTATCCGGAGGTGACGGAAATGCAGGTGCGCGCCATCTTCGAGTCGGCGGCCGAAATCATCGCGACCGGCAAAAAGTGCAAGCCCGAGATCATGATCCCGGTGACCTGCGACGCGTCCGAGCTGAAGCACCAGAAGGCGATCATCGCCCGCGTGCACGAGGAGGTCTGCCGGGAGAAGGGCATCAAGAAGTTCGCGTACCTCGCGGGCACGATGATCGAGATCCCGCGCGCCGCGCTGCTGGCGGACCGCATGGCGCAGGAGGCGGAGTTCTTCTCCTTCGGCACCAACGATCTGACGCAGATGACGTTCGGCTTCAGCCGCGACGACATCGGCGTGTTCCTGCCGGACTACCTCGAGAAGAAGATCCTGCCGGTCGACCCGTTCCAGACGTTGGACCAGGGCGGCGTTGGCCAGCTTGTCGAGATGGGCGTGAAGAAAGGCCGTGAGACGCGGCCCGAACTCAAGTGCGGCATCTGCGGCGAACACGGCGGCGACCCGAACAGCGTCAAGTTCTGCTACAAGGTGGGCTTGAACTACGTCAGCTGCTCGCCGTATCGCGTTCCGATCGCGCGCCTTGCCGCGGCTCAGGCTGCGATCCAGCAGCGGTAAGGGAATTCGAAGCCAAGATTACGTGCAAGCCCCGCTCCGGATCACGGAGCGGGGCTTGCTTTTTATCGAAGAGGTCTGGCAAGATTTGCCGAACAAAGGGGGAGTGCGGTTGTCCAAGTTGCGAGGTATCAACCCCCGGATTATCTATGGAAGCGGAAGATCAAGGCATCAGGATCTACCTGCACGAGATCGGGCAGACCGACCTGCTGACCCCGGAGCAGGAGGTCCAGCTCGCCAAGCGCATCAAGAAGGGCGACGAGGAAGCCCGCTCGCTCATGATCCGCGCCAACCTGCGGCTGGTGGTCAAGATCGCGCACGACTACGCGCGCTATGGGCTGCCGCTCCTCGACCTGATCTCCGAAGGCAACATCGGCCTGATGAAAGCCGTGGAGAGGTTCGATCCAAAAAAGGGCGGCAAGCTCAGCACGTACGCCGCGTGGTGGATCAAGCAGGCCATCAAGCGCGCCCTGGCCAACCAGAGCAAAACCATCCGCCTGCCCTCGCACATGGTGGACAAGATTTCCCGCATGAGGAAGGTTCAGCGAGCCCTCACCCAGCGGACCGGCCGCGAGCCCACCGACGAGGAGATCGCGCACGAGCTCGACGTGGACACCGCCACGGTCGCGCAGTGGATGACGCTTTCGCTCCGGCCTTCCTCCCTGGATGCGCCGATCGGCGACGATGGCGCCGGCGAGCTCGGCGACATCATCGGCGACGACAAGAGCCAGCTCCCGTACGACAAGATCAACGACGAGCAGCTCAAGCAGGAAGTGGAAGGGCTGCTCGACAAGCTGAGCCGCCGCGAAAGGGATATCCTGAAATTCCGCTACGGCCTTCGGGGCGCGAAGGTGGAGACCCTCGAGGTGGTGGGGAGGCGTTTCAAGATCACGCGCGAGCGCGTCCGCCAGATCCAGAACAGCGCCGTGCTCAAGCTGCGTACCATGCTGGATGAAAACGACCAGCCCGTAGCCGTCGCAAAGGAGAACCCGGAACCATGACCGTTGACATACTTCGCTCCGCGATCCGTGACGTGCCGGACTTCCCGAAGCCGGGGATTTTGTTCAAGGACATCACCCCCGTCCTCTCGGATCCGGCCCTGTTCAGGATGGCGGTGGACATCCTCGCCGACCGCCATTCGAACAGCCGGATCGACAAGGTCTGCGCGGTCGAGGCGCGCGGATTCATTTTTGCCGCCGCGGTCGCCTACAAGCTCGGAGCCGGCCTTGTTCCGATCCGCAAAAAAGGGAAGCTGCCCTACAAGACCCTGGAGGCTTCCTACGACCTCGAATACGGAAGCGCCACGCTCCAGATGCACCTTGACGCCTTGAAGAAGAACGAGCGCGTGCTGCTGATCGACGACCTGCTGGCCACCGGCGGCACCGCGGCCGCCACCGCGCAGCTGATCGAGAAGCTCGGGGGGACGATCGTGGAAATCGAATTCCTGGTCG
>CAYQYB010000372.1:0-2161 GCA_964421535.1 uncultured Verrucomicrobiota bacterium | reverse complement strand
AATGGGTCGGCGTGCTGTCGAGGTAGAAGTAGTACTCCTTCACATCCTCGCCGTGGTTGGCCTCGCTGTTCGTCAGGCCGAAGAGCCGCTCCTTGAGGATCGGGTCCTTCCCGTTCCACAGAGCCAGCGCGAAACAGAGGCGCTGCTTGTCGTCGGAAATACCCGCCAGCCCGTCCTCGCCCCAGCGGTACGCGCGCGACCGCGCCTGGTCGTGGCTGAAATAGTCCCAGGCATTGCCGTCATTGCTGTAGTCTTCACGGACAGTGCCCCATTGCCGTTCGCTCAGATAGGGTCCCCATTTTTTCCAAGGTGTGCCGTCATTTCTCGCTTCGTCCAGACGTCCTTGTTCCGCGCTCATGTTCTGTTCCTCCGTGATGATTCCTTCGCGCCATGAAACTCCGTTGTTCGGCTGAACACAGTTAGGAGCCTTTAACCCATGCGATCGCCGCGGTCCTGTCCTGCATCGTGAAAAACTTCACTGGGGCTCTTCGAGTCCAAGTGCCCAGGAAAAGCTTCATCTGCTCGTGCCACTCCTTGTCGGCCACCACGGCCAACCGCTCGGTGATGTCGTCGATCTCGAACATCCTCTCGACTTCGGTCGTACCGCCATCAAAGCCCTTCACCCAGCCTCTGAATCCATCGGCCTCGATCAGCCCGCGCATCTTCGGTCCCTTGCTTCCGATCGCCAGAATCTTCTGCTGCGCCGCAGCCAGGATATCGGGCGAGAGCGCGCCGGAAACCTTGATCATCACCAAGCCGGCGGGATCTCTGCTCACCTCAATCTTCCCGGCTTGTACCGCTTCTTTTTTCTTCCAGAACATCAGGCCCATATTGCCTCCTTACATTCCTTTATCCTTCACATCCCGACGCAAAGACACGCGATTCCCCCGGTTCACGACCCCGCCGGCGGGAGCAGGAGCAACGTGATGGCAAAAACCAGGTAAACACCGAGCACCATCACGCCGACAAACCAGGCCGACCGGCCGCTGTTCGAAACAAAGGTCGCGGTGACCGTCGCAAACAGCACCATGACGATGGCGCCCGGCCAGAACTCCAAGCTCATCGGCGAAGGCCCCAGGAAATAGCTCGCGAGCACCAGCACCGGCGCCACGAACAGGGCGATCTGAGTCGAGCTGCCGAGCGCGATGCCCACGCTGAGATCCAGCCGGTTCTTCCGCGCGCCCGAGAAGGCCGACGCCATTTCCGCAGCCCCTCCCACCAAGGCGACCACGATGAACCCGACAAAGGCCTTGCTCATGCCAAGATCGAGAGCCGCCACCTGCACGGACTCGACAAACACCTCGCTGACCAGCGCCACCAGCACCGTGACCCCCGCCAGAGTGCCCAGCGCCAAGCCGATCGGCCACGGATCCGAGTGTTCCCCCTCTCCTTCATGATTCGCAGACCCGAAGAACTCGCGATGCGTCTTGAGGGAGAAGAGAAGCCCCAGTGCGTAAATCACGATCAGCAAGACGGCCAGCCAGAGACTCAAGTCCTGCGTGAAGGCCTCGGCTTGTGGGGAATCCTTCTGGCCGATGGTCGACGGCGCCAGCAAGGCAATCGTCGCCAGGAACAGCAGCCCGGCCTGCAGTCGCGCGGAAGCGGCATTGAACTCCATCGAGTGATGCTTGAGACCACCCAGAAGAAACGACATGCCAAGCATAAACAGCGTGTTCGAGACAATCGCGCCGGCGATGGAGGCCTTCACGAGCATGTACTCACCCGCGCGCAGAGCAGTGAGGGCAATGACCAGTTCGGTCAGGTTTCCAAGCGTGGCGTTGAGCAATCCGCCGACCGCGTCGCCCGTCTTGGCGGCAACGGACTCCGTAGCGCGGCTGAGCAAGCCGGCGAGCGGCACGATGGCGAGAACCGAAAGAACAAAGAGGAGCGTCTGGGATTCCGGGCTGACGTGCTCAATGATGAAAACCGCCGGCACGAACAAAAGCAGCCACGACATCGGATTGTGCAGCATCTCTTTCAGGAGCCGTTCCACAGTGCATGATTCGCGTATTACGGCATGTCGCCTGGTCACTATACTGCAAACAACGCCGACATTCTAGCGGGGGCACTGAAAATGGCGAGAACGAAGTGCCGTCGCAGGAAACCGGCTCTTCATCATAAAAGGAGGCATCTGACCTCAACAGGCTAGAATGGGAGTGAT
>CAYQYB010000371.1:0-2162 GCA_964421535.1 uncultured Verrucomicrobiota bacterium | reverse complement strand
AGGAGCCCCTCCCCCAGTCGCCGCCGGCTACTCGCTGCCGACGGGACAAATCATGACCGTCACGCTGAAAGCCACGATGGATTTGCCGACGTCGTACACGCAGTTCCTGAACACCGCCATCGTAAACAGTTACCAGCAGGGCCAGCGCGAGGCGTACGCCACGGACCGCGTCGCCCGCCTCACCATCGGCGACTTCGTCTGGAACGACTCCAACACCAACGGCATCCAGGACGCCGGCGAGAGCGGAATCTCCAACGTGACCGTGCGGCTCTACGACGGCCGGACCAACCTGCTGGCGACCACGGCCACCGGCACCAACGGCTACTACCTGTTCGCCGGCTGGCCCGGCACGAACTACTTCGTGGAGTTCGTCGCACCGACCGGCTACTGGTTCACGCTCCGCGACCAGGGCGGCTCCGACACGAACGACAGCGACACCGATCCCACCACCGGGCGCACGGTCGTTTTCACCAACGTCGTGACCACGAACGACCTGAAGTGGGACGCCGGACTCTACCGTCCGCCCGGAAGCATCGGCGACTGGGTCTGGCTCGACAACAACACCAACGGCATCCAGAACGTCGGCGAAACCGCCGTGACCGGCGTCGTCGTGCGCCTGTACAACGCGAACTCCAACCTGCTGGCGACCACCACGAATGATGCGACCGGATACTACTCGTTCACGGGCCTGGATTCCGGCTACTACTTCCTCCAGTTCCTGATTTCGTCCAACTACACGTTCACGCTGCAGAACCAGGGCGGGTCGGACACCAACGACAGCGATGTCGACGCCAGCGGCTACACCTCCCTCTTCTTCCTCCCGCCCGGCACCAACGACATGACCTGGGACGCCGGCCTCGCGCCCGTGCGCCGCGGCCTGCGCATCACCAAGGCGTCCGATTCCGGCGGCACATGCTGGGACCCCGGCGAGACCGGGACTTACACCATCGTCGTCTTCAACACGGGCACCGTGGCGCAGACTGGCGTAACGGTGGAGGACGTTTTCCCGGCAGGCATGAGTTTTCTCACCAACAGCATCAACATTTGGGCGCCCACGACCGGCAACACGGGCACGCCGCCGACGCTCGCGTACGGCTACACACTGCCGCCGGGACAGGCCATGACCGTGACCGTTCGGGCCGTCATCTCCAAGCCGTCCATTACGAACCGTCTCCTCAATACGGCCTCCACGTACAGCGCGTCCCAGCCCACGCTCTACGCCTCCGTCACGGACTGCGTCGTCTATGCCGACCTCGGCGTGGTGAAGGACGTTTCCCACGCGACGCCAAGCACCGTGCAGATCATCGAGTACCGCGTCACGATCACCAACAAGGGTCCGGACACCGCCACCGGGGTCCAGATCTACGACGAACTCCCCACGGAAGTTCAGTACAACTCCCACTCCAACGGCACCTACGACGACGGGACGCACCTCTGGACGATCGGAACGCTGCCGGTCTCGGCTTCCACCACGCTGTGGATCAACGTGACGGTTCGGGAAGGCACCGCGGGCCTCTCGATCACCAACTGGGCGAGCGTATACACGGCAGACCAATACGACCCGGTCACCACCAACAACCAGGACAACGCGATCATCAAGCCCACGATCATCACGCTCGCGCGATTCGAGGTCCTGAGCGCGGACGAACAGTCATACGTTGAGTGGGAAACCGCCTACGAACATGGGACCGTCGGATTCTATCTCTGGCGGAAGGACGACGGTGCCCCCGATTTCATTCGATTGAACGACAGCCTGCTCCCCGGCGTCCTCGTCGCCCCGCAGGGCGGCATCTACCGCTACCGCGATGCCACGGCCAAGCCGGGGCGGATATACACCTACCGGCTCGACGAAGTTGAAATGGGCGGTTCCATGATCTCGTACGGACCGTTCACCGTCACGATCCCGCAGGCGGGCGACGCCGCGCGGTCGCTGTCCGCCGGAGCCGAACCCGAGGTGCCGTACGTGGCGACACCGCGCGAATCAGGCTTCACCCGGCAGAGGCTGGCCGAAAACGAGGCAGCATTGAAGACGGCCTCACTCACCCCTGCCCGATCGGTCAAGGCATCGCTCGAAACCTCCCTCATGAGCGGCGCACCGCCTGCCCTCTGGCCGACCATCAAGATCACCACCGATGCGCGCGGCGTTTACCTCGCGGACGCCG
>CAYQYB010000370.1:0-2168 GCA_964421535.1 uncultured Verrucomicrobiota bacterium | reverse complement strand
GTCACCTCGTGCCCCTCGCGGCGCACATCCGCGGCGACGACCAGACTCGCGGGCCCGCTGCCGATGACGGCGACCTTCCTGCCCGTCGCGCTCTTCACCTCGGGCATGTCGAACTTCCCTTCTTCCCGCTCCCAGTCCGCGACGAACCGCTCCAGGCGGCCGATGCTGACCGCCTTGTTCACGTCCTTGAGCCCCTTGCCGACGGTGCACGGCTCCTGGCACTGCGACTCCTGCGGGCACACGCGGCCGCAGACGGCGGGCAGAAGGCTGTTGCGCTTGATGATGTCGATGGCCAGCTGGAAATCTCCGTCCGCGATCGCCTTCACAAAACCGCGGATGTCGATGCGGACCGGGCAGCCCTCCACGCACGGCTGGTTCTTGCACTGCAGGCAGCGCATCGCTTCGAGCCGCGCCTGCTCCGGCGTGTAGCCGAGAGCGACCTCGTGCACGTTGCGGCGGCGCTCGTGCGGATGCTGGGCCGGCATCGGCTGCGCCGGAATCGCCATGCGTTCCCTGGGCTTCAGCGGCGCCTGGCGCGAAAGGATTTCGGCCAGCTGCGTTTTGGCCTCGTCGGCCAGGTGGTGTTTTTCGCGATGGGCCATCATGGCGAGTCGGTTTCCGGAGCCTGCACGCCGGGCACGGCCTTGGCCGCGAGCTGGAGATGGCACTTGTGGTGCGCATCGTCCTCGTGCGGCTTGTAGGCGCGCAGGCGCTTCATGAGGTTGTCGAAGTCCACGGCGTGGCCGTCGAACTCGGGCCCGTCCACGCAGACAAATTTCGTCCGCCCGCCGACGGTCACGCGGCAGCCGCCGCACATCCCGGTGCCGTCGATCATGATGCTGTTGAGCGAAACGACCGTCGGCACGCCGAACGGCTTCGTCGCCTCCGCGCAGAACTTCATCATGACCGGAGGCCCGATCGCGACCGCCATGTCCGGCTTCGGCAGGCGCGCGCAGATTTCCTTCAGCGGCTCGGTCACGAGCCCCTTGCGGCCGTACGACCCGTCGTCCGTGCAGACGATCAGCTCGTCGGAGATTTTTTGCATCTGCTCCTCGAGGATAACGAGCGACTTGTTGCGCGCGCCGATGATCGTGATCACCTTGTTGCCCGCGCGCTTCATCCCCTGCGCGATCGGATGGAGGGGCGCGACGCCGATGCCGCCGCCGACGCAGATGACCGTCCCGAACTTCTCGATGTGCGTGGGATTGCCCAGCGGGCCGACCAGGTTCGAAATCGAATCGCCCGCATTCAGCTCCGCGAGCTCGTGCGTGGTCTTGCCGACCGACTGGAAGATCAGCGTGATCGAACCCTCGCCCGGATCCGCGTCCGCGATCGTCAGAGGGATCCGTTCGCCGAAATCGTCGTGAAGCTGAAGAATGACGAACTGCCCCGGCTTGCGCTCCTCGGCAATCAACGGGGCCTTCACCACGAAGAGAAACACCTCTTCGGATAGCTGCTCTTTCCTGAGGATCCTGTTCATTTTTCTTCTCTATACGGCAAGTCGTTGCCGTATAAGAAGAAGCATAAGTTTGACGGGACGGGAATAAAGAAAAAAACGAGACAAAGATCACGGCATGGCAATATTGCCGTCCAGCCCGACCGTGATCTCCTCGAAAATCAGGTCTTTCCGTCCGCTCAGCTGCACAGCTTGCCGTGTGATTGCCGTAAGCCCGCCGCAGCACGGGACCTCCATGCGCACGACGATGACCTTCGGGATACTGGGCTCGGACAGGATCGCGCCCAACTTCCCGGCGTAACCCTCCGTGTCGTCGAGTTTGGGACAGCCGACGACGACGGATCGCCCGCGCAGGAACCGCCAGTGCACGTCGGCGCTCGCGATCGGCCCGCACGTGCTCATGATCACGAGTTCCTTGTTCTTGAAGAAGGGCGCGCCAGGCTGAACGAGGTGAATCTGCACCGGCCACTGGCGAAGCTCGGACGGATTGACCTGCGAGGGCATTCCGGTCCCGGTCGGCGTCGGCGCCGCGGACGGCGCCTCCGTCGCCATTCTCATCCGAGTGCCGGGACATCCGCCGCCATGCGCCATCATAGGCTTCACCCTTTCCTTCATTTCGTGCGCCTGGGCCGCGTTGTCGAATTTCCGCACGGCGTCCGCCCCGCCGGTCTTCGCCACGTGCTCTCGCGTCGCCACGGGGTCGTAATCCGGC
>CAYQYB010000369.1:0-2182 GCA_964421535.1 uncultured Verrucomicrobiota bacterium | reverse complement strand
GAACGCGAACGTTCCGATGAGCGAGACCGGCACGGCGAGCAGCGGGATCAGCGTCGCGCGCCAGCCCTGCAGGAAGATGAACACGACGAGGATGACCAGCGCGAGGGCCTCGATCAGCGTCTTGACGATCTCGTTGATGCCTTCGCTGACGGCCAGCGTGGTGTCCAGCGAGATCGCGTAGTCCATGTCCGTCGGGAACCGCTCCTTCATCCGGGCCATGAGCTTCTTGATCTTGTCCGCCGTGTCGAGCGCGTTGGAGCCCGGCATCTGGTAGATCCCGATCACGGCGCACGGCTTGCCGTTGAACCGGCCGGCGCTGTTGTAGTAGCTGCTTCCGAGCTCGACGCGCGCCACGTCTTTCAGCCGCACGAGCGAGCCGTCCGTGTTCGCGCGGACGACGATGTTGCCGAACTCCTCCGGCGTCTCCAGCCGGCCCTGCGCGCGGACGGCGTACGTGAACTCCTGGCCGGCAGGCACCGGCTCGCTGCCGACCTGGCCCGCGGGGTTCACTTTGTTCTGGTTGTTGATCGCGCTCGAGATCTCGGAGATGGTGATGTTCAGCTTGGCCAGCTGGTCCGGCTTGACCCAGATGCGCATCGCGTACTGCCCGCCGCTCATGATGCTCACGTCGCCCACGCCCGGCACGCGGCTGATCTGGTCCAGCATGTTGATCGCGGCGTAATTCGCGAGGAACAGCATGTCGTAGGTCTCGTTCGGCGAGTACAGGTCCACGAGCAGCAGCGGCAGGCCGTACGATTTCTTGATCGTGACGCCGTAGTTCTTCACCTCCGTGGGGAGCTGCGCCTCCGCCTGCCCCTCGCGCATCTGGCAGAGGATCTGGTCGGTGTTCGGGTCGGTCTTCAGGTCGAAGATCGCGTTCAGCGTCATGCCGCCGTTGTTGGCGTTGACCGAGTACATGTAGCTCATGTTGTCGACGCCGCTGAGCTGCTGCTCGATCGGCGTCGCCACGGACTGCTCGACGGTCAGCGCGTCCGCGCCGGTGTACTGCGTCTTGATGCTGATCTGCGGCGGGACGATGTTCGGGAACTGGGAGATGGGCAGGCCCAGCAGCGAGACGACGCCGATGATCACCGTGATGATCGCGATGACGATCGCGACGATCGGCCGGTTGATGAAGAATTTCGCCATGGCGGTTACTCGCCTTTCGGGGTTTCGGCCGCGGCTGGCGCCGCGCCCTCGGGCGCGAACGGCTGGACGGTCACCGTCATGCCTTCCTTGACCTTCTGGACGCCCTCGGCCACCACCTTGTCGCCGAGGCCCAGACCCTTCTGGACGATCCACATCGTGCCGATCTGTTCCCCGACTTCCACGTTGCGGATCGTGACCTTGTTGTCGCCGCCGACCACGGCGACCTGGTAGCTGCCCTGCAGCTGCGTCACTGCGCGCGCCGGCACCAGCAGGGCGCCCTTGTTCACATCCACCGCCGCGCGGATGCGCGCAAACTGACCCGGCCGCAGAAGGAAATCAGGATTCGGGAACGTGCCGGTCAGCTTGATCGAACCCGTCCTTGGATCCAGTTGCCGGTCCGCCGCAACCACCTGGCCCTTCTGCGCGTAGGTCATCCCGTTGGCCAGAATCAATTCGAGCTGGACCTTGGGCAGGCCGTGCGGCGGCACCTCCTCGCCCTCCAGATACTTCTTCACATAGGACAGGTAATCCTGCTCGCCGACGATGAAGTTCGCCTTGATCGGGTCCAGCTGCGACACGGTCGTCAGGATCCCGGAGCTCGGGCTGACCAGGTCCCCGAGGCCCGGCACGGCGATCGACGCGATGCCGTCGATCGGGGACGTGATCCGGGTGAACCCGAGATTGATCTCGGCGGCATCCACCTGCGCCTTCGCGGCCGCGTTCGCCTGGACCGCGTTGTCGAGATCCTGCTGGCTGACCGCGTTCTGCGCGGCCAGCGGCGCGAGCCGCTTGACGTCCTGCTCGGTCTTGGTGAGCTGGGCCTTCGCCTGGTCGAGGATCGCCTGGAACGGGCGCGGGTCGATCTCGAAAAGCACATCCCCCGCTTTCACGAACTTCCCGTCCTGGTAGTTCTGCCTGATGAGGTAGCCGGAAACCATCGCGCGGATCTCCGCGTTAATGTTGCCGTCCAGGGTTCCTGTCCATTGCGCGTAGATCGGGACATCCTGCTGCACGACGTCCACGACCTGGACAA
>CAYQYB010000368.1:0-2184 GCA_964421535.1 uncultured Verrucomicrobiota bacterium | reverse complement strand
GGCCAGCGCGTTGACGGCGAAACTCGTTTCGAGCGCGGTGTGCTGGTACAGGTTGTTGATGACCACCTTCGGCAGCGCATCCCGCTTAATCTCGATGACCACGCGCGTGTTCTCGTCTGACTCATCGCGCACGGCGGTGATATCGGTAATGATCTTCTCGTTGACGAGGTCGGCAATTCGCTCCACCAGCACCGCGCGGTTCACGTTATAGGGGATTTCGGTGATAACGATCTGTTCGCGCCCGCCTTTCAGCTCCTCGAGGCCCACCCGCCCGCGCACCTTCACGCTGCCGCGCCCGGTCTCGAAGTACTGCTTCACTCCCTCCAGTCCGCAGACCATACAGCCGGTCGGAAAGTCCGGCCCTTTGACATGCTGCATCAGCTCCTTGAGCGTGATCTCCGGCTTATCAATCTGCGCGCAAACGCCATCGATGATCTCACCCAGGTTGTGCGGCGCCATGTTGGTCGCCATACCGACAGCAATGCCCGTGCCGCCGTTGACCAGCAGGTTCGGGAAAGCGGAGGGAAAGACGGTCGGCTCGGTGCGGGTCTCGTCGTAATTGGGGACGAAGTCCACCGTCTCCTTGTCCATGTCGTCCATCATCACCGCCCCGAGCGGAGCCAGCCGCGCTTCAGTGTACCGCATGGCCGCCGGCGGATCGCCTTCCACCGAGCCGAAGTTCCCCTGCCCCTCGATCAGCCGCTCGCGCATGGCCCACGGCTGCGCCATGTGCACCAGCGTTGGGTAAATCGCCTGGTCGCCGTGCGGATGGTAGTTACCCATCGTTTCGCCGACGATCTTGGCGCACTTGAGGTGCTTGCGGTTCGGCATGACGCCGAGGTCATTCATCGCGAAGAGAATGCGGCGTTGAGAAGGCTTGAGGCCGTCGCGCACGTCGGGTAACGCACGGGAAATGATGACCGACATCGAGTAATCGAGAAACGAGTTCTTGATCTCGTCGGCAACGTTGATCTTGGCGATCTTCTCCCCAGCGGCAAACAGCGGCGTGTTGGCAACCGGCAACTGCGTTGCCGGAGGGTTTGATTCGTTTGAATCTGACATAGAAAGACTCGGGAAAAACTTGGCGAATCTGCCGCAGGGTTCAGACGTCGAGGTTGCGCACGTTCAGAGCGTTATCCTCAATGAACTGCCTGCGCGGCTCAACCTCTTCGCCCATCAGCTTGGTAAACATCTCTTCGGCCTCGATCGCGTCCGTCAATTCGACGCGCAAGAGCTTTCGTCTGGCCGGATCCATCGTCGTCTCGAACAGTTCCTTGGGATTCATTTCACCCAAGCCCTTGAACCGCTTGATTTGCAGCCCGCGCCGTCCCACTTCCTTTACCGCGGCCAGGATTTCGGGAATCGAGAATAGCGGTCGGGTCACCGCGCGTTCTCCTTCTCCCTCCACGATCTCGAACAGCGGTTGATCCTGCGCGGCGTAGTGCTCGATGCTCAGTCCCTTGCGGGCAAGCTTCTGGAGGAGTTCCGCGATGGCCTTGCTTTCGTGCAACTCGACGTGGCGGGCCCGGCGGGTCTGCCCGTTCCGGACCTTCTCAATGATCGAAGTGTCACCCTCCTCTTCGCCAAACAGCTTGAGATCGGGGTTTTCATCACTGAACCCGCGCAACTCCTGTTCGGCATGGAAATAATGCACCGACTCGTCATTGCCCTGACGCACCTTCACCAGATGCCGGGGCAACTCGTGCGTTTTGCTGTGCCGGTGCTCCACATACTCCGCAAAATCGCCGCCGTGGCGCCGCAGTGCGCTGGCATATTTGTCGAGCGCTTCGAGCAATTCGAGAATCTCCCCCAGTTGTTTGTCGGAAATCTCCTTGCCGTCAGAAAGGTTCCGCAGGCGCACCTCCTCGGTGCCCAACTCGATGAGAATCTTGTTCAAGCGCGCGTCGTCATCCACATACTCGACACGTTTCTTGCGGGCGATCTGGTAAAGCGGCGGCTGGGCAATGTAAACGAAGCCCTGCTTGATAAGCTGGGGCATCTGCCGGTAAAAGAACGTCAACAGCAACGTGCGAATGTGCGAGCCGTCCACGTCGGCATCGGTCATGATGACCACCTTGTGGTAACGAAGCTTCTCGATGTTGAACGATCCCTCGCCGTCGCCATCCCCGATGCCGGTGCCGACGGCGGTGATCATCGTCCGGATTTCGTTGTTCTGTAGCACCT
>CAYQYB010000367.1:0-2185 GCA_964421535.1 uncultured Verrucomicrobiota bacterium | reverse complement strand
CTGGCCGTGGTAAGTTGGGGTGTTGTGTGGCGTCCGCTCTGCGAGCGGAATTTCCTTGAAGGGGCTCGCAGAGCCGCTTCCACACCAGATCAACCCGCGGCCGCGACGTGTTTTTCGTCGCTTTCCTCTCCGTTTGCGAGGTCCTCGTCCGCCCGCCGGCACGCTTCCAGCAGGAGCGGCATGGTGCGGCAGTTGATCGTCTTCGGAGGAGGAGGCGTGTTCTCGTTCAGGAACTCGAAGTGTCCGTCCTTGATCGTCACCATCGCATACACGGCTTCCTCGTCCGCCTTGTTCCGGTAGCGGGCCGAAATGATTTCGCCGTTCGCGAAGTACGCGCGGCCCGGTTCGCCGTGCATGTCCTCGATCGTCAGCATTCCGGTCTGCTGGGTGGTGTTGAGAAGCTGGACCAGGTCGGGGATGCGGAGGGCGCGGAGCAGCCCGGAGAAATGGCTCTGCTTCTGCGCCGCGGGGCCCACGGCCGAGCCGAGGATCAAATCGTGGAGCACGAAGAGGAACTTCTGCGTGCACACGCGGATCTCGTCGCCGGGAAGAAGGCCCATCGGCGAGCCGATCTTCTCCTTGTTGAGCGTCGTGCCGTTCACGCTCCCGAAATCCTTGATGAAGAAGCGGCCGCCGCGCGCGTAGATGGCGGCGTGCTTGCGGCTCACGCGCTCGTCGTTGATCACGATGTTGCAGGTGTCCGGATCGCGGCCGATGATGTACTCGCGGTCGCTCGCCAGCGGTATCGTTTCGCCGTTCAGGAACAGCGCCGGCTGGTGGCGCGAAATGAACAGCCACGTGGGGGCCCCCATGGATGGCTTGCCCACCGCGCTTGTGACCGGTCCGGTATCATGTACCCGTATTTGCATAGTGCACCCCCCCTACGGTACTTCCCATTCCCAGCAATACCTACTACCCGGTAACACGGAGGTTTGTTAAGCCGCGGCAACGCACCCCGCCGTTCGCGGGTGGGCGATGGCGGCAGCGGGACGTGATGGCCGCGGCTTGGCGGGTGCTATCGTTCCGCGTAATGGGTGGCGCCGAACCAGTCGATCAGGACGACGGGCTCCTTCCCGACAACCCAGGCGTCGTGCCCCGACGGCAGCGACGTGACCTCGCCGGGGCCGGCCTCAAACTCCGTGCCGTCGCTCATCTTGATGTGCAGCCGGCCGGAGACGTGATACTGGAAGTGCGGCGCCTCGCACC
This sequence comes from uncultured Verrucomicrobiota bacterium, assembly GCA_964421535.1. Classification (GTDB taxonomy): domain Bacteria; phylum Verrucomicrobiota; class Kiritimatiellia; order CAIQIC01; family JAGNIJ01; genus CALMZY01. The sequence goes on along the minus strand of CAYQYB010000367.1, from coordinate 979 downwards.
ACTCCGTTTTGGCGAGCGGCCTGACGTGCGTCGACCATCGCCAGCCGGGTAGAAGAGTCAGCCGGCCCACGATGCCCCCCTCCATTTTCAGGAGGTCCAGCCTGCCCTTCTCGAACGTGCGGACTTCATCTGCCTGCTCGAACAACCTGCGTTCCGTGTTCTGCATTGTCGCCTTCATGGCAACCCCTTTCTCACCCCAATGACCTGCTACAACCTAAGACGCGCCGGGGACGATGTCAAAAGAGGGGGGGTGCCGTGGAAACGCAAGTCGCGCAGGGAAAACCAGTTCGCCAGCCCCCCGGAAAAGACTCTTTCCTTGCCGCTTGCATCCCCCCGGGCAATCCTGCTATCACCATGCCCCTGTTTTGCGGGACAAAAGCACCACATCGAGAGGTATACCATGGCGAAGAAAGCAGTACTGAAAGGCAACATGGTCATCGCCCAGAGCGGCGGACCAACGGCGGTCATCAACCAGAGCCTCGTCGGCGCGATCGAGGAGGCGAAGAAGCACAAGGAAATCCGGCACATCTACGGATCCCTCCACGGCATCAAGGGCATCCTCGAGGAGAACTTCATCGATCTCCGCAAGGAGAGCACGAAGACGCTCGAAGAGGTCGCGAACACCCCGTCGTCCGCGCTGGGCTCCGTTCGCAAGAAGCCGACCCCGGACGACTGCGTGAAGCTCTTCCAGATCCTGAAGAAGTACGGCGTCCGCTACTTCTTCTACATCGGCGGCAACGATTCCGCCGAAACCACGCACATCATCAACCAGGAAGCCCGCGCGGCGAACTACGACCTGCGCTGCTTCCACATCTGCAAGACGATCGACAACGACCTGCGCCTGAACGACCACACGCCCGGCTTCGGCTCGGGCGCGAAGTTCGTCGCCCAGGCGTTCATGGGCGACAACCTCGACAACCGCGCGCTTCCCGGCGTGAAGGTCAACGTGATCATGGGCCGGCACGCCGGCTTCCTGACC
>CAYQYB010000366.1:0-2191 GCA_964421535.1 uncultured Verrucomicrobiota bacterium | reverse complement strand
GCACCACGCGCTTCGCGTGGTGCCGCCACGCCGGAGGCTCGGCGAAGGCGGGCCTAACAACCTTTCCTTGCCGATAAATTCCTCAGACCCGGAATCTTCAGCAGTTTCGACATGCCGTTGAAGATCGCCGTCTCGTCCACGCCGCACTTGTGGCAGATGCCGACCCGCTCCTTCACCAACTGCTCCCTGAAAGCCTGGGCCTTCTCGTTGTTCCAGATCTTCATCAGCGGCTCCTGGAACGCATTCCCGAAATCGATTTCCTTGTAGTAGTGCATGCAACACGGGACCACGTAGCCGTCCCACGTGATGGTGACCTGGTACCAAGGCCAGAAGCACGGGGTCTTGGCGGCGTCGAATTCGTAGTTGTTCAGGAAGCTGTCGACCGTCTCAATGTTCAGCGGCACGCGCAGGGCCTTCTTTAGTTCGGCGAGTTCCTTCTTCAGTGCCGCGACCCCTTCGCGCGTGATCTCCGGATGCTCCGAGCTTTTCTCCTCGCCCGCCGGCAGCACCAGCGCGCCGTTGATGGAATCCGCGCCCAGGTCGCTGCCAAATCGCACAAAACTGGGCAACTCGGAAACGTTGTCCTTTTGCATCACGAAGAAGAGGTGAATCTTCGTCCTGCTACGACGCTCATTCCGCAGCGCGACAAACCGCTTCAGGTTGCGGATCACCTCCTCGAAGTTCGCGCCGGTCCGGATGGACTCGTAGCTCTGCTTGGTGATCCCGTCCAGCGACACGGACACGAAATTCGGCCCCGCATCGAGCAGCTCCGAGGCTTTCTTCTCGTCCAGAAGCGTGGCGTTCGTGTCCATCTTCACGACGGCTCCCCTGCCCCGCGCATACGCGATCATGCGGCAGAGGTCGGGGTTGATCAGCGGCTCGCCGATCCACGTGAGGTTCAGGTACGGCGGGTCGACCTCGTCGAACACCTTTTTGAAGTTCTCGAATTTCAGGACGCCCTGCGGGCGCGTGAAGTTGTTGTTCTGCGGGCACATCTTGCACCGCAGGTTGCAGACCGCCGCGCTCTCCATCTTCAACAGGAACGGCTTGCCGGTTGTCGGCAGGGATCGGAATGCGTGAACCGCGTTGGAAAGAATTCTGCCCGGCCGCCTGAAGGCGACTCCCGTTCTGACGATCTCGGTGTAGAGTGACATTTTTTCTCCTGCGCTCCAATTTACTCCGGCCTCATCCGCCTGTCGAGGCGGCGACGGAGCGGACAAAAAGCGAATTCCACTCTTGACGGGCTTTTTCAGCGCACACACAATGCGAAACTATAAAGGGCGGCGACATCAGCGCCGGAGAAATGAACAGAGGAGAAATGCGCAGATCATGATGAAATTCAACAACCGGATCCTGATCGTCGGTTACGGCTCGGTTTCGCAGTGCACGGTTCCCATCCTCTTCAAGCTGATCAAAGTCCCCTATGAAAACGTCACGGTCATGGACTTTGAGGACAAGTCCAAGGACATCGCGCCCTGGGTCAGGAAGGGCGTCCGCTTCGTCCGCAATCGCATCACGCCCGACAACATGGGCAGCCTGCTCGCGAAGTACGTGAAGGCCGGCGACCTGCTGATCGACCTGGCGTGGAACATCGACTGCTGCGAGATCCTGCAGTGGTGCCACGACCGCGGCGTGATGTACATCAACACCTCCGTCGAACTCTGGGACCCCTATGCCGGCGCGCCCAACAAGCCCCCGCAGGAGCGCACGCTGTACTGGCGGCACATGAACATCCGCCGCATGAAGTCGAAGTGGAAGCAGCCCGGTCCCACGGCCGTGCTCGAGCACGGCGCCAACCCCGGCCTGATCTCGCATTTCGTCAAGCAGGGCCTTCTGGATATCGGCCGCAAGCTCCTGGCCCAGAAGAAGGTCAAGGGACCGCGCGCCACTGAAATCGAGCGCCTGATGGGAGACCTTCGCTTCAACGAGCTGGCGATGAAGCTCGGCGTCAAGGTCATCCATGTGAGCGAGCGCGACACCCAGATCAGCGACAAGCCGAAGCAGGTCGACGAGTTCGTCAACACATGGAGCATCGAGGGCTTCCGGGAGGAAGGCATCACCACGGCCGAACTGGGCTGGGGAACTCACGAGAAGGAATTGCCGCCCCTTGCCTGCGAACACAAGAGCGGCCCGAAGAACCAGATCTGCCTCGCGCGGATGGGAATGAACACGATGGTCGCCACCTGGGTGC
>CAYQYB010000365.1:0-2193 GCA_964421535.1 uncultured Verrucomicrobiota bacterium | reverse complement strand
ATGGTGCTTGAAGTCTTCAACGCGGCTATACAGGTTCTTGTTCTCACGGCTCTGGCGGTCTTTGTGGACCGGACCGCCAAACTGGCGACGGAAGTGAAAGTGTTGCAGGGAATCCTGCCAATGTGCAGCTTCTGTCGGAGAATACGCGATGCTAACGAGCAATGGATTCATTTTGAGAAGTACATCGACGATCACTCGGAGGCCCAAGTCAGTCATGGTATCTGCCCAAGCTGCTACAAGAAGCACTACGGTCAGGCGGACGGCACATGAACGGGGAACCAGCCTCTACACAGCAAGGCGATGAGGGGGCTCCAAACCTTCCCGCAAGACAGCAGGCGGACGCGCCCGTTCAGCCGGCTCCTGCCCAGGCTCCGGCCGCTCAGCCGCCGCCTGTGCCGCCCCCGGTTGCGCAGCCGGCGCCTGTCCAAGTGATGCCTGCGCGGGTGGGCGAAATCATCAAGCAGCTGCCGCAGTTCCGCGATGCGGCCGCGGCGATGCAGGAGATCATTCTCGCGAACCTTGTCATGATCGGGGAAGTGCCTGCCCCGACCGGCGAGGAGGGGAACCGCGTCGAAATGATTCTTCAGCGGCTGAGCGAGTGCGGGCTTCAGAACTGCTCGTCCGACGAACAGGGAAACGGGTACGGGGTGCTTCTCGGAGAGCAGGGGAGCCAGAACATTCTCATCTCCGCCCACGCCGACACGTTCGTTTCCGACGTTGTCGACCAGACGATCGAGGTGGGAAAGGATCGGGTGGTGGGTCCCTTCGTGGGAGACAACTGCATGGCGCTGGCCGCGATGGTTTCGCTGCCCGCCCTGTTCGATCGGCTTCAAATCCGGCTGAAGTCCAATCTTATTTTCATCGCCACGGCGAAGGCCCTGGGGCGGGGCAATCTCGAAGGCCTCAAGTATTTCCTGGCCAACAGCGCAATGCCTGTTCATGCCGGCGTTTGCCTTGAAGGCGTGCAGCTCGGGCGCCTGAACTATTCCTGCCTCGGGATGCTTCGCGGGGAGATTGTCTGCAGGCTGCCGGACGTCTACAACTGGGCGCAGTACGGCGCGTCGGGCGCGATCATTCCCATGAACGACGTGATCAGCCGCATCAACAAGATCGCGCTGCCCCGCCGCCCGCTCATCAGCATTGTCATGGGTTCCATCGAAGGAGGGATCACCTACCACAACATCGCGCGGCAGGTGACGCTCCGGTTTGAGGTCCGCTGCGAGGCGTCCGACCTGCTGAAGCAGATCCGCCAGCAGATCGATAATATCGTGGCGGAGGTTTCCGCCCAGTCGGGGGTCAAGGTGAAGCTCGACATCTTCGCCGAGCGGGAGCCCGGCGGAATCGATATTTCGCACCCGATGGTGCAGAGCGCCCGTGCGATCATCAGCGCCCTCGGGCTTGAGCCCATGCTTTACCCGACCACGTCCGCGCTGGCCGCGTTTATCGACAAAAAGATTCCAGCGATAACGCTCGGGATCGCGACGGGCGAGCGCAAGGGGGAACTGGATGAAATCGACGAATCCGTGCAGATCGCGCCGATTTTCACCGGTATGGCGCAATTGGCCGGAGTGATCCTCGCGATGGATCAGGGAGGCGCCCCGTGACATCCAGGAGCCTTTTCCGTCGTTTCCTCAAGAAGAAGACCACTGTAGGTCCGCGGGTCAGTGAGCACATCAATGAATGGCTGAAGGGCCAGACGTTCCATCATTCGCAGTTCTCCGATATCAAGAAGCTGGTAGAAGAAAAGCAGAAGCAGGGCGTCACGATTTCGCTCTGCATCCCAACGTTGAACGAGGAGAAGACCATCGGCAAGGAGATCGTGATCTTCAAATCCGAACTGATGAGCCGCTATCCGCTCCTCGATGAGATCGCCGTCGTCGATTCGGGTTCCGTGGACAAGACGCGCGATGTCGCGGCTTCATTCGGTGCCGACGTGTACCTGTCGTCCGAGATTCTTCCTGAGATGGGCGAGAAGAAAGGCAAGGGAGAGAATCTCTGGAAGGCGATCTACCAGCTGAAGGGCGATATCATTGTTTACGTCGACGCCGACATTAAGAACATCCATTCTCGTTTCGTCTACGGCCTCGCCGGTCCGCTGATCCTCAGGCCCGAGATCAAGTACGTCAAAGCGTTCTATGACCGCCCCCTGACGCTGGCGAAGGGCGTCAGGACCTCCGGCGGCGGGCGCGTGAC
>CAYQYB010000364.1:0-2206 GCA_964421535.1 uncultured Verrucomicrobiota bacterium | reverse complement strand
CAACGTCCTGCACCCGATGGGCTACGACTCGTTCGGCCTGCCGGCGCAGCAGTACGCGGTCGAGCACGGCATCCACCCGCGCGTGACGACCGAGCGCAACATCGCGAACATCGAACGGCAGATCAAGATGTTCGGGTTCTCGTACGACTGGTCGCGGCGCGTGGCGACGACCGACCCGGACTACTACCGCTGGACCCAGTGGATTTTCCTGCAGATGTTCAACGCGTGGTTCGACGCGGACGCGCAGAAGGCGCGCCCGATCTCGACGCTCGTCGAGAAGCTGAAGAAGCAGGGGCTGTCCGGCGCCGCGCTCCGCAAGGCGGTGGACGAACAGCGGCTGGCGTTCATGTCCGAAGTGCCGGTGAACTGGTGCCCGGCGCTCGGGACCGTCCTCGCGAACGAGGAAGTGACGAACGAGGGCCGCTCCGACCGCGGCAACCATCCCGTCTATCGTCGCGCGCTCAAGCAGTGGATGCTCCGCATCACGTCGTACGCCGAGCGCCTCGTCGAGGACTTGAAGTTCTGCGACTGGCCCGAGTCCATCAAGATCATGCAGCGGAATTGGATCGGCCGCTCCGAGGGAGCGGAGGTGAAGTTCCAAGTTGCAGATTCCAAGTTCCAAGTTGTGGTGTACACGACTCGCCCCGACACGCTGTTCGGTGCGACGTACATGGTACTGGCGCCGGAGCATCCGCTGGTCGAACAGATCACGGCCGCGGAACAGCGCGCGGCGGTGAAGGCGTACGTCGAATCCGCCGGCCGCAAGTCCGAGATCGAGCGCATGACCGAGGGCAAGGAGAAGACAGGCGCGTTTTCCGGCTCGTACGCCATCAACCCGGTCAACCAGCAGAATATCCCGATCTGGGTCGCCGACTACGTGATGATGGGCTACGGCACGGGCGCGATCATGGCCGTGCCGGCGCACGACACGCGCGACTTCGAGTTCGCGACGAAGTTCAATCTGCCCATTGTGCAGGTTGTCCAGCCGCCGGCCGGCGTCGATTGGAAGGGCTACGTCGACGACGGCGTCGCGGTCAACTCCGGCAAGTACAACGGCCTGCCGACGCCCGAGTTCAAGAAGATGATCACGGCCGATCTCGAGGCCGCCGGTCTCGGCAAGTTCGCCGTGAACTACAAGCTGCGCGACTGGATTTTCAGCCGCCAGTGGTACTGGGGCGAGCCGTTCCCGATCGTGCACTGCGCGGACTGCGGAACGGTCGGCCTGCCCGAGGACCAGCTGCCGCTGCTGCTGCCGGACCTGGAGAATTTCAAGCCGGAGTCGAGCGACGACCCGGACATGCCGCCGAAGCCGCCGCTGGGGCGCGTGAAGGAATGGGTTACGGTGAAGTGCCCGTCGTGCGGCAAGCCCGCGCAGCGCGAGCTGAACGCGATGCCGCAGTGGGCCGGCTCGTGCTGGTACTACCTGCGCTACCTCGACCCGAAGAACGGCAAGCGGTTCTGCGATCCCGAGGTCGAGAAATACTGGATGTCGCCGAACGGCGTGGACCTCTACGTCGGCGGCGCGGAACACGCGGTCCTGCATCTGCTGTACGCGCGCTTCTGGCACAAGGTGCTGCACGACCTGGGCCACGTTTCGAAGCCGGAGCCGTTCGGGAAACTTTTCAACCAGGGCATGATCCGCAGCTTCGCGTACCGCGACAAGCGCGGCATCTACCTCGGCTACGACAAGGTCGATCTCAGCGGCGACAAGCCGCGGCACAGGGAGACCGGCGAGGAGCTTGTCGAGTCGATCGAGAAGATGTCGAAGAGCCTGAAGAATGTCGTGAACCCGGACGAGGTCATCGGCGAATTCGGCGCGGATACGTTCCGGTTGTACGAGATGTTCATGGGCCCGCTGGAGGCGTCCAAGCCCTGGAACACGCGCGACGTGCCCGGCGTGCACCGTTTCCTCAACCGCGTGTGGCGCATGGTCGCCGGCGACGAGGATCACGCCGCGCTGTTGGGTGATTCCGGCGGCGAGGACCTCGAGCGCGAACTGCACAAGCTGATCAGGAAGGTCGGCGACGACGTCGAGTCCATGAAGTTCAACACGGCGATCGCCGCGATGATGGAGTTTGTGAACGCGGTGTACAAAGCCGGGGCCGTCGGCCGCGACCAGGCCGCGCGTTTCGTCCTGGTGCTCGCCCCGTTCGCCCCGCATCTCGCGGAGGAGCTGTGGGAGAAGCTCGGGCACAAGAAGAGCCTG
>CAYQYB010000363.1:0-2213 GCA_964421535.1 uncultured Verrucomicrobiota bacterium | reverse complement strand
GGCGATTACATCGAGTACAACTACAAGACCGGCCGCGGCCTGACGGGCGCCGGCGACATCAAGGCCGGGGATTTCCGCGTGCTGACCCACGAAGTGACCCGCCGCGAAGACGGGCGCTACGACGCGAAGCACCTGCAGGTGACGACCTGCACGAACGCGCCCGGGAGCTGGCACTGGTGCATGTCCGGCCACGGGCGCTACAAGGACAACGACTACGTGGAGATCTACGACGCGGTGCCCTGGCTGTTCGGCGTTCCCTTCGCGTATCTGCCCTACTGGTACCGCGACATCGACACCCACTACGGGTTCCGGCTCGTGCCGGGCTACACCTCCAAGTGGGGCGCTTACCTGCTGGGCGGCTACGTGTACAACATCTACGATTCGCCGCGCCAGGACGGCCCGAAGCTGGACGCCTCGACGCACCTCGATTACCGCGCGGAGCGCGGCGTGGCGGTGGGCCAGAACCTGCGCTGGGACCTCAAAGATTGGGGCCGCGGCAAGCTGGAGACCTACTATGCGTGGGACCAGGACCCGCCCGACAAGCTGAGCGATCACAACTGGATGTCCGATGTGAACGAAGAGCGCTGGCGCGTCCGCCTGACGCACGAGGCTGACCTGTCGCCCCGCGACCAGTTCCTCCTGCACGGCACGGTGACCAGCGACTCGGAAATGTCGAGCGACTTCTTCGACCGCCAGAACCGCGGCGAGAGCATCCCGATGAACTTCGCGTCGCTCGAGCACCGCGAGCACACGTGGGCTTCGGGCGCGACGGTGAGCGGCCCGCTCAACGATTTCTACGGCGGGGTGTCGCGCCTGCCGGAAGGCTGGCTGAACATCGCGCCGCAGCCGGTTTTCGGCACGGGGCTCAACTATGAGAGCCAGACGCGCGCCGGCTATCTGAACCGCGACGCGGCCAAGTACGAGAATGCCGAGCCGGACTTCATGTACTTCCCCGGCTCGTGGGCGGACTACAACACGGTGCGGGCGGACACCGCCCACCGCCTGACCTACCCGGTGAAGCTGCGCGACGTGGTCAGCGTCGTCCCGCGGGCCGGCTACAGGGGCTCGTATTACTCGGACGCGGAGCTGGACGAGAACGTCTTCCGGCACACGGCCGATCTGGGCGTCGAGACCTCGGTGCGCGGCACGGCCGACTACGCCAACGGCTATCGGCACGTGGTGGAGCCGTACCTCGACTACAGCTACCAGCCGACGCATTTCGATACGGACAACGGCAGCGTCTACGCCTTTGATCACTACGACCGTTCCATCGAGTGGTTCGACCAGTTCGGCATGGACGGCGCCTGGCTGCCCTACGACTGGCACGGCGTGCGGCCCGGCGTCCGCAATCTGCTGCAGACGCGCGACGAGAAGAACAAGATGCGGACGATCCTCGACTGGGACGTCTACGCCGGCGTGCAGTTCGACTCGGAGGGGCCGCTCGACGAGGAGGGTGTCCGCCTGATGGGGTCGAAGATCCTCTACACGCCCACCAAGAAGCTGGACGTGAAGCTGCAGGGCGACTGGGACAACGAGGCGTCGACGTTTGCGTATGCGGACCTGAGCGCGTTCTACAAGCTGACCGAGAAGTTCCGCTTCGGCGGCGGCTATCTGGGCCGCGATCACGATTTGTACGACTATGACGTCTCCCCGGTCGAGGAGTGGAACCGGGTGAAAGAAAACCTGATCTACGGCGGCTTTACGCACGACATCAACGACACCTGGTCGTGGAGTTTCTATACGCGGTATGACCTCCGGAACAACGACCTCGACGAGGTGGGCGGATACATCCAGTACAGCCTGGACTGCCTGGTCTTCCAGCTGCGGTCGGCGTACGTGAACGATTACCAGCGCATCGATGACGTGAGCGAGCGCGAAGACGATTTCCGCATTGCGCTTATGATGTGGCTGCGCGCCGAGAAGCGGTCGCCCGACGACGAGTGGCTGACGTGGTAGACGGCGGCTCCGGAAGCGCGAAGAAGACCGGGCAGCCGCGCCGGTTTTTCACAGCGTACTGAGGGATTGGCGTATGGACGTTGTCACACTTGACGAGGTTTCGAAATCGTTCGGCGCCCTGCGTGCGGTCAACGGACTTTCGCTGTCGATCCGCAAGGGCGAGATCCTGGGCTTTCTGGGGGCCAACGGCGCGGGGAAAACCACGACGATCAAAATGCTGCGCGGCTTTTTCCGCCCGGACGCCGGCCGGCTTTCGG
>CAYQYB010000362.1:0-2224 GCA_964421535.1 uncultured Verrucomicrobiota bacterium | reverse complement strand
GCGTTGTCATACGGGCGGAAGACGCCGTGCGACGAGTCGTGGGGCATTGGGTATCTGCTGGCAACCGGGGAAGGCTGGCTGACGCGACCGTCCGGTCTGGGCCGAGGGGGTGTCGTATAGGAATCATGAGGACGAGCGAGCAGGTTCTGTGTCATCTGCTCGGGGCGCGGGCGCGAGAGTGATCGGGTTTCTTGTGCCAGTGGGGCGGTGGTCTGCTGCCTCGGTGTCGTGGCTATGGATCGCGGATTCGCTCGCTCGGAAGCCCGCCTGACCGCCGAATGCTGAGTCAAACCGAGCTGGGGAGTCTGCCGTCCGGAATTCGAGACGCCGGGGCCGTCCGGCGTCCGTGACGCTGTTGCCTGTGGCGCCGGTTGAGGGGAGCGAACTGATGGAGGATTCGCCGCCACAGCCGCAGCGGATGATCGTCCGGAGTCACGACGTATCTCGGTTCTGACGGTCGGGACCCGGGGTGCCGAGGGCAGGGTCACCGATGGCGACGCGCTTGCTGTCGGGCGTGTGGGGCGGAAGACGGGCTGTGCGGACGGGCGCTCTGTTCGGGTGGGGGCGGCCGGTGTCGCGGTGGTCATGCGAGGGCGCGCCGAGAGTCGCGGAGCCGGCGAGGCGGGGCGTAGCGAGGAAGCGGATGACGGCGAAGACATCCGAGGAGGCGTGGTCATCGATCGCGGGACCGCGATGCTGCCGCGCGAAGCGGACCGATCGTTCTGACGGTCGTGGCGAGTGCGGTCCGAGTCGCGGCCACGCACTGCACCGAGGAGTGCCTGACTCGCGAGGGCCACGATGACAGCGGCGGTTGTCAGCACGCAGGTGAACCGGTTACGAGAATACATGTTCATCCCTTCCAGTCTTCGTCAGCCACCTAAGGCCGCGTTGCTGCTTCACCAATCCTCGTAGTATCCGTCTTCGTAGTAGTAGCCGTCGTCGTAGTAGTACCAGTCGTCGTAATACCCATCATCGTAGTACCAGTCGTCGTAATAGCCGTCGTCATACCAGCCGTCGTCGACGTAGTCGTAGCCGGTATCGTAGTATCCGACGTCATAGCCGTAATCGTAGTACCCGTAGTCGTAATACCCCGGGTCGTATCCGCACCAACTGTCGCAGTAGTCGTATGAACCGACGGGGAAGTAGATGAGGTCGCCGGAGGGGCAACCGGGGCCTGAGGCGACAACCAGCAATCCAAGGCATAAAAGGGCGCGACTCATGGTCAGACCTCCCGAGTCGAGTGGTGCGGATGGCGCCGCGACCTCGACCAACCGGAGAACTGGAATCGATTGTCAAAGGTTTGCTGCTCACAAATATTGACACGCGGCAACAGTTTTGGTTGGGTTCGTTTCCCAGGGAAACCACGATTCAAGCCCGCTTATCGGACGCGTCGCGCACGGAATCCGCATAATAGTCTGTAGATGAATGAGTTACGTGTTGATCTGTCGTTTCCCGCTCAAACAGGTCATCTGCAAGCCGGGAGGGTCCCGGCGAACGCTCCCACGTCAAATCATGGCCCGCTCGGCGCGACGAGCAAGGAGCAGGTAGAGGAAGAAGAGGCCGCCGACGAGGTTGGTCAGGACGCCGACCGGGACTTGGCGCGACTCGCCGGAGATCCACCACATCGCGTTGCGGGCGAGCAGGTCACACAGCGGCAGGAAGGCCGCGCCGGCCAGCGCACATGCGGGCAGCAGGCGTCGGTGCGAGGGGCCGACGAAGTGACGCATGGTGTGCGGCACCAGCAGGCCGACGAAGCCGATCGGGCCGCAGTGCGCGACCACCGCGGCAGTGAGCAGCGAGGCGGCGAAGTAGATGAGCCGCCGGGATCGGTGGACGGAGACGCCGCGCGCGGCGGCAACTGTTTCACCCATCATCAGCAGGTCGAGGTCGCGATTGAGCCAGGCCGCCACACCACCCGCGACGGCTGCGAAGACGATGGCCTCGTAGACCGGGTTAAAGCGGACGATCACAAGTGAGCCCATCATCCAGCGCAGGATGTTGTCCGCGTCTCGGTTCTTGGATACGAACATGAGGAAAATGATCAGGGCGGAGCAGATGAAGCCGATGGTGATGCCGGCCAGGAGGAGTGTGCCGATCGAGCGGCCTTCACCTGTCCTGGCGATGAGGTAGACGATGCTGACGCACAGGACCGCGCCGACCATTGCGGCCAGGCTTACGAGAGGCACGCCATGCCAGATTCCACCGCCGGTGATCGTGATGATGA
>CAYQYB010000361.1:0-2227 GCA_964421535.1 uncultured Verrucomicrobiota bacterium | reverse complement strand
GGCCTGGGTGAAGCGGAAGATGTTGTCGATGAAGAGGAGCACGTCCTTGTGCATCTCGTCGCGGAAGTACTCGGCGACGGTCAGCGCGGACAGCGCGACCCGGGCGCGGGCGCCGGGCGGCTCGTTCATCTGGCCGTAAATCATCGCCGTCTTGTTGAGCACGCCGGATTCCTTCATCTCCTGGTGGAGGGCCGTGCCTTCGCGCGTGCGCTCGCCGACTCCCGCGAACACCGAGAATCCGCCGTGCTGGGTCGCGATGTTGTGGATGAACTCCTCGATCAGCACCGTCTTGCCCACTCCGGCGCCGCCGAACAGGCCGATCTTGCCGCCCTTCTTGTACGGCGCGAGCAGGTCGATGACCTTGATGCCTGTCTCCAGGATTTCGTCCTTGGTCTCCTGTTCGTCAAGCGGCGGGGCGGGGTGGTGGATGGGCAGCCACTTCTCCGCTTCGACCGGGCCGGCTTCGTCGATCGGCGCGCCCAGCAGGTTCAGCACGCGGCCCAGCGTGCCGGTGCCGACCGGCATCGTGATCTCCTTCCCGGTGTTCAGGACCTCGGCGCCGCGGACGAGCCCGTCGGTGCTGTCCAGCGCGATCGCGCGGACGACGTCGTCGCCCAGGTGATGCGCGACTTCGAGCGTGAGGTTCCACGGCTGGCTGTTGATCAGCGCGTTGCTGACCTTGAGCGCGGTGTAGATCGGCGGCAGCTTGCCGGGCGGGAACTGCACGTCGACGACGGCCCCCATGACCTGCGAGATGGTCCCGTGAGCGACTTGTTCATTGGTGGTTGCCACAGCCATAGTTCATCCTTTCAGGGCTTACTTCATCGCCTCCACGCCAGAAACGATTTCGGAAATATCCTTTGTGATCGCCGCCTGCCGCGCGCGGTTCCGGAGCAGCGTGAGCGACTGGATCATCTCGTTCGCGTTGTTCGTCGCGTTGTCCATCGCGGTCATCCGCGCGCCCTGTTCGCCGGCCGAGTTCTCCAGGAGGGCGTGGAACACCATGAAATCCAGCATCTTGGGAAGGAGCAGGGACAACAGCTTCTTCCTGCCCGGCTCATAGATATAGGGAATGCTTTCGCGGCCGGGGCCGCCTTCGGCCGCCTGCGGTTCGAAGGGCAGGAACCTTTCGATCGCGGGCTTCTGCACCAGCGGGCTCTGGTACTGGTTGTACGCGAGGTACACCTCGTCGTAGCGCTCGGCGAGGAACGGCTCCTTGAGCTCCTCGCTGATCCGGCACGCGTCGGCGTAGGACGGCTTGTTCGTAACGCCTTCGTAATTGCGGCGGACCTTCACGTGGTTCTTCAGCGCGTTGTACCCGCGGCGCCCGCAGAAGCTGACGTCGACGCGCTCGAACTTCGCGCGGGTCTCGACCATCCAGTGAACGACCTTCTTGGCGATCTGGTTGTTGAACGACCCGCACAGCCCGCGGTCGGACGTGAACATCAGGACGAGCGCGCGCCTGGACTTTACGCGGGGCGTCAGGAACGGATCATGGATGTCGTCCCCGGCTGTCAGGAACCGCGACATGAGATCGGAGAGGCGCGAGGCGTACAGGCGCGCGCCCTCCTGGGCCTGCTGCGCGCGCCGGAGCTGCGTCGCCGCGACCATCTTCATGGTCTTGGTGATCTTACGGGTGTTCGTAAGGCTCTTGATCCTGTGCGTATACTCTTTGAGCGCCTGCGGCATGTCGCGACTACTCCGGCTTGAACGACCTCTTGAATTCCGCCAACAGCTCCGTCAGGGATTTCTTCACTTCGTCCGTCAGCACCTTCCGCTCGTTGAACAGCTTCACGAAAGCCCCGTAGCTGGACTCGAGCGCGAGGTGCAGCTGCGTCTCGAACTGGCGGACCTTGTCCACCGGGACGTCGTCCAGGTATCCGTTGACTCCGGCGAAAATGATGGCCACCTGGTTCGCCACCGGCAGGGGGGCGTTGACGCCCTGTCTCATCACCTGCATCAGCCGCGCGCCGCGGTCGAGCTGCTTTCGCGTGGCCGCGTCGAGGTCGGACGCGAACTGCGAGAAGGCCACCAGCTCGCGGTACTGCGCGAGCTCCATGCGGAGCGTGCCGGCGGTCTGCTTCATGGCCTTGACCTGCGCGTCGCCACCGACGCGCGAGACCGAGATGCCGGGGTTCATCGCGGGCCGCTGGCCGGCGTTGAACAGGTCGGTCTCGAGGAAGATCTGGCCGTCGGTGATGGAGATGACGTTCGTCGGGATGTAGGC
>CAYQYB010000360.1:0-2231 GCA_964421535.1 uncultured Verrucomicrobiota bacterium | reverse complement strand
CGGCCGCCGTCGATGTACACCTCGTAGCCCGACGGCAACTTAGCGTTCTGGTCCACGTCGATCGCCACCGTGACCTTGTCCGCGCCGAACTCCTTGATCATCTCCTTGATGACGTTCGGCTTCCGGAACGCCGCGCTGGACGTGGACACCTTGTTCGCGCCGGCCTTCAGCACCGCCTCGGCCGACTTCACGTCCGAGATCCCGCCGCCGACGGTGAACGGGATCGTCGTGACCTTCGCCACGCGGCTGACGACGTCGAGGAGCGTGCCGCGATGCTCGATCGTGGCGGTGATGTCCAGCATGGCCAGCTCATCCGCGCCGGCCGCGCAGTACGCCTGCGCGCACTCAACCGGATCGCCGGCATCCTTGATGTCGACAAAGTGAACGCCCTTCACGACGCGGCCCTTCTGCATATCCAGGCACGGCATGATTCGAACCGGATTGGTCATGATGGATCCTCCATGGGGTCCCGTCTGTATCAAGCTCCATCCCCCCATGCAAGCCTGTCACGCAACGGACCGAAGACTGACCGCGGATAACGCGGATTGAGCGGATTTTCCGGACCTTGGAAGTTTTCGGGCCGGGTGTTCCAAACATTGGACAAGCATTGCCGTGAAGACAGAGCGAGCGCGTCTTAGAGAGTTCTCAGTCCACTGGCTACTAAGTACGCGTACGTCTCATCGAGTTCGTCCATTTCAGGCACAAACACAACCGATGCATCACGACCTCGGGTTAGAAGCACTCGATATGCATTGAGACGAAGTTGGAAGGGGTCCTTGACGTGGGCGGTCGACAGATAGCCGCGTGCGCGCGCATTTGACCAGCGTCCTCTTACCTGCTTCAAGTCAGTACCCCAAGCGATGAGGGCTGCGTCAAGCTCAAGCCCCTGTGCGCCGAACTCGGTAACGCAGTCGCGGAGGTGGCGACATGAGTGCTGGCCCGGGGCATCTTCATCGTCTCCATACCACGGACCGAACTTCAGTCGCTTGGTGGATTGGAAGTCATTGAAGACTTTGAATCGGATCAAATCGCGATCCTTCGATGACGCGAGAAGACCGAATCGGGCTTCTCTATGTTCTTGGTATCGTTCGTGCAAGTAGTCTTTCGCGATGGCAATATCGCGCGTGATTCTGAGGTGATAGCCCGATTCCTCCAACTTGACAGCAAGGGCCATATTCTCTTCCGCAGGTCTTGCGGCCAACAGGCTGGCGACGAATGTGTGCAGATCACGGGCGAGATGGAACCGTATCTCTGTATCGAGATTCAACGCATTACACGCGACCACCTGTAGCTGCGCTCCGTTGAAACAGTCTAGAGCAGCTGACGGCCCGTGGACTGTCCATGCAGCAGATTGCCTGCACCCGGCGATAGCATGTCGCCATTGTATGAGTCCTGCCTCCTCGCCAACATGGATTTCCTGACCTCCCCCGATCAATCCGATCACGACACACCATTCGGGGATTCTTTCAGCAAACTCGATAAAGTGTTCGGGCTCGGACTTGCCACCCTCAAAACCCGGAGTCGTGCTGTGCTTCTTCTGGACCTGTTCGGCATCGAATGCGCGCTGGGCTTCGTCAAAGACGAGAACATGCTCAGGAGGAATCAGATGGGACCGACTGGAGTATCGTTTCACGTAGTCCATGACCCCGCGCACGAAAACTTTGCCATCACCACCCGCGCCGCGAAATTCGTATTGGAGCACCTCCACAAGAGGTCCATTGCCGGAAAGAAAAACTGCTGGTGTAGTCGGCTTGCCGCTGGATCGAGGTATCACGAGATCGTCTATGAAGTGTGCATGCACGGCCTGCAGACCGACGAGTGTCTTGCCAGCACCCGGGACCCCCGTTACGAGAATAAGGCGGCGTGATCGTGTGCTTGCTGCTTCGTGTATGATCCTCGTAATCTCGCCGACAGCTGGATCGGTGGAGGCTCGCGCGCGATGGATGGGTCGGATCTTGCCTGAATGGAAAAGCTCCCGGGCTGCTTGCACGAGTGTCGGTAGAGGTCGATATGCCTCTGCCTCAAGGAAACGTTTGGCCTGAATTGGAGCCATTGCGGCTTCGTGCTCGATCTTCTTGACGTAGTCATGGATGGCATCCGGCCCCATGATATTCACAGGCCCCTCTTCCGCGACGTGACCGCTTGCGAGGGTGGGTATCACGAGAGCGTGAACAGCCCCGTCGGCACAATCACGATGATAACCCCTTAGGTCTCGGGCATACGCTGCCACT
>CAYQYB010000359.1:0-2247 GCA_964421535.1 uncultured Verrucomicrobiota bacterium | reverse complement strand
GGTCTTCTCGATGACGGCCATCTCGAAGTTGAACCGGTCCGCGATCCGCTTCTCGGCGTCGTTCTTCGGGTGGTCCGTGTCCTGGATGCCGTAGCGCGCGCGGAGGCCGTCCTTCGCGAGCTTCAGCAGGTATGTCTTCTCGTTGAATCCATCCGGCACCTTGAACTTGGGGAAGTGCAGCTCCTTGTCGAGCACCAGCTCGACGTTGCAGCGCTCCGCGATGTCCACCGTGTTCGAAAGGGCCATCGGGTGGTCGGGGAACAGGGCCTGCATTTCCTCGCCGCTCTTCATGAAGAACTGGTCGGACGAGTAGCGCATCCGCTTCGGGTCGCTCATCACCGTTTGCGTCTGCAGGCAGAGCAGGACCTCGTGCGCCTCCGCGTGCTCCGCCTTCAGGTAGTGGACGTCGTTGGTCGCGACGATCGGCAGGCCGGTCCGCTTGGCGACATCGAGGATGCCGCGGTTGGCGATTCTCTGCTCCGGGATGCCGTGGTCCTGGAGCTCGAGGAAGAAGTTGTTCTTGCCGAAGATCTCCGAGTACTCGTTTGCGGCGCGCACGGCCGCGTCCACGTTGTTGTTCGCGCAGAGCCCCGTGATCTCGCCCTTCAGGCAGCTTGAAAGCCCGATCAGCCCCTTGCTGTGCTTGCGTAGCAACTCTTTGTCAATACGCGGCTTGTAATAAAAGCCTTCCAGGTGGGCCATGGAGGACAGGCGGCAGAGGTTGCGGAAGCCCTCGTTGTTTTCCGCGAGCAGGACGAGGTGGTTCGAATAGGACTTGCCGTCGTTGGTCTTGCGGTCGCGCATGTTGCCCGCCGCCACGTACGCCTCGCAGCCGAGAATGGGCTTGATGCCTTTCTTCTTCGCGGCCTTGTAGAAATCGACGACTCCGTACAGCGTGCCGTGGTCGGTGATCGCCGCGGCCTTCATGCCGAGTTCGCCGGCCACGTTCATCACGCGGTCAACCTGGCACGCGCCGTCGAGGAGGCTGTACTCCGTGTGAAAATGAAGATGAACAAATGGAACGCTCTTGGAACTCATCGCAATGCCTGATCGTCCTCGTCGTCGTCCTCGTCCCTCGTCCTCGAGAAGAAACGCGGACGACGACGAGGAGGACGAGATTCTCTTCCCCGCCATTGTACCGTCGCGCGTTCACTTATACCGCACGCGGAAGTGCGATGCAAAGAGAAGTCTCGCCCGCCCGGGTGATTCGTTCCAACTTCTTGCCTGCGCGGCGGTTCTGCCGGAAGGTTTCCGAAAAGAGATCGAGGCGCGCGATTGTAGTCTGCAAATGGGCGTCGCCATGATATAGTAGGGGTGTGAGCACATCCGGCAACATCTTCGAGCGTGACGATCTTCGCGAGAAGGCGCGGATCTTCCGCGACCGGGGCCACGCCGGGCAATGCCTCGCGGCGATGCTGAAGGATTACCGCGGCGCGAACGCGCTTCTGCTGGCCATTCCCTCGGGCGGGATTCCTGTCGCGGCGTCCATGGCCGTCGCGATGGAACTGCCGCTCGATGTCATTGCGGTGAGCAAGATGACTCTGCCGCGCAGCACCGAGGTCGGCTACGGCGCCGTCGCCTTCGACAGTTCCATGATGCTGAACTCGCCGCTGATCCGCGCGGAGGGGTTGACGGACCTGGACATCCGGCACGGCGTGCACGAAACGGCGAAGAAGGTCCGGCGGCGCATGCTGAGGCTTCGCGGCAGCCTGCAGTTGCCCAACCTTTCCGGCCGGCACGTGTTTCTTGTCGATGACGGCCTGGCGTCCGGGTACACCATGCTCACGGCGATCGAGTCGGTTCGCCGGCTCGACCCGGCGTCCGTCATGGTCGCGGTTCCGACGGGCCACGCCAAGGCGGTCGAGGATGTCGCGCGGCGCGCGGACCGGGTCTACTGCGCGAACATCCGTGGCGGCGCCGGATTTGCCGTGGCGTCCGCCTACGTGATCTGGCGGGACGTTTTCGAGCCCGAAGCCGAGCAGATCCTGGCCGATTTCCGGGTGAACCGGTCGACGGTTTAGGCCCGTTCTGCGCATGCCCGAGGCTCTCTCCTCTTTTTCTTCTTGCAGTGCGGCCCCTTGCCGGGCATATTCCCCGCCCTTTTACCGCCCATAAGAGGTAAAAGTAACGAGGTGCAGCATGGCTAGAACGACTCCTATATCGAAGATTCGCAACATCGGAATTATGGCGCACATCGACGCGGGCAAGACGACCGTGAGCGAGCGCATTCTCTTTTACACCGGGAAG
>CAYQYB010000358.1:0-2267 GCA_964421535.1 uncultured Verrucomicrobiota bacterium | reverse complement strand
GTACACGGGCGCGCTAACCGGCCCGTTCGCCTCGGCCGCACTGCCGGACAGGTGGAATCTCCGCTACGACACATCCAGCCGCCAAGTCTTCCTGAGCTACGATTTCGGCTTGCAGATCATGCTTCGGTGATGGGGTGGGCAAGAACCCGAATCCATTGGACGCGCCCCGCAGCACGGTATACACTGGCCCGGTTAGCTTTGGGGATATGTTTTGCGCAACGGGAGGATGCGGATATGGTTTCGATGCTTGTCGCTTTGTCGGGGCTGACGGTCGGCGCGTGGAAGGTTTCGTTCACGGAGCCGGACGCCCGGCTGACCTTGGTGAACGAGGAACGGAAGGTTTCCGTCGAGGGAAAGCTGTCTTTTGTCTCGGACAATGCCGCGTGGACGATCGTTGCCGCGCGCGACGCGGCGACTGACCGGCTCGCGCTGGTCAACCGCGGCGGTACGGTCTTCGGCTACCTTTCGTTTCGCGCGAACGGCGATCTTCTCACCGTGCAGACGCTCCACCGGGCCGGCGCGATATTTTATTCCGGCGCTCTGACGTTTGAAGGCACGGCCGCCGTCCGCCCCGACAGCTTCGCCTGCCGCACGCGGCCGCGGGTCGGCGAGCGCGTGCTGTCCTTCGCGGACGGCGCGGGCGACTCTCCGGCCAACGACTCCGTCTTCGCGCGCGAAGAGGATCTCGCCGTGCGGTTTGACGCCCCCGAGACCCGCGTCACCACGCTCGGCGGCGGAAAGTACGGCGTGAAGCTCTCCTGCCGCATCGAGGAGGCTGCGGAAGCTTCGTTCTCCGTCGAGGCGGACCCCCACTATTACGCGAGCCGCTGGGCGCCGGGCTACCACCCCCTCGACCGCAAGCGCTGCCCGAAGGCGCCGACCGGCTGGATGAGCTGGAACACCTACTGCGACAAGGCCGGCTCGCAGGACAACCTGGACGAGGCGCGCGTCGGGCAGAAATTCCTGCAGCCCTTCGGCATGGAAATCTGGTCCATCGAATCCTGGCAGGGCAATTCCCGCTGGCTGCCGGTCTCGAACTTTCACAACCTGGACCTTTCCACCGACGAGCCCTTGTTCCCGGAAGGCATGAAGAAGCTCGCCCAGGAAATCCGCGACCTCGGCTTCCGCCCCGGCATTTGGATGCCGCTCTACGGAACGGGCGATGAGAAGTTTTATAACGAGCACAAGTCCTGGTTCCTGCACCGCAAGGACGGCACGCCGATCCCCTGCTGGAACGGCAAGTACATGCTCGACCTCACGGTCCCCGAAGCGCTTGAGCACATCCGGAAAATCACGCGCATCGCCTCGCGCGACTGGGGCTACGAGTTTTTCAAGTTCGACGGCATGGCCAACACGCCCCGCCTCTTCGAGAAGCCGGAGGTCCGCTCCTGCTTCCGCGACCCCAAAGATCCCCGCTGGTTCGACAACAGCGTGAAGGCCCTGCGCGAGGGGATCGGCGACGACCGCATCCTGCTCGGCTGCATGGGCGACTTCACGGGCACGGAGGCGCAGTACCTCGACGCGTCCCGCCTCGGCTCGGACGTCGTGGGGCTCTACCAGGGGGTCGCCTCGCGCGTGGTCAAGGGTCTTCCCGGAACCATCGTGCAGTACCCCGTGCGCTGGGAAAACATCAAGCACCAGGCGCAGTGCACGTTCAGCCAGATTTTCGTGAACAACATCATGTTCTACACGGACCCGGACACGCTGCTCGTCAGCCCCGTCCTGGAAACGCACGAGGCGGACGTGATGGCGACCCTCATCGGGCTTCCGGGCCAGCTGATGTTCGCCGGAGACAAGCTCGCCGAACTCTCGCTGGAGCGGATGAAGATCATCCAGCAGGTGCTGCCCGTGGCGGACATCCACCCCGTGAACCTTTATCCCTATTACACCGAGATGCCGATCTGGAACCTGACCGTCACGCGCCCGTACGGCGTGTGGAACGTGGTCGCGCTCTTCAACTTCAGCGACTCCGAGCGCGAAACCGGCTTCGACATGAGCGAAGTCGGTCTTTCCGGCGAGGCTCCGTACACCGCCTTCGAGTTCTGGACGCAGAAGTGGATGGGCGTGCAGAAGAGCCGCGTGAGCCTGGCGGTTCCGGCAAGGACCGTGCGCCTGCTTTCCGTGTGGCCGGCGGAGAGCCGTCCCCAGTTCGTGGGCGACGACCGCCACCTCACGCAGGGCGCGGTCGAGCTGGGCGCGCTGGCCTGGGACGGGACGGCGAAAACGCTCTCCGCCACGGTCAAGGCGGTCGGGACGTTCCCGCTCAC
>CAYQYB010000357.1:0-2269 GCA_964421535.1 uncultured Verrucomicrobiota bacterium | reverse complement strand
CGAGATCCAAATCGGGTGGTTGATGTCCTCGGGCGCGTACACCGGAATGCCGTGCATGGCCGCAAGCTCCGCGACGGAGCCGAACCAGACGTTCTCGTGCGGGTCGTCCTTGTGAGTGAACACCGCGGCAATTTCGACGTTGTGCCGGAGCAGGGCCTCGATCCCGGCGCATCCCATGTCGTGATAAGCAAGAACTACGGCTTTCATGCGGGCTTCAGATTGCTCCTTCCTTTGACTTCATGCACCAGGTAGCGCGGCCGGGCACGAACATCCTTGTAGACCCGGCCCAAGTACTCGCCCAGCAGGCCCATGCCGATGAACTGCGCGCCGACGAACACGAACAGGATGGCGAACAGCGTGAAGACTCCCTGCACGGCCCACTCTGGGCCTTCGATCAGCCGCATCAGCAGCAGGAACGCGCCGAACCCCACGCCGATCAAGGCGATGCAGACGCCGATCACCGTCAGCAGGCGCAGGGGAAACGTCGTCATCCCGGTGAGCAGGTCGAACTGGAGATTGATCAGCTTCCACAGATCGTACTTGGACTCCCCGCCCTTGCGCTCGGCGTGCCGGACCTCCACCTCCGCCGTGTGGCGCGCGAAGGAATTGGCGAGCACGGGGATGAACGTGCTGCGCTCGGTGCACTCGAGCATGGCTTTGACCACACGCGCGCTGTAGGCGCGAAGCATGCAGCCGTAGTCGTGCATCTGGACGCCGGTCACCTTCGCCGTGACAAGATTCGTCAGGTATGACGAGAATCGGCGAAACACCGTGTCGCAGCGCGGCACGCGCACGCCCGCGACGACATCCAACCCCTCGCCCATCTTCTCGAACAGCTTGCCGATCTCCTCCGGCGGATTCTGCAGGTCGCCGTCGAGCGTGATCACCACGTCGCCCGTGGCGTGCTCAAACCCCGCAAATACCGCCGCGTGCTGGCCGTAATTCCTGTTCAGCATAACGCCGACGATTTCGCCGGGGTTGGCCTCCGCCGCGGCCGCGATCAGTTCGGGCGAGCCGTCGTGGCTTCCGTCGCTCACCAGGATGATCTCGAACGGCGCTCCCACGGATCGGCAGGCCTTCAGCGTTCGATCCATCAGCTCCGGGAGATTGGCTTCCTCGTTATAGATCGGAATGACGACCGAGAAATTGCGGGGCTTGTTCATTTCGCCCTCCTCGATTTCACGACATCCTTGATCGCGGCGACAACGTCCCGCACATCCTGCTCCGTCATCCCCGTGGACAGCGGCAGCGACATGATGCGATCCGAGGCATGCTCGGTATTCGGCAGGGACCCGCGCGGATAGCGCCCCTGCTTGACGTAGTACTCGTGAAGATGCACGGCGCGGAAATGGATGCCGACGCCGATGTTCCGCTCCTTGAGCTGGTCTACGAATTCCTCGCGGGACATCCCGAGTTTGTCGATGTCCACCTGAACGATGTACAGGTGATGCGTATGCTTGTGCGGATACGCCGGCCGGCCCATCGGCCTGACCTCCTCGACATCCTTGAACAGCTCGTCGTAGACCGCGACCAGCTGTTTCCGACGCTCGTTGAAACGATCGAGCTTCTCGAGCTGAGTCAGGCCCAGCGATGCCTGGATATCCGTCAGGTTGTATTTGAATCCCGGCTCGGTGACTTCCATCACGACGCTGCCCTTGCGCGAATACCTCTGCCACGCGTCCTTGGCCAGCCCGTGGAACTTCAATCGCCGCACACGGTCGACGATTCCCTGATCATCCGACACGACCATGCCGCCCTCGCCCGTCGTCATGTTCTTGATCGGATGAAAGCTGAAGATGGAGAGTCCCTGGCTTCCAATGCGGCGGCCCTTGTATTCCGTACCCGCCGCATGCGCCGCATCCTCAACGAGCACGATACTATGCTTCTTCGCGAGTTCGCGCATCGGATCCATGTCCGCCGGCGCGCCGGCGTAGTGCACGGGAATCATCGCGCGGGTTCGCTTGCTGATCGCCGCCGCAATCCGGTCGGGTGTGATCATCAGCGTCGACGGATCGATGTCCACCATGACGGGGGTCGCGCCGCACAGCTCGATCAGGTTCACCGTCGAAACCCAGGTCATCGAACTGGTGATCACCTCGTCGCCCGGCTTGAGATTCAGCGCGAGAAGCACCAGGTGCATGCCGGCGGTGGCCGACGTCAGGGCGCACGCATGCGGAGCGCCGACGTAGGCGGCGAACGCCTTCTCGAACGCGTCGCACTTCGGCCCCGTTGTGATCCAGCCCGATTTCAGAACTTCGACCACGCCGTG
>CAYQYB010000356.1:0-2276 GCA_964421535.1 uncultured Verrucomicrobiota bacterium | reverse complement strand
CTCCTTCCCGGCACCGTGGAGAAGGTTCTTGTGCGGCGGCAGGCCGAGGAAGCTCTGCGCGAGAGCGAATCGCGCTACAAGGATCTCCTCGAGATCGTCCTCGATTTGTACTTCTGCATCAGCGACGAGGGGACCGTGCTGCTCTCCAACCGCGCGGGCGCCGCGAAGCTGGGATACACGATTTCGGAGCTTCTCGGCGCCCCCCTCAGCCGCCTCGTTCACCCGGGCGATCTGGACAAGGTGAGGAACGCGTTTCTCGTTGCAGCCGCCAAACTGGAGGAGCCGCATCGACTGGAGTTTCGCCTGATCCGAAGGGATGGAGGCATTATTCATGTTGTCGCGGAAGTTCGCGCTCAGCCGCAGCGCGGAAAGCAGATTCCCGTGACGCGGATCCTGGCACGCGATGTCACCGCCGCGAAGGAACTTGAACAGGCGGCGAGTTCGACGGCGGTCGTCCGCCCGCCCGCGCCTCCGCCGCGCCCGCAGATTATTCCTGCTCCCGCGCCTGTCGCCGCGGCGGCACCCGCTGTGTCGTCAAGCTCGGACGCGTTCCGCGGAACGGAGCGGCTGTTGATCGTGGATGACACGCCCGAGCAGCGCGACATCAGCGCCCGAATGCTGAACAAGCTGGGCTACAAAGTCGTGACGGCCGAGCACGGTCACGCGGCGCTCGAGTTGATGGAGAAAGAGGGTGGGGGAGATGCCGGCCGAAAGCACCCATTCGACCTCGTGATCCTGGACATGGTGATGGAGAAGGATTTTGACGGGCTCGAAACCTACAAGAAGATCGTCGAGCTGTATCCCGGCCAGCGCTGCATCATCGTCAGCGGCGGGGGGATTACCGATCGGGTGAAGCAGGCTCAGGCGCTCGGCGCCGGGCGGTTCATCGACAAGCCCTACACGTTCAAGGAAATAGGGAAAGCTGTCCGGGACGAATTGGATCGCCCGCCGAAATCCTGAGCCCGTTGTTTTCCAATGCTTGGAAATTCAGCGGCCGATTTTTCAAAGCATTGGAAAAGATCATACTCCCATTTCCTTGACGATTGCCCTTGCGGCCGCCGCGGGATCCTTCGCCTCAAGCACCGGCCGTCCGACGACGAGGAAACTTGCGCCCGCGCGAACTGCGGCAGCGGGCGTCGCGACGCGTTTCTGGTCGCCGACATCCTCGCCCGGCAGGCGGATGCCCGGAGTGACGAGGAGCGGATGAGGGCCAAAGCGGCCGCGCAGGACTTCCACTTCCTGGGGCGAGCACACAAGCCCGTCCACGCCGCAGGAAAGAGCGATGTCCGCGAGCGCGAGAACCTGCTGTGCGGGCGTCCGGGAGATGCCGAGGTCGCCGAGGTCTTTCTGATCCAGGCTGGTCAGCGCCGTGACAGCGATGATCTTCGGAGGCTTCGCCCCGCAGGAGCGCGCGGCGTCCGCGGCTGCCCTCAGCATGGCCCGTCCGCCCGAGGCGTGAACCGTCAGCATCTCCACTCCGTGCTGCGCCGCGGATTTGACGGCCCGCTCCACGGTGCGCGGAATGTCGTGGAGCTTGAGATCCAGAAACACGCTTTTCCGGCGGGAGCGCACAGCCTGCACGATCGCCGGCCCCTCGGCGCAGAAAAGTTCCAGGCCGATCTTGTACCAGCCGAGTTCCGGAGGAAGGGCGTCCACGGCGGCAAGCGCGTCCGTTGTGCGCGGGACATCGAGCGCGATAATCAGTTCGGATTTCATGTTCGTCAAAAGCCTTTCTTCCGCCGTGTCCGGAACTCCACAATAAGCTGGCTCAACAAGCGGCGTTCGTATTAGAAGTGAATGATGCCTGATAATCAACCATTTAGCTGGCCTCCCGGCGGTGTCACAGGCTTGCTGGTTCGCGCGTTCGTCCCCGGCGACGGCAATCCGAAGGCGCCGGAAATGCGGACTAGGCTCGGTATGTTGGAAGGCTGGACCAGCACGGTTGCCAGCGTGATTCTCTCGGCGACGAAACTCATCCTGGGCATGGTCACGGGCAGTATTGCGGTCATCGCCGACGGCATCAACAATCTCACGGACGTGGGCAGCAGCCTTGTGATTGCGTTCGGTTTTCGATGGTCGCAGAAACCGAGGGATCTGGACCATCCCTTCGGGCACGGGCGAATCGAAATGGTGGCCGCTTTGGTGCTGTCGATCACGCTCATCATGGTGGGGCTCGATGTGGGGAAGGAGAGCGTGCAGCGCCTGCTTCACCCCGAAGCATTCATTGCGCCAGGATGGGTGGTGGCTCTGCTGGCCGCGACGATGTTGTTCAAGCA
>CAYQYB010000355.1:0-2286 GCA_964421535.1 uncultured Verrucomicrobiota bacterium | reverse complement strand
TGTGGACCACGATGCCGCCGGCGAAATCCACCGCGCCCATCCCGCCCTGCGTCCCGAGAAACCCGCCCTTGCCCCAGACCCAGTGCGCGACGGGATCGTACACGAGCGTCGCCCACAGCAGCGCAAACACGCAGAACGCCGAGAAGCGCATGCGCTCCGCGAACGCGCCGATGATCAGCCCCGGCGTGATCACCGCGAACATCATCTGGAAAATGACGAAGAGCGCGTGCGGAATTTTGGGCGCGTAGGAAGACGCCTCGACGCCGATGCCTTTCAGCCCCATCCAGTCGAGATTCCCGATGATCCCGCCCAGGTCGGGCCCGAACGAAAGGCTGTAGCCGATGACCACCCACTGCACGCTGATCAGGCAAAGCGCCATGAAGCATTGCATGAGGATCGACAGGACGTTCTTCCGCCGCACGAGGCCGCCGTAGAAGAACGCCAGGCCCGGCGTCATGAACATCACCAGCGCGGACGCCAACAGCATCCATGCCGTATCGCCCGCCGTCACCGAGGAAACCGCTTCAACCACGCCGTCATCCGCCCACGCACTTCCCCCAGCTCCAAGCAACGCAACAGACAACCACAACCAGAGTCTTCCTCTGCTCAGCATGAATTTTCCTCCTCAGAAGGTCTTCCTCGTGAAGCGCAACCAACCCCGACCGCTACAGCAGGAAACAAGCCAAGAACCATGGCAAAACGCGGGGTATGTTTTATAACCTAATTATAATAAACGCTTTCTGACTAATATCGAAAATGCCGTTTTTTGTCGCTATGCCGAATCAGGCTACATAAACGGTAAATTACGCTTCTGTATAATACATTTTTGTATTCATCACAGGATTCCGTGTTTTCTTCCGGGCGGTGCAGTAAATTGATCCTCATGGCAATCGCGTCGCCCAACAGGAACATCACCGACGGTCCTCTTCTGAAAGGGATCGGCTGGCTGACGGCGCCGATGCTCGTCGGGGCGGTTCTTCAGAACATGCAGAGTCTCATCGACCTGTTCTGGGTGGGCGGGCTCGGCTCAAAGGCCGTCGCGGCGGTGGCGATGAGCGCGACGATCATCATGGTGCTGTTCCCGATGCTGATGGGGCTTTCCACGGGGACGATCGCGCTCGTCGCGCGGGCGGTCGGCGCCGGCAACGAGGAGGAGGCGAGCACGGCGGCAAGCCAGTCGCTGATTCTGGCCTTCGTGCTCGGCGTTTTTTTTGGCGTGATCGGCTGGCTGTTTTCGGACGACTTCTTTCACATGCTCGGCGCGGCGCCGGAGATCATTCCCGACGGCAGCGCGTACCTGAAGATTTCCCTGCTCGGCGGGTTCACGGTGTTCATCCTGTTCATCGCGAACGCCGCGCTGCAAGGCGCGGGCGACACGATGACGCCGATGTGGGTCATGGCGGTGTCGAACGTGCTCAATATCATCCTCGCTCCCCTGTTCATCTTCGGCATCGGCCCGCTGCCGCGAATGAACGTGGAGGGCGCGGCGGTCGCCACCGTGCTGTCGCAGGCGGTCGCGGCAGGCCTCGCCGTGCACATCATGCTGAGCGGAAAGGCGCGCCTGCACATCCGCCCGCACCATTGGAAACCCGACCCGCAACTGCTGTGGCGCATCCTGCGGATCGGCCTGCCGGGCTCCGGCCAGATGTTCTCGCGCAGCCTGATGAGCGCGGTGATGATGTGGATCGTCGCGGGCTGCGGCACGGCGGCGGTGGCGGCGTACGGCGTGGGCCTGCGCTTCCACATGATCATCCTGATGCCCGCGTTCGCGCTCGGCGGCGCGGCGGCGACGATGGTCGGCCAGAACCTGGGCGCCGGGAAGCCCGAGCGGGCTCGCCGCGCGGCGTGGGTGTCGACGTGCATCGGCATGGGGTTCATGGTGGTCACGGGCGCGATCATGGTCCTTTTCGCCCCGGGCCTGATCCGCGTGTTCAACCGCGAGCCGGACGTCGTTTCGATCGGCGCGCAGTACCTCCAGGTCGTGTCGCCGTTCTACATTTTCGCCGCGCTCGGCATCGTCCTCGGCCGCGCCCTGAACGGCGCGGGCGACAGCATGTCGCCGATGATCATCACGATCCTCAGCCTCTGGGGCCTCCAGGTTCCGCTCGCGGTCTTCCTGTCCCGCATCTGGCAGCCGCCGACGCACGGAATCTGGTGGGCGATCGCCACGGCGTTCGTCGTCCAGGGCCTTCTCGTCGCGGGCTGGTTCGAGACCGGACGCTGGAAGCACCGCAAGGTGTAGACCGAAAAATAGTTAAAAAAAGTTCCGGAAAAGCGTCCGTCTCG
>CAYQYB010000354.1:0-2307 GCA_964421535.1 uncultured Verrucomicrobiota bacterium | reverse complement strand
GATCAACCGAGCCGCCGCAAAGCTCGCGCGCGAGGCCGCCGCAAAGTTCTCCACGCACCAGCAGCCGCGCTTCGTCTTCGGGTCGATCGGACCGGGGACGAAACTTCCAACGCTTGGACAACTATCCTTCGACGCGCTCTGCGACGCGTTCCAAACGCAGATCGAGGGGCTGGCCGAAGGCGGCGTCGACGGCATCCTTTTTGAAACCTGCCAGGACCTGCTCCAGATCAAGGCCGGGCTGGTCGCTTACGACAAGGTCATCGGCCAGAAGCACTCCCTGCCGCTCTACGTGTCCGTCACGGTCGAGCAGACCGGCACGCTCCTGATCGGATCCAGCATCAGCGCCGTCGTGGCCGCGCTCCTGCCGTTCCCCGTGGACATCCTCGGCCTGAACTGCGCCACCGGCCCCGATGCGATGCGCATCCACCTCGACTACCTCGCCCAGAACTGGCCGGGCCTGATCGCCTGCATGCCGAACGCCGGCCTGCCCGAAATGAAGGACGGAAAAGTCTCGTATCCGCTCGGACCATTCGCCTTCGGCGCCGCGCTCGGTAAGCTCACGCGCGACGTCGGGATCGACGTCATCGGCGGCTGCTGCGGCACGACGCCGGACCACATCCTCAAGCTCCGGCTCGCGGTCGACGGCATCCCGGTCGTCAAGCGCCAGGTCAAGCGCCCCGAGCAGGTCACGAGCGTCTTTTCGCCGGTCGACCTCTCGCAGTCGCCGCCGCCGCTCTACATCGGCGAGCGGGCCAACGCGACGGGCTCCAAGAAGTTCCGCGAGGCCCTGCTGGCGAACAACTACGATTCCGCCTTCGCGATGCTGACCGAGCAGGAGGAAGTCGGCGCTCACGTCGTCGACCTGAGCTGCGCGTACGCCGGCCGCAACGAGGCGAAGGACATGGAAATCCTCGTCGCGCGCGCGGGACGCGAGTGCCGCATCCCGATCATGATCGACACGACCCAGGCCGATGTGGCCGAGACCGCCCTGAAACTGTACGGCGGGCGCGCGATCGTCAATTCGATCAATTTCGAGTCCGGCGAGGAGCGTTCCGCGCGCGTGGCCGAAATGGCACGCCGCTACGGCGCCTCCCTCGTCTGCCTGACGATCGACGAGACCGGCATGGCGATGAATGCGGAGCGCAAGGTCTCCATCGCGAAACGGCTCGTGGCCTTCTGCGAGAAGCACGGCCTGCGCCGCGGCGACCTGTTCATCGACGCGCTGACGTTCACCATCGGCAGCGGCGACGACAACCTGCGCACCTCCGCGATCGAAACGGTCAACGCCATCAAGAGGATCAAGTCGGAGCTGCCGGGCGTGCGAACGCTGCTCGGGCTGTCGAACATCTCTTTCGGGCTCAAGCCCGCGGGCCGTAAAATCCTGAACGCGGTATTCCTCGACAAGTGCCTGAAGGCCGGGCTCGACGCCTGCATCATCAACGTCGCGACCATCGCGCCGCTGAACCAGATCCCGGCGGACGCCATCAAGGTCGCGGAGGCGCTGCTGAACGACGACCGCTCGAACGGCGACCCGCTGGAGAAGTTCATCAACTTCTTCGAGACCGTGGTCGAGGAATCCGAGGCCGTAAAAGCCGCGAAGTCGCCTGAGGAAACGCTCGCCGACGCAGTCATCAAGGGCCGGGTTCCGGTACTCGCCGACGTCGTTCCGGTCCTGCTCAAGAGCTACAAGGCGGAGGACATCCTCAACAAGCTCCTGATCCCCGCGATGCAGGAGGTCGGCCGGCTGTTCAACGAGGGAATTCTCCAGCTCCCGTTCGTCCTCAAGTCGGCCGAGGTGATGAAGAAGGCCGTGGACATGATCAAGCCGTACATGCAGAAGGACGAGTCGGCGTCCGGCCGCGGCACGATGGTGATCGCCACCGTCGCCGGTGACGTCCACGACATCGGCAAGAACCTGGTGGACATCATCCTCAGCAACAACGGCTTCAAGGTCGTCAACCTCGGCACCAAGGTGCCGGTCGAGCAGATGATGAAGGCCGTGAAGGAGCACAAAGCAGACGTCCTCGGCATGAGCGGCCTGCTCGTGAAGTCCGCCGCCATCATGGCGGAGAACATGAAGGCGCTAGAAGCCTCGGACATCCGCATCCCCATTTTCCTCGGCGGCGCCGCGCTCACGCCCGGCTTCGTCGCGAACGACTGCCAGCCGCAGTACTCCGAGCCGGTCGTGTACTGCAAGGATGCCTTCGAGGGCCTCACCCGTATGCGCGAGCGCTCCGAAACGGGAGGGCTCAGGAGGACGCAGGCGCATCAGGTCCAGCCCGCGGTCAAGGAGGCCGATGCGCCGCC
>CAYQYB010000353.1:0-2312 GCA_964421535.1 uncultured Verrucomicrobiota bacterium | reverse complement strand
CGGCGCGGCGGACACGTGCTCGGAGTCCTTTCTTGCCGCGGCCGATCCACTGTCCGCGGTGATCAGCGTGGGCGCCGATAACGCGGAAGGCCAGCCGGACCGGAATGTTCTCGCACGCCTGGGCTTCCGGAAGACGGCTGTATGGCGTACCGACGAAGCGGGGGATTTGCGGATCGAGTTCGATTCAGGGGCGGGCCAGGGAGCCTGCCGGATCGCGCCTATTTCACTTCGCTGAGTTCGTTGAGGATTTCGCGGAAGCCGGGCTCGGACCGGAGCAGATCGAATTCCGGGCGCGACATCCAGGCGAGCGCCTGCCGCGGGTCCACAAGGGAGACAGCCCTCTTCAGCGCTTCCATCGCTATGTCGCGGTGGGGCGTGTGAGAGAGCGCCTCGGCCAGGCGGAACTGGATCGGCGCGACATCGGGCGCGAAGTTGGCGATCTGCTGCAGCAGGCGGGCCGCCTGGTCCCATTGCTTCAACTGGACCAGCACCATCGCGTAGGTCTGGGCGGCCGCGATATCCTCGGGCTTGTAGGACAGGTACTTCTCGAAGAACGTTGCGGCTTTTGCCGGGTCGCCGGTCCGGAGGTAGAGGGTCGCGAGGTTGAAGTAGGCGAGGGCGTACTGGGGGTTGAGCTGGGTGGCCATGAGGAAACTGGCCTCGGCCTTCTTGTAGTCCTCCAAGGCGAGATAGGAAACGCCCAGGTTGTTGGCCAGCCCGTAGGTCATCGCCTCCTCGGCCGACGCTTTTTCGAACTCCGGCGCCGCGTTCTGGTAGTCCTTCTTGCGCAGGTACGCCAGTCCGAGCTGGCGGTGCACGCCCTGCAGCTTGGGATAGATCAGGAGCGCCTTCCTGTACGCTGCAATCGCCTCGTCAAAAAGCTCTTCGCGCGTCGCCTTCTCCGCCCGGATCAGCTGATAGGCCGCCTGCTTGATCCACTGCGTGTTGAAAGGCATGTCGCCCTGTTCGGGCACGACGATGTTCTTCAGCTCGGACAGTTCGTCCATCATGAGCTGCGTTTGCGTGTCGGTGACGATATCGAACGAAGACGACAGCGCGGTCCGCTCCGGCACGGGTTTCGCGCTCCACTTCCCGGTCGGCCGTTTGGCCAGGTAGTACTGCTGGACGACCACCGTGGCGACGAGCGCCATGATGACGAGGACGATGATCGTAAGCATGATGGTGGAGCGGCGCTGGCGGCGTCGGGCGTCCAGCCAGGGCTTCTGCAGCAGGTCGAAGCGGTCCTGGTCGGAAAGGGAATCCGCTTCCGGCTTCTTCCGGTTGGTTCCGTAAATATCCTGAGAGGTTGGCTTCATTCCTTCTGCGCCTTCCGGCCGCGCGCGGGCTCCGGCACCGGATCCTCGGTCTTCTCGGTCGGCGGATTGGACAATATGGGTTCGATGACGTCATGCAAAGGATTATACGAGTCCTTGGAGGCCGAGCGCTGCCGCGCCCGTTCGACGAGATCCTTCAGGTAGGCCCGTCCGGACTCGGAAAGGCGGACCTCGCGGAACGCGGGCTGCTGGTACACGAGGTAGACGGCCGAAGGCGAGGCGAGCGCTTCCGCCTGCTGCAGATGCGCGATGGCCTCGTCGCCGCGGCCCATGAGCGCGGCGGTCGCCGCCGCATCGAAGCGCAGGGCCGGCCAGTTGGCGTCCAGCATGATGGCCTGCTGGAGGGTGGTCATGGCATTGGTGTAGTCGCCGTTCGACGCGTCGAGGAAGGCCTTCTGCTTGAGGGCGCGCGTGTCCTCGGGGACGAGCGTGAGGTACTTGTGCAGGTAGTCGCGGGCGCTGTTCTGATCGGCCATGGACAGGTGGCAGAGGGCGAGGTTGAAGTAGCTCGGGGCAAACGTGCCGTCGATCTGGATCGCCGACTTGAACTGCTTCATGGCCGTGGTGATCCGCCGCTGGTGAAAGTACGCGACGCCGAGGTCGTTCATGAGGTCCGGCGAGCCCGGATCGTTGTCCACGGCCGCCTCCAAATACTCCTGGGCGCGTATGTAATCGCGGAGCGTGAGGAACAGCCGGCCCAGCTTGATCCGCGCGGCCGTCAGATGCGGCCAGGTCGTCAGGGCCTCGACGTACAGGTCGATGGCTTCACGGGCGTCTCCCGCCTCGACAAGGCTGTCGGCGCGCTTGGAGAGCAGCAGCGCCGTATGAATGGAGTCGTTGTCCGACTTCCGCAGGCCGCCGCGGAATTCCCAGTTCGGGTCGTCGATCCGGATGGGTTCCTTGATCGCGGGAGACTTCGTCGCCTCGGCGTTCTGCGCCGCGACGGGCTTCGTGCTCGTCGCCCGCTGTTCCTTCAAC
>CAYQYB010000352.1:0-2331 GCA_964421535.1 uncultured Verrucomicrobiota bacterium | reverse complement strand
TACGCGAAGGAAATTGAGCAGGATGTCATGGACCGGCTGATCCCGGCGGGCTACCACGTTGCCCTGAAGGAGCTGAAGCTCGATCCCGTCGCCGTGCTGGATGTGAGCGAGGCCTCGTTGACCCTCGGTCAGCCCATGACATTCAACGTGTCGCTGGATGTTCCTCCGGAGTTCAAGCTGCCCGAGTATTTCGGCGTGTCGCTGGAGCGCAAGAAGGTGGAGGTCAAGGACGAGCAGGTCGCCGACACCATCAAGCACATTCTCGACCAGCATGCGAAGTGGGACGACGTCACGGGCCGGCCTGTGCAGAAGGGCGATCTTGTGCAGATCGACTACGAGGGCCTCTGCGAGAACAAGATGATCGAGGAACTGGCCCCCAAGGCTGCCGGCCTGGGCAAGGGCAAGGATTTCTGGACCATGGCCGACGAGAACGCGTTTCTGCCGGGCTTTGCCGAAGGCCTGCTGGGTGCCAATATAGGCGAAAAGCGGCAGGTCCTTGTGGATTTCAAGGCGGATTTCCCGGAGAAGGCCGTTGCGGGCAGGAAGTGCACGTATTTCGCCGACGTCAAAGGCATCCGGGAGAAGAAGCTTCCGGCGATGGACCAGGGGATGCTCAAGTCCCTCGGCGTCGAATCCGAGGATGCGCTGAAGAGCAGGATTCGCGAAGACATGCAGAAGTTCGGCGAGGAGCAGGAAACCCGCCGGCTGAAGAGCGAGATCGTCAAGCACCTGCTGGAGAAGACGAAGCTGGAAGTTCCCGAATCCGTCGTTCAGCAGGAGACGCGCGACACCGTGTACGACATCGTGCGCGAGCAGAGCTACCGGGGCGTGAGCCGCGAGGAAATCGAGACCCGGAAGGGCGAGATCTTCGAGGCCGCGACCAAGAGCGCCACCGAGAAGGTGAAGATCAACTACATTCTTCACCGGATCGCGGAGCAGGAAAAGATCGAGGCGACGGAGGAGGAGGTCTCCGCCCGGATCGCCGAGATGGCTCCCCGCTACAAC
The DNA here is from genome assembly GCA_964421535.1 of uncultured Verrucomicrobiota bacterium. Classification (GTDB taxonomy): domain Bacteria; phylum Verrucomicrobiota; class Kiritimatiellia; order CAIQIC01; family JAGNIJ01; genus CALMZY01. The sequence continues at coordinate 1,326 of CAYQYB010000352.1, read as the reverse complement.
GCGAAGCCCGCCGAACTCCGCGCCGAGCTTGAGAAGCGCGATGCGGTCGGCAAGATCGGCGAAGACATCCGCGTAACGAAGACTTTGGACCTGCTGTTGGCGAAGGCGAACGTGAAGCAGTGATCTCGGAAGGGGACCCCATGAACGAGCACGATCAGATCCTGATCCCGATGGTTGTCGAGCAAACGGGCCGCGGCGAGCGGGCGTACGATATTTTTTCCCGACTGCTGAAGGACCGCATCATCTTCATCGGAACGGGCATATCGGACGAGGTCAGCAACCTGGTGATAGCGCAGATGCTGTTCCTGCAGAGCGAAGATGCCGAGAAGGACATCAACCTGTACGTGAACTCGCCCGGCGGCTCCGTGACGGCCGGTTTGGCCATTTACGACACGATACAGTTCCTCAAGTGCCCCGTGACGACGTATTGCGTCGGCCAGGCGGCCAGCATGGGCGCCGTCCTGCTGGCGGCGGGGACAAAGGGCAAGCGTTTCGCTCTTCCGAACGCGCGGATCATGATCCACCAGCCCTGGGGCGGGGTCCAGGGGCAGGCATCCGATATCAGCATCCAGGCCAAGGAAATCCTGCGCCTGCGTGACCGGATCAACGAGATCCTGTCCGCCCACACGGGCAAGCCGCTGGAGACGATCTCGAAGGACACCGACCGCGATTTCTTCATGTCGCCGCAGGAGGCCAAGGAGTACGGCATCGTCGACGACGTGATCGGCGGCAAGAAAGCGAAGTAGGCCTATGTCCGAAAAGGAAGAAAAACCTCGTTGTTCGTTCTGCGGAAAGCCGCAGGGCGAGGTCGAACGTCTGATCGCGGGCCAGAACGTGCAGATTTGCGATCAGTGCGTGGATCTCTGCAGTTCGATTTTGAAGAAGGGCGGAAAGCCCGCGAAGAAGAAGGTCCGCGAGCTGAAGGTCCCGAAACCCCACGAGATCAAGGCCGTCCTTGACGAGTATGTTGTCGGCCAGGATCGCGCCAAGAAGGTCCTGTCGGTTGCGGTTCACAATCACTACAAGCGGGTCTGCGATCCGGGCGCCGCGGATGGCGAGTCCGCGCACGCGGATGTGGAGATCGAGAAGAGCAACATCCTGCTGATCGGTCCGACCGGCAGCGGAAAGACGCTGCTTGCAAAGACCCTGGCGCGCCTTTTGGACGTCCCGTTCAGCATCGCCGATGCGACGACTCTCACGGAGGCCGGATACGTTGGCGAGGATGTGGAAAACATCCTGCTGCGGCTGATCCAGGCGTCCGACTTCGACGTGTCCCGCGCCGAAGTGGGCATCGTGTACATCGATGAGATCGACAAGATCGCGCGC
>CAYQYB010000351.1:0-2332 GCA_964421535.1 uncultured Verrucomicrobiota bacterium | reverse complement strand
GTCGTCCGCGCCGATCACCGCCGGACGAGCCTCGGCGCGCTGGCGGCACCTCTCGGCGCTCAGCAGCGCAAAGAAGGACAGCGCCATCGGGGTGTGCCACGGGTCAAAGATGGTCCACTCCACGAAACCGAGCAGGAACACGCCGACGACCACGCCGAGGAAGACGACTGAGAGGAATGCGGCGTCGCCTTCGCTCGCCAAGCTCAGGGTGGCGGCACGCCAACCGAAGGCTGCAAAGAGGCCGGCCAAACCCACGACCCCGACCAGGCCAAGGTTCCAGACCGTCGGTACCCATACGACATCTGCCGCCATCTGACTGACCCTGGTCGCCCGCGCATCCTGCGCGGCGGACGGGAATCCCATGCCCAGGACGCGGTCGTCGCCGATCCACTCGTTCGTGGTTCTCCACCACAGAAGTCGATACTGCAGATTGTTGTCCTTGAGCGCGCTGCCACTCGATCGGGTCTCCTCAATCCGGGACAAGAGATAGGCGGTCTGGGTGGGCAGCAGGACGACGGCCGCGCCGACGAACACGCCGACGAGCAAGACAATCTGCAGGACGCGCCTGGCCGCGGGCCAGGCGTCGCGCTGCTTCAGAAGCCGAACGGCCAGGATCACCACGATCTCGACTATCACCACGAGAATCAGCGCACGCGTGTACGACACCCATATGGCGGCCAGAGTCACGACAAAAACGCCGAGCCAGAGGGGACTCCACGTGCGCTTCGCCGCGCAGAACGCGATCGAGAGAGGCAGGTACTGTGGCATGAAGTAGAAGCTGCGCGTCAGAACCTCGCCGTTGACGACGAGATACGTGTGCTCCACTAGGCCCGAGTAGATGTACATGTGCAATCCCTGATGCAGCACGTAGAAGCCGGCGGCGATCGTGTTGACGACGACGACTGCGGCGAGAAGGTCCACCGTGTCCTTCCGCCCAGCGTGACTGAGGATTCCGCGCAACAGCAGGTAGCCGGCGAACACATAGAGCGGGATCCTCGCCTCGCTGATCGCCGTCCCGAGATCCGTGTAACGCATCGCGGTCGTGCCGACCTTGAAAAGCATGTAGGCCGCGAACCCCACCAGCACGAGCTCTTCGGGCGCCGAGAGTCGGGGCCCGAAGAGGCGGAGTTCCCGCACCGAGCGCCGGCGTCCGGGAAGCAGGAGATCGAAGTAGATGATCCAGGTGGCCAAGAGCCAGAACATCATGTGGTCGGCCGGTAGCCACTGATTGGGTAACCAGAAGATCTTGAGCCTGTCGAAGAACACCGAGTAGTACATGTCCATAAGAAAGGGGAGACCGAGCAGGAAGACGCGCTGGCGCAGCGAGCGCCAGAGGAAGTACAACAACAGCAGTGCCGGCAACAGCGTGGTTGCGGTGTTCATGCCTCTCCGTTCGACGCCCAGCCGCCGGGACGCCCCTCTGAAGCCCACTCTACACACTCCCGACAGGGCCTATCGACGTCCTCACGCGATTTGTTGAGGGGTCCCCTCGTTGTCCCGCCTGACAATGGATAGTCGTCTACACGCTCAAGAAACGCCCCCAGCTCGTCGATTCCTCCCCGCGAGTAGTGACGACTGCTCACCGTAAGTCCAACGGAACTCCAGTGAGTCGCGTCGGTGCGACACCTGACTTCGCGCGGTCCGCCCGCCGACACCGATGTGATCCCGGTTCCCCGCCCTGGAGGGGCCACGGTGTACAAGAAGCTCGCTGCCGCAGCCGCACTGCTCACGCTGCTCACACTCACCATCTGTCTCTGTTCACTCGCCCCGGCATCGGCTTCGACTTCGAAGGCGTTCAAGTGCCGCGTGATCAAGCATGGCCGGCACGCGGATGTGGTCAAGCGCGGTAATCAGAGGCTCCTGGTCCGGGATCACCACCGATACGTGAAGGTGCACGGGGTGCGACGGTACCGCGTACTCAAGCGCCACCACCGCTACGTCGTCCTTCGTGCGGTGTCCGCGTCTGCCGTCGCAGTCCCTGGGAACACCCCGATCTCCACCGGTACGGCCGAGCCTGCAGGTCTCCCAGCGCCGGCCGGCAGCGTGCAGCCAGGCTACTCCCCGTCTTGGGGCAACGACTGGCAGAGCGCGACGCGCTGGTCCGCGAGCTCGCGCAGGTATCCCCAGTGGTGGATGGTCGATCTCGGCTCCAGCAAGACCGTCACGGGCGTGCGGACGGACTGGTACAACGGCGCCAAGCGCGCGTACCGCTATCGCGTCGAGACAAGCCTCGACGGGCTCACGTTCACCGTGGCCGCCGACCGCAGCAAGAACCGGACCAAAGGTGTGACGACCGACGCCATGAGCGCTCCCGCCCGCTACGTGCGTGTCC
>CAYQYB010000350.1:0-2341 GCA_964421535.1 uncultured Verrucomicrobiota bacterium | reverse complement strand
CCGCAACCGCTATCCGGACAGCCCCTTCGCGGAGCCGGCCTCCTTCCAGACGGCGTACTGCTACTACCTGCTCGCCCAGGAAAGCCCCAACAACGAACAGATCCTCGACGCGGCGTGGGCGGCCATGACGCTTTTCCTGAACTACTTCCCCACGTCGGACAAGGCGCCGATGGCTACCGAGTACAAGAACACCCTGTACCGCCAGCGCGCGAAAATCGCCTACGAGAAGGCGACGTACTACGACAGGATCGTCAAGCGCCCCGACTCGGCCCTTATCGCGTATGAAAACATGGTCCGGCAGTTCCCGCATTCGGACTGGACGGGTCTGGCCCAAATCCGTATAGAAGCGTTGTCGAACACGGTGGCTCGAACCAAGAAGGACTAACGTCATGAAGCGCTTTGCCCGACTGAGCTTCCTGCTGATGGCCGTTTTGCTGACGGGTTGTTCAACCTACCAGCTTGGCTCCATGCTACCCGAAGACATCAAGACCGTGTACGTCCCGACGTTCGTCAACAAGACGACCGAGCCTGTGATCGAGAACGAGGCCACCCCGGCGGCCATCCGTGAAATTCAGATGGACGGGTCGCTCAAGGTGGTCCGCAGCGAGCAGGAAGCCGACACGATCCTCACGGTGACGATGACCGACTACAGCCTCACCCCTCTCAAGTTCGATCGCGACCTGAATACAACGGCGGACCAGTATCGCATGACCCTGACCGTCCAGATCATGCTGACGCGAAGGGCGACGGACAAAGTGGTCGCCGAAAACCCGCGCGTCCAGGGCGAAGCGGACTTCCCCATCTCCGGCGATTTCACGTCCTCCAAGAAGCAGGGACTGCCCCGCGCCGCCCAGGACCTGGCGCACAACATCGTCGAAACCATCGTCGAAACGTGGTAACCGGCCCGGCCGTTTCCTCTCCGTACCGGGGCAAACAGAAAGCGCGGAGGCTTTTCAGCTCTCCGCGCTTCAAGTTTTCTGGATGGATGGCTTAGAGCGCCCGGATCATGTCCGCGGCGCGCGCCTTGCGGCGAACGGCCGTGTTCTTCCCGATCACGCCCTTCTTCGCCGACTTGTCCAGCAACGAGCAGTACTCGCGATAGACCTTGCCGGCGGACGCCTTGTCCTTGGCCGCGACGGCCGCGAACAGTCTCCCGCGCACGGTCTTGATGCTCGTCTTGATATTCGTGTTCTTGATGCGGGACTTCTCCGAAGTCTTCATCCGCTTCCAACCGCTCTTCAGTGTAGGCATTTCTTGGTTCCTCTGTGAAAAAGTGGTGCAATACTAGCGGCGAACGCGACGATGTCAACCCGCATTTCAAGGCCGATTCTGTTCGTGTCTTTCAGGCTCCGGCCGGTTAATAATCACAACGCATGAAACTGCTTTTCGGCTTGTTGCTGCTTCCCTTTTGCGTCGCGGTCACCCGGACCCTCGCCGCGCTTCTCCAGTCCATCCAGCCCATGTCGTACAGTTCGCTGCCGCTCTCGACATGGGGCCTCTTCATCGGGTTCTTCCTGTGGGTGTTCCTCTTCTTCTGCCTGCCCCGCCCCACGCGGTCGTACGTCCTCGCCCACGAACTGACCCACGCGCTGTGGGGCTGGGTCATGGGCGCACGCATCAAGCGCATGCGCATTTCGAAGAACAGCGGGAGCGTGACCCTCACGAAGAGCAACTTCCTGGTGGCCCTCGCACCCTACTTCTTCCCGCTCTACACCGTCCTCGTCATCCTGGGCTACTACATCCTCTCCATCTTCTTCAACCTGCGCACCTACGAGCCGTTCTGGCTCGGGCTCGTCGGGCTGACCTGGGGGTTCCATCTCACGTTCACGATCGACACCCTCCTCACGCACCAGCCCGACATCCGCGAGAACGGACGGCTGTTTTCGTACGCGCTGATCTATTTCATGAACCTGTTCGGCATCGCGCTCTGGATCGTGACAATCTCCTCCCCGACGCTCGAGGGTTTTGTCGATCAGTTCGGAAAGGATACCCTCTGGTCCTGGGAGCTCTGCCGGCAGTACGCGGCGGGCCTGTGGGATTTCCTGCATGGCGCCGCGGCCCGGATGAAAGACAAAGGGGGCGCATGAAGGTCCAGCGGCCCATCTACTCGGTCCTGCGCGCGGGCATCTACGCCCTCACCATCGTTCTTCTTGCCGCCGGCCAGCAGTCCCGCAGCCCCGCCGTCTCCGGCTTCGTCTGCGGCGCCATTCTCGCGGACTACGCCACGTGGATCCTCATCAGCCTCTTCGAAATCCGGAAATACGTGCGGGCCTTCTCCTTCGACGCAGTGGTCAACGCGGCTTCCGCTTTCGTCATGTTCCATTACCTCGGAATCCAGATT
>CAYQYB010000349.1:0-2346 GCA_964421535.1 uncultured Verrucomicrobiota bacterium | reverse complement strand
GGCTCCTCCTGCGTTGGTCACGGCGGACCAGAACACGTTCGTCGTGAAATTGGTCTCAAGTATGTAACCCGAGTACGCAATGGTTATGTAGTTGAAGAAGATCATGTCGCCGTTGGCGAAATTGCGCCCGCCCTTCAGCCGGATATACAGGTTCGTTCCAAAGTACGACGTGATGTTGGTGCTGACCTCGGTGTAGCCGGCATCGGTCACGGCAGCCCCTCCGATGCGGTACACTTCGTTGGACTGAGCGGCGAAGTTGTTGGTGGATACGGTGATGGTGAGCAGATCGTTGGCATCCCAGGCTACGCGGCGGTATGCGAATCGCAACGTCACGTTGGTGTAGGTGAGGCCGGGCAATCGGGCCAGCGAGAGGGCCCGATTGGCGTAGTCGTTGTCGGCGGCGGTATCGCGAAAGACGAGGGAATTGGTTGTTCCTGTGTCGGTCTGCACGCGAACGTTGCCTGAACTTGGGTTGTTGTTGTCTCCGACTTCCGTCCAGTTGTTGAGCCAGTTGGTTGTTCCGTCGTTGTTCGCGTAGCTGACCGAGTCGAACTGGTCGGACACCGTTTCGGAGAAGACGTTGGTTGTGACGTTTGTGCTGATATTGGTGATCTGGTTGCCGGGGGAGACCACGACCGCGCTGCCGGGGACGTAGGAAACTCCCGCGGGGAGGGCATCGGTCACGCTGATGCCGGTCATCGTGATCAAGCCCGTGTTGACGAGAGTGATCGTGTATGTGTTCGTGTAGTACATCGGCCAGTTCGCGCCGGCGAGGCTCGAGGTCTTGGCGACCGACATGTAGGCGCTGAAGTTCTGGTAGTTGGTTGCGTAGGCCTCGAGCCACTCCGGGTGCTGGGTGCTTTGAACGCGCGCGGTATTGATCATCTGCGTGGACACGGGCGGATCGTCCACGGTCGCGCGCAGTGTAACCACCATCGAGGTGTACGGCGGCAGGGTGTAGCCTTGGAACATCGTGGGCGGATCGAGCAGATCGTTCGTGGCGTTGCTGCCCGAGAAGGTGATTCGGATGTCGTCGAACCAGATGTAGTCGTCCGCCTCGAGGCCCACGCCGATCAGCCGGATCGCCGTGTTCGTCGCGATGTAGGCGGTGATGTTCATGTTGCTCGTGTAGTAGGAGCTGTCCGTTCCGGGCCCGTTGATCCGCCCGACCTCCGTCCACGAACCGCCTCCGTTGGCGGACGCGTCGATCCGGACGTATTCGCCCGCCTCCGGCCCCTGGCGGCGGTATTGCAGGCTGAGCCATGCGTTCGTATAGCCGCCGCCGAGATCGGCGAGGCGGATGATGCTGTCCGCGGTGGAGACGAAGAGCGCGTATACGTGGGCGGGTACGGAGTCGCCGTCATTGGCCACCTGGATCGTGCCGGCCAGCGGGTCGTTGTCGTCTCCCACTTCCGTCCAGTCGCCGAGCCAGTTCAGGCTTCCGTTGTTGTTAGTGTAGGCCCTGACGTCGAACAACTCCCTGACGAAGTTCGTATGAAGGAACGGCCGCCACACTTCGGCGCTGTTCGGCACGTACGTCACGCCGGGAGGGAGGATGTCCTCCAGGGTGATGTCGGTCTGGGACACGTCGCCCGTGTTGACGATCCGGATCGTGTAGAGGATGTTCGATCCCGGGCCGACGAGCCCGGACGGGCTGTTGGTCTTGAAAAGCTGCAGCGAGGCGCGCGCGTTCACGCGGTTGGTCACGTGATACGCGTACAGCCACGACTTGTGCTGCTCGGCGCGCACGCGGGCCGTGTTGACGAATTGGGTCGCGGTAGCCGGGTTGTTGACCGTGACGTCGAAGCGCACGACGATGCTGGTCGAAGGCGGGAGAGTGAGCCCGTTGAAGAGCACGGGCGGGGATCCTCCCGCAAAGGTCACATTGGACCCGATGAGCGAGATCATAAAGTTGTCCACGTACAGTCGGTCCTCGGCAAGCATCGCGGCCGAGCGGCTGCTCTGGAATCGGATCGATGTGTTGGTTGAGATGTAGGCGGAGATTTCGATGTTGGTCGACAGGTAGTTGGTGTCGGTGGCCGCGCCCTGGAAGCGGACGAGGTAGTTTGAGCCGACCCAGTTGTTGGTTGAGATGTAGACGTCGATGTAGTCGGTCGCGGCATCAAGATAGCAGCGCCGGTAGTCGAAGCTCAGGAACGCGCTGGAGTGTCCCGACAGGTCGGCCGACCGCCACGCCATCCTGTTCGATCCGCCCACGTACAGGGAATAGGCTTCGATAGGAACAGGATTTGTGTCCGGAGCGACCTGAACGCTCCCGCTGCCGGGCCCGTCAGCCTCGCCGACCTCCTGCCATTCGTTCAGCCATTTCAGCGTCCCGAGGGTGTT
>CAYQYB010000348.1:0-2346 GCA_964421535.1 uncultured Verrucomicrobiota bacterium | reverse complement strand
CGTGGTCATCATCGAGATCAACCCCCGGACGTCTCGCTCGTCGGCGCTGGCCTCCAAGGCGACCGGTTTTCCGATCGCACTTGTCTCCGCCAAGCTCGCGGGCGGTCTAACGCTGGATGATATCCCGTACTGGCGCGACGGCACGCTGGAGAAATACACCCCCTCGGGCGACTACGTGGTGGTGAAGTTCTCGCGCTGGGCGTTTGAGAAATTCAAGGGCTCGCTGGACAAGCTCGGCACGCAGATGCGCGCGGTGGGCGAGGTGATGAGCATCGGCAAGACCTACAAGGAGGCGTTCCAGAAGGCCATCCGATCACTCGAAAACGGGCGGCACGGGCTCGGCTTCGCGAAGGATTTCAACCAGCGTCCGCTGGCGGAGTTGATGACGCTGCTCAACGAGCCGACCAGCGAGCGGCAGTGGATCATGTACGAGGCGTTGCGCAAGGGCGCGAGCGTCGAGGAGCTGTACGCCAAGACTTACATCAAGCCGTGGTTCATTCAGCAGATGAAGGAACTCGTTGAGCTGGAGGAGAAGGTTCTGAAGTTCAAGGGCAAGACATTGCCGGACGATCTGCTCGTACAGGCGAAGAAGGATGGCTTCGCCGACAAGTATCTCAGCAAGCTGCTAGGCGTCTCCGAAAAGACGATCCGCGACCAGCGCCTGCGCCTGGGCATGGCCGAGGCCTGGGATGCGCTGCCCGTCAGCGGCGTCGAGAACGCGGCTTACTACTACTCGACTTACAACCGACCCGACAAGGTGGCGTCCAGCTCGCGCAAGAAGGTCATGGTGCTGGGCGGCGGCCCGAACCGCATCGGGCAGGGTATCGAGTTCGACTATTGCTGCGTCCACGCCGCGTTCGCCCTGCGCGATGCCGGTTACGAGACCATCATGGTCAACTGCAACCCGGAAACGGTCTCCACCGACTATGACACGTCCGACAAGCTCTACTTCGAGCCGCTGACCGTCGAGGACGTGCTGAGTATTTACGAGAAAGAAAAGCCGGAAGGCGTGGTGGTGCAGTTCGGCGGGCAGACGCCGCTGAACATCGCCAAGGAACTGGAGGCGGCCGGCGTCAAAGTGCTCGGCACCACGCCCGACGTGATCGACTTGGCCGAGGACCGCGACCGGTTCCGCAAGATGATGGAGCAGATGGGCATCCCCATGCCCGAATCCGGCATGGCCAGCAGCTTCGAGGAGGCGAAACAGATTGCCGCCAAGATCGGTTACCCGGTGATGGTGCGCCCGTCATTCGTGCTGGGCGGACGCGGCATGGAAGTCGTCCACGACGAGGAGATGCTCAAGGAATACGTCAACAAGGCGGTGGACCTCACGCCCGAGCGGCCTATCCTGATTGACCGTTTCCTCGACAACGCGACCGAGGCCGAGGCCGACGCGCTCGCCGACGGCACGGATGCGTTCGTGCCTGCCGTCATGGAGCACATCGAACTGGCCGGCATTCACTCCGGCGATTCCGCCTGCGCCATCCCGCCGGTGACGCTGCCCGAGAAACACATCAAGACCATCGAGGACTACACGCTGCGCATCAGTCGCGAGCTGAAGGTCTGCGGCGTGATGAACATCCAATACGCCATCTGTCAGGACAAAGTGTATGTCCTCGAAGCCAACCCACGTGCGTCGCGCACCGTGCCGCTGGTGAGCAAGGTCTGCAACGTGCCGATGGCGCGCATCGCCACGCAACTCATGCTGGGCGCGAAGCTCAAGGACCTGAAGCTTCAGCGAAAGAAGATTCCGCACGTGGGCGTGAAGGAAGTCGTGCTGCCGTTCAACATGTTCCCGGAAGTGGATCCGGTGCTCGGACCCGAGATGCGCTCCACGGGTGAGGTGCTGGGCATGGCGCCGACGTTCGGGTTGGCTTACTTCAAGTCCCAGGAAGCCGCGCTGTCCCCGCTGCCGCAGCAAGGCACGGTCTTCATTTCGGTGACTGACAAGGACAAAGCCGGCATCTTGGAGACGGCGCGTGAGTTTCAGAAGCTGGGCTTCCGTATTAAGGCGACGAACGGCACTTACAAGTTCCTCACGCAACAAGGCGTGAAGGTCGAGTTGAGCTACAAGATCCACGAACACCAGCGCCCGAACATCGCCGACGAAATCAAGAGCAAGGAGATTGATCTCATCATCAACACGCCCATCGGCAAGGCCGGCGCCGTGGATGACGGATACATCCGCAAGGCAGCGGTGAAGTACAAGGTGCCCTACATGACCACGGTCGCGGCCGCGCATGCCGCCGTGCTGGGCATTGCCGAATGCCGCGCAGGCAGGGCGGGAGTGAAGTCGCTCCAAAGCTACCACCGGGACATCGGTTGAACGGAGGCTGCCTTTGGGCA
>CAYQYB010000347.1:0-2347 GCA_964421535.1 uncultured Verrucomicrobiota bacterium | reverse complement strand
GTTCGGCCGCGGCGGTCGCGGCGGATATAGCAATCGCGGCGCTTGGGACGGACACGGGCGGTTCGATTCGCCAGCCGGCGTCGTTCTGCGGCTGCGTCGGGCTGAAGCCGACGTACGGGCGCGTCTCGCGGTTCGGGCTGACAGCGTACGCATCGTCGCTGGACCAGATCGGGCCGATCACGAAGGACGTGCGCGACGCGGCGATCCTGCTCGGCGCGATGGCGGGTCGCGACCCGATGGACTCGACGACGGTGGACGTGCCGGCGGCCGACTACCTTGCCGCGTTGCGGACGGATTTGAAGGGCATGAAGCTCGGGCTGCCGAAAGAGTATTTTGTCAAAGGCATGGACGCGGAGGTCGAGAAGACGGTGCGCGCGGCCGTGGATCACTGCCGCGGGCTGGGGGCGGAAATCGTCGAAGTCAGCCTGCCGAACACGCCGTACGCCATCGCGACGTATTACGTCATCGCGACGGCCGAGGCGTCCGCCAATCTCGCGCGCTTCGACGGCGTCCGCTACGGCGCGCGCGTGGAGGGCGAGGACCCGATCGACATGTACGGCAGGACGCGCGAGGCCGGCTTCGGCACCGAGGTGAAGCGCCGCATCATCCTCGGCACGTACGTGCTGAGCAGCGGCTATTACGACGCGTATTACCTGCGCGCGCAGAAGGTGCGCACGCTGATCCGGAACGATTTCGAGGCGGTGTTCAAGAAGTGCGACGCGATTCTGACGCCGGTGGCGCCGACCGCGGCATATCCGATCGGCAAGAACGCCGACGACCCGCTGCAGATGTACCTCGGCGACATTTTCACCGTCACCGCGAACCTCGCCGGCATCTGCGGGATTTCCGTGCCGTGCGGATTTACGGGCAGCCAATTGCCGATCGGCCTGCAGGTCCTCGGCCCGGCGTTCGGCGAGGAGAAGATTTTGCGCGTCGCGCACGCGTACGAGCAGTCGACGGAATGGCGCAGGAAGCGTCCGGAATTGGGATGAACTACAAAGCCACCATAGGTCTTGAAGTTCACGTCCAGCTGAAGACGAAGTCGAAAATCTTCTGCGGCTGTCCGAACGATTTCGGCAACGAGCCGAACACGAACGTGTGCCCGGTGTGCCTCGGCTATCCCGGCAGCATGCCCGCGATCAACGAGGAGGCGATCCGGCTGACCGTCATGACCGGCCTGATGATCGGGAGCCGGATCAGCGACTACAGCAAGTTCGACCGGAAGAACTACTTCTATCCGGACATGCCGAAGAATTACCAGATTTCCCAGTACGACAAGCCGCTGTGCATCGGCGGGTCCGTCGAGGCCGAGCTGGAGGGCGGGACGAAGAAGGTGCTTGGCGTGACGCGCATCCACCTCGAGGAAGACGTCGGCAAGAACATGCACTTCGAAAGTTCGAGCGGCATCGATTTCAACCGCGCGGGCACGCCGCTCATGGAGATCGTGTCCGAGCCGGAGATGGAGACGCCGGAGGATGCGTTCGCGTACCTGGTCGCGCTGAAGCAGATCCTGCTCTACGGCAACGTCAGCGACTGCAACCTGGAGCAGGGGAACATGCGCTGCGACGTGAACGTCAGCGTGCGGCCCGAAGGGCAGAAGGAATTCGGGACGAAGATTGAAATCAAAAACATGAACACGTTCAAGGGCGTGTTCCGCGCGCTGAAGTATGAGATCCCGCGCCAGATCGCCGAGCTGGAGAAGGGCGGGAAGATCAGCCAGGAAACGCGGCGCTGGGACGACGATGCCGGGATGACGTTCGCGATGCGGTCGAAGGAATACGCGCACGACTACCGCTATTTCCCGGAGCCCGACCTGATGCCCGTGGTCATCTCGCGCGAGCAGGTGGAGAAGTGGCGCTCCGAACTTCCCGAACTGCCGGCCAAGCGCCGCGAACGGCTCGTGAGCCAGTACGGCTTGCCGGAGTACGACGCCGGCGTGCTCGTCGCCGACAAGGCCGTCGCGGACTATTTTGAGGAAGTCGCCCGGCTTTCGGGCAACGCCAAAGCGGCGTCGAACTGGGTCATGACCGACATGCTCCGCTGCCTTTCCGAGAAGGAAATGGAAATCGGTAAGGTCCTTGTCGCGCCCAACGCGCTGGCGGGCCTGATCAAGCTGGTGGATGGCAAGACCCTGAACATGCCGAGCGCGCGCGAAGTGTTCGCGATCCTCTTCGAGAAGGGCGGCGACCCCGACGCCATCGTCAAGGAGCGGGGCATGACGCAAGTGAGCGACACGGGCGCGCTGGACGCCATGGCCGACAAGGCCATCGCCGAGAACGCGAAGTCTGTCGCCGACTACAAGGCCGGCAAAGCCGCCGCTCTGCAGTTCCTCGTCGGGCAGGTCATG
>CAYQYB010000346.1:0-2351 GCA_964421535.1 uncultured Verrucomicrobiota bacterium | reverse complement strand
CGCAGGTAGAACGGCACGAAGAACCACCCGAGGATCAACAGAATGAAGCAGGCGAGCCACTCGAACTGGCCCACGGCCAGGCCGCCGGCCGCGCCGCTCCCCGCGAGGCCGATGAAGTGCTCCGCGGAGATGTTCGAGGCAAACAGGCTGGCGCCGATCGCCATCCAGCCGATGCTCCCGCCGCCGAGGAAGTAGGCCTTCGAGTCCGCCTGGCTCTTCCGGCTCGACCACCAGCCGATCAGGAAGACGACGACGAAGTAAGCGAACACGATGAGCACGTCGAGCACCGACAGCTTGCCGAGCATAGTCAACCTCCTCAGGTCACGGCTGCCGGAACGACTGCCGCAACACTATTTTTCTTCAACAGGCGCCGAGCGAATCTTCTGCCACGTTTCGCCATCCACCCGGCGGATGGCCGTCACGATGGCTTCGACGCACGACGACAGAGTGAGCTGGCCGCCCTTCTCGATGGCGCTGTCCAGGCCCCAAGCGCGCTCGCCCTTTCCGCCGGGCACGGGAATCCATCCGGTCGGCAGGACGGACATCCAGCTCGTATCCTCGCGGGAGAACGAGATCGGCGCCGCCAGCTTCTCGCTGGGCGCGCCCTTCAAAACCTGCACCTGGACGGTGTAGTCGGTCCTGTCCGTGCTTCGCAGCGGAAGGATCGTGAGCGTCAGGCACGACGCGCACGCCTCGCCTCCGAGCTCCGTCGCGTTCTCCGAGCGCGTCACCGTGACCTCGACCGGCACCGCCTCCGCACCCTCGGAGAAGACTTTCGGATACAGCTTCTTGGCCGTCGCCATCAGCCGGTTCCGGATCTCGTCCGCGCCGGGCTGGTACGTCCCGAAGTCCGGCAGGCCGCCCGAGGAAACGTTCGTCGGCGTGACAAACTTGACGGAGGCAACGCGGAACTCCACATCCTTGGGCATCGGCGCGGCAGGCTTCTTCGGCTGCAGCGACGTGTCCACGCGGTACGACGCGCACCCGGCGGCCAGGAGCAGGACCAGCGCGGCGGCGGACAAACGGGCAACGGCGGACGTTTCAGCCAGTTTCATGAGAACTCCCCTTACGTTTCAATCAATGGTTAATGAATCAACAGCCACGCAGGATTATGCGCGGGAGTTTGCCTGAGTCAAGCGGCGGCGCGGTCACGCGACGGCGATCGGTTTGCCCGAGGATTCCCGGACGATCAGCTCCGGCTGGAAATCGATGTCATGCTTGACCACGGCGCCGGACTGCAAGGCTTCGTAGACCGCGTTGACGCACGCCGAGCCCACGTCGTCCAGCGGCTGGCGGACGGACGTCAGGCCGGGCGCGATGAAGTAGGCGAGCCGGGAATCGTCGAATCCGATCACGGCAAGATCCTGCGGGCAGCGCACGCCGTCTTCCTCGGCGCCGCGGATCACGCCGCGGGCCAGCTCGTCGTTCATGCAGATCACGGCGGTGGGCTTGCCTGTGCCGCGAAGCTTCTTCCAGGCGTCGGCGCCGGAGTAGAAGTCCGGGCTGGACTCGAGATACAGCGCGGACTCGAACGGCGCGGCAAACTCGACGAACGCCTTCTTGATCCCGAGCAGGCGCTCGTACGCGTCGAAATGCAGGGCGCGCGAGGCGTTGATGAACGCGATGCGCCGGTGCCCGAGCTCCAGCAGGTGCCGAGACGCCAGATAGCCGGCCTGGATGTTGTCCACGCCGATGACGCTGGCGGGAATCTCGCCGGCCGTGTGATCCGGCGGCAGGGCCGACTTGATGACCGCGAACGGCCGGGTCAGCCGGCGCAGGCTCTTCACATTGTCCGCCGACAGCGTGCTTCCGAGGTAGATGATTCCCCCGCTGCCGTAGCTGACGTCCCACATGTTCTCGATGAAATCCTCGCGCAGGTTGTCGAGAGAGCTGATGCGGACATCGATCCCCAGGTCCCTCGTCCGCCGCATGATCGCGCGGAGCAGGCGGCCGTGGTATTCGCCCAGAAGAACGTATTCGTCGTACGGGATGACCACGCTCACGATCATCGCGCGCTGGGTTCGCATGCCCCGGGCCGCGGGGCTGGGCACATAGCCGAGCTGTTCCGCGGCTTCCTGGATGCGCCGGCGCAGGGGCTCGCGGACGAGGTGCGCGGTCTCCGGGCGCAGCGCCCTGGAAACCGTCGCGGTCGAGACAGACAACTTCTTGGCGAGTTTGACGATATCCATACGTTCCGTACCGTCTGTGATTAACCTATAGCTCATAAGATTGCCGCTTTCCAGTCTTTCATCATTCCAAACTGTTTTCTGTCTCCCGCTTGTTTGCGCGGGGGGGGGGCGGACGCGCCGCCCCCGACCCACTACACGGTGCTCAACCCGTGAACTCAGGGA
>CAYQYB010000345.1:0-2374 GCA_964421535.1 uncultured Verrucomicrobiota bacterium | reverse complement strand
AGACCTTCCCGTGCGGGGTGTCGGCTGTCGGGTAGCTCGGAAAATGATCGAGGATCTCGTGCACGTCACGCATGAGCGACGCTTCCTGCTGCTGCACTCCGAGCACCACGCAGGCTTCGAGATACGCCTTCATCACGAACTTCGTGAGGGTCAGGTCCACGATGCAGTCAGCACAGAAGCCGGGGTCGGGCTTGAGGCCGTGCAACTCGGGTACGACCGTCGGGTAGATGTGAAACTTGTCGTCCTTCCACTGCGGGCCGCGGGCCTCGGGGCGGCGCATGTAGGCGTTGAGGAACGTCACTGCTTCGCGGATGGGTTCGAACGCGCGATCGCGGAGGAACGCGCGGTCCTGCGTATAGAGGTAATGCCACCACAGGCTCTGCACGACCCACGGGGTCTCGCAGACCTCGCCGCCCCAGGTCGGCACCGGGTACGGCATCATGGTCATCTCGACGGGGTAAGCCGAGTGAGGGAAAAACGCGCCGGGGAGCGTGTAGTACGTTTTCGCCCAGTCGCGGCTGATCGGCAGGAGAAAATGGACGAGATCGACGTAGGGGGTGTGCTTGTCCACCTGGTTGGATGAGAACGTCACCCAAAACGGCTGCTGAAGGTTGTAGTTGGTGTGATAGTCGCCGTGCCAGGCGGTGCCGATGTTCCTCCAGCTCCAGTTGGCGAAGAGGCCGGGGCACTTCGAGCCGGGCCGGACGGAGCAGTTCAGGAAGTACAGGTTGCGGTACCAGATTCGTTCGAGGAACTCGTCGGCCAGCCGGACGCCGGAGCGGTTCCAGTACTCCCTCCATGTTCTCGCGGCCGCTGCGGCCGCATCGGCGTATGCGGCGGGTGTTGGCTCAGGAACGGTGGCCGGATCCCGCGGAACCGCGCTGGCGAGGCCGTGGGTCAGCTCGATGCAGACGGTAAACGGGGTGGCCGGTGCGAACGCAGGCTCAACGCGCCCAGCGATGCGAGCGGACATCCGCAGGGCCTTGTCCTTCGCGCGGTGATCACCGAGGAAGGGCAAAACCTGCCGGAACGAGAGCGTATCGTCGTGCGAGTTCGTCGTCGTGGCCATGCCCTCTTCGGGGATCAGCCGGACGCGGTTGAAGGGCGCGGCGGCCGGGTGCCTATCAGCGTCGAGCATCCGCATCCAGAGGCGGTCGGCGCTCATGTCAGTGAAGACCTCGAACGTGGCGGGCTTCCCGTCGATGAGGAAGTCCACCTCGCACACGCCGGTGTCGATGTGGACACGGTGTCCGAGCAGTTCCGCCTTGCGTCGGTCGAACCCCAGAATGAGCGAGCCGCATGGCCAGGGTCGCGGGTACTTCTCGGCGTAGTTGGCGCGGGCCATGTCGCAATACTGCTTGAACCACGCGCGGTCCTCCGGCGTGTCGCGCTTCACGCGGGTCCAGAGCTCGTCGAACGATACCAGTTTCTCGCGGTTGTTCTCGGCGATGCGGATGTCCCAGACGTCATTGTGGCCGAAGCAGAGAACGACGGCGTCGGGACGGGAGCAGACGATCACGCCCATGCCACCGTTGCCGAGGACGCCGCCCTCGAAGAAGTCCTGGGCGGGTTTGTTCGTCTCGATAGCGTGAAGGGCCGCGCGGGCCTGGGGGTCAAATCGCTCGGAGCCCGCGGCATGAATCCGCATCACCACCGTCAGCACCAGAGCTGAGGCGTTGAGCAGTCTCGTCGGCATGGTTGCACCTCGGACGTTACCGTACACGGAGTGCGTGGCGAGGTGAAGGCGGGCGGCGTTGCCGCGGAAATGGCGACGGATCGTGCTACCGCGGAGCGCACACGGTTTCCAATGGGTGCGTGTCGTCCGGTCGGCTCTCGGTCGGCGCGCGAGACAGCATGAGCCGCGTGTGGCCGATGAGCGTATCGAACTGCTCGATGCGCCAGCCTGCCCGGGCGGCCGCGGATGCCAGGTCGCTCGCCGAAACCACCGGGAGACCGGCGATGAAGCGGGCCGGCGGGCGGTAGCACACGATCAGGCGCGATGTTCCGCTCTCGATTTCGGCAAACGCGTCACACGGGCTGAGGCGCATTTCAAGATGGGCAACGACGGCCACTCGGGGCAGCGCGTGCGCGGACCGATTCGCCTCAGTGGCGGCCAGGCGCTCCTCTTCCCTGTGCCAGCCGAGTAACTGGATTTCGCCCGCCTCAGGCCAGCGCGAACGGATGAACTGGCAAAAGGCCGAGTTGACCAGGACGCCCGGCGGCGCGCTGTGGAGCAGCTTTTCGATACTCGCGGGCGACATGCTCGGGGGCGTCGGCATGCTGTCCGGCGAGGCGCAGAGATGCACGAACGCGGCTGATGCCCTGATGACCTCCAGCGTGTCATCACCGAGTTCGAGGCACAGATCGGCGGCCG
>CAYQYB010000344.1:0-2428 GCA_964421535.1 uncultured Verrucomicrobiota bacterium | reverse complement strand
TGTCGTTCCTGGACCTGATCCAGGAAGGCAACATGGGCCTGATCAAGGCCGTCGAGAAGTTCGAGTACCGCCGCGGCTACAAGTTCTCCACGTACGCCACGTGGTGGATCCGGCAGGCGATCACGCGCTCGATCGCGGACCAGGCGCGGACCATCCGCATCCCGGTTCACATGATCGAGACGATCAACAAGCTGATGCGCATCCAGAAGCAGCTCGTCCAGGAATTCGGCCGCGAGCCGACCCCGGAAGAGGTGGCCGAAGAGATGAACCTCCCGGTCGACCGCGTCCGCGCGGTGCTGAAGATGGCCCAGCAGCCCATTTCGCTCCAGAGCCCCGTGGGCGACAGCGAAGACACGCATTTCGGCGACTTCATCGAGGATAAGTCCGCGGAGAATCCTTCCGAAATGACCGCGTACAGCCTCCTGAAGGAGCGACTGAAGGACGTTTTGCAGACCTTGACCGAACGCGAACAGGAAGTGCTGACCCTGCGATTCGGGCTGGCCGATGGATACTCGCGCACGCTTGAAGAAGTGGGCCGGAAGTTCACGGTCACCCGCGAGCGCATCCGTCAGATCGAGGCCAAGGCCCTGCGCAAGCTGCGTCACCCGACGCGTATCCGCAAGCTGGAAGGCTTCCTCGAGTTCGGCGATTGACCGGCAACATCCGCGCCGGGAGCACTTTACAGAAGAGCGCCGTCGCTCTACCGATATAGGCACTGAGCGGCAGCGGCTTTTCACAGAGCCGGAGGAGGAACGCATGACCTCGAGCAAGTGCCCGATCGAAAAGATCGTCAAGCGCGACGGAAACATCGTCGACTACAACCGCGAGCGCATCGCAACCGCCATTTTCAAGGCCGCCGCCGAAGTCGGCGGCAAGGATCGCGAGATGGCCGAGTTCCTCGCCAAGGAAGTCGAGCACGCGCTGACCCAATCCTTCATCCCGCCCCACTGGCCGTCCGTGGAGGAAATCCAGGACATGGTCGAGGCCACGCTGATCAAGCACGGCCACGTGAAGACCGCGCGCGCCTACATCGTCTACCGCGCCGAGCGCGCGAAAGCCCGGCAGGCCCGCGCCCACATCATCGAGGCGTCCGACAACATCCCCTACAAGAAGATCTACGAGGTCCTCCGCTGGAACATGGACCACGGCTGCGAGACCGTGGACGGCTTGAACCAGATCATCGCGGGCGGCGAATTCCCGGACCTCATCCAGGCTTGCGAGGCGCGGTATGACGCGGAAGTCCGCGCGGGCGCGGAGAAGGTCATCGAGCGGCTGCCCGACGTCCGCATCGTCATCGTCGCCGGCCCCTCCTCTTCGGGAAAGACGACCACGACCATCAAGGCCAGCGAGAAGTTGAAAGAGGCCGGCATGGAGCTGGTGGCGATCAACATCGACCACTACTTCTTCGACCTCGAAATGCATCCGAAGGACGAATTCGGCGACTACGATTACGAGACGCCGCAGGCGCTCGACCTGCCGCTGATCAACCAGCACCTCGTCCAGCTCCTGGACGGAGAGACCATCCGCACGCCGCACTACGACTTCAAGACCGGCAAGCGCAAGCTGGACGTTCACGAGCTGAAGCTCGGAAAGAACCAGATCCTGCTGATTGACAGCCTGCACGGGCTGTATGACGAGATGACCAAGAGCATCGAGGCGAAGAAGAAGTTCCGCCTCTACATCGAAACGCTCGGCCAGCTCCGGAACTCGGACGGCACGTTCATGCGGTGGGCGGACAACCGGCTCCTGCGCCGGATGATCCGCGACAGCTGGCACCGCAACCTGAAGCCGATCCAGACCTTGGCTCACTGGCACTACGTCCGTCGCAGCGAGCTGAAGCACATCATCCCGTTCATCGGGAGCGTGGACTACGTGGTCAACAGCGCGATGCCGTTCGAGATGCCGATCCTCAAGAACAAGCTGTTCAAGTTCTTCCCCGAGGCCATGGCGATGTACAAGGACGACGCCAAGCGGCAGGATGCCTACATCCGCGCGCGGCGGGTATTCGAGATGTTCAATCCGATGACGGCCGTGACGGACGACAGTTGCGTGCCGAAACGGTCTCTGATAAGAGAATTCATCGGTGGAAGCGAATACCAGTACTAGCACGGCCCCAGCGACGCTGCCGGACCTGCTCCGGCAAGCGGCAAAGCGCTTCTCGAAACACCGGGCCGTCCTGTTCGGCGGCCGAACGCTCGATTACACATCCTTCGACGACCTCTCTGATCGTTTCGCCGGGGCGCTGGCGGCGCAGGGAATAGTGAAGGGCGACCGCGTCGGGCTGTACTGCGTGAACTCCGATGCGTTCGCGATCTCTTACTTCGGGATCCTCAAGGCCGGCGCCACCGTCGTGCCGATCAACCTCCTGCTCAACCCGAAGGAGGTCGCGTTCATCCTCTCCGACGCGGGGGCGAAGGCGCTCGTGTAT
>CAYQYB010000343.1:0-2434 GCA_964421535.1 uncultured Verrucomicrobiota bacterium | reverse complement strand
GCGTGGGCGACATCAGCTACAGGCTGAGCCTGACGAACAACACGCCGGTGATCGCGTTCCACACGATGGGCGGGACCTATTACAGGGTGGTGGGCCCGATGCTGCCCACCGGCAAGTGGATCCACCTGGCGGGCTCGTGGGGGCACACGAACAACAACCTGTCGCTGTATGTGGACGGGGTGTTCGTACAGGCCCAGCGGATCGTGGAGGAAGCCCTGTCGGGCCGGCTGTACGGCTCGGTGACGCCGCCGGTCATCGGCGCTTCGGCGGACGGGACGTTCTCGAACCGGCTGATGATGGACGAAATCCGGATCTGGGGCCTGGAGCGGACGAGCGAGCAGGTGGAGACGTACCGGACGAAGCTGGTGCCGCAGAACGCGGAAGGGCTGCTGGCCTACTATCGGTTCGACGACGGCGGCGCGACGGCGGAAGACTTCGCGCGCAAGGCGAAGAACGGTCTGTTCGGCTCGGCTTCCGACGATTACTTCTACGGCGACTTCGGCTACGCGCTGAGGACGAATGCCGTGTTCTCGTTCGTGACGAACGACTTCGCGATGGTGCTGGGCGTCGATGCCCGCGGCGCGGACGACACGGACGGCGACGGCATGCCCGACGACTGGGAGATGGTCAACCACCTCGACCCTCTGTCAACCAACGGCATCAGCGGCGCGTGGGGCGATGTGGATGGCGACGGGCTGGTCAACATCTACGAGTTCTGGTCGGACACGAATCCGCACTCGGAGGACACGGACCAGGACGGCATCCTGGACGTGAACGAGGATCGCGACGGCGACGGAGTCGTGAACCTGACCGAGCAGGACCTCGGCGGGCGGCCGGACATGGTGGACACGGACGACGACGGGCTGACGGACAACGAGGAGCGCGGCGCGGGGTCGAACCCGGCCGACGCCATGGATCCTCCGATATCGCGCTCGGTTCAGTTCGACGGGACGGCGAACGACTACCTGGAGATTCCGATCTCGATCGAGCAACGGATGGGGGACTGGACGCTGGAATCGTGGGTGAACCCGGCGAGCGTGGCGGGCGGGCAGGGCATGATCGTGCGCCGCGTGGTGCAGAACCTGGGCGGCGGGACGAACGTGGTGAACTTCATGTTCGGCATCGAGACCAACGCCTCGGGCGAACTGCAGTTCTTCGCGGGCTATGTCACGCCTGAAGGCAAGGACTACATGGTGCATGGCGGCACGGTGCCGACCGGCACGTGGACCTATGGGGCGGCTGTGTACAACAGCGCCTACGCGAGCCTGTCGCTGTACACGAACGGGTACCTGGCCGTTTCGACGAACGGGCTGTTCAGCGCGCCGCCGATCAACGGCAAGGGCGGCGAGACCTTCGTGCGGGTCGGCGAGGGCTTTGAGGGCGGCATCGACGAGGTGCGCCTGTGGGATCTTGCCCGGTCAACGGATCAGATCCGGAGCAACTACAACAAGACCGCGGACAGCTCACAGACGAACCTGGTGAACTACTTCCGGTTCGACGACGGGCAGGCGAACACGAACATCGTGGCGTTCAGCCCGTTCCACGAGCCTCACGGGGCGCAGGACTTCACGTATCCGAGGGATTGGACGGAGGAGTGGAAGCACGCCGCGCAGTTCCATGGCGGCGCGAGGTTTGCGGATGGCGGCGGGGTGGTTCCTCCGTCGTCCCTGCGCATCATCCTCCTGCCGACCGCGGCGGTCGACGCGGGTGCGCAGTGGTCGCTCGACGGCGGCGATTACAACGACAGCGGCGATACGTTGGGAGAGCTGTCGCCGGGGACAAACCGGATCCTTTACAAGTCGATCAGCGGATGGTCGGCGCCTACGAACGAAACCATCGTGGTGACGAATGGCGTGGCGATCACGCTGACCCGGACCTACCTGCAGAATGGCAACCTGACCGTACGCATCGAGCCCGGCGCGGCCGTATCGGCGGGGGCGCAATGGCGGTTGGACGGCGGGGTCTGGTACAACAGCGACAGCACAATGACCAACATCTCGCCGACGACACATGCGCTGGAGTTTGTGCCGGTGGACGGATGGCGAGAGCCTGCCGCCGAACCGATCATCATCGGCGAGGGCGCCAATTCCGTCATTACCCGCACCTACGTGGAAAGCCTGGCGACGATCCAGGTCCTTATTGGGCCGACGAATGTCGCGGGCCTTGCGAGATGGTGCATCGACGGCGGCACGTGGCGCAGCAGCGGCGACAGCGTGACGCGCGCGGCGGGGCTGATTTCGATCACCTTCAATGAAGTGTTCGGCTGGATCTCGCCGACAGGCCAGATGGTCAACCTGATCTTCGAGACAACCAGCCAGGTGTCGGTGGTCTACGTCGAAGACAACAACCTGGACCGGGACGGCGACGGCATGCTGGATACATGGGAGGTGCGTTGGTTCAACGATCTCCTGCAGGGACCGTCTGAAGATCCGGA
>CAYQYB010000342.1:0-2439 GCA_964421535.1 uncultured Verrucomicrobiota bacterium | reverse complement strand
CACCCAGCACGAGCACGATCAAAAGGGCCAGTCCGAGCTTGGAGAACGTTGCAGGTCTCATTTTTCCGACCTTTTCCTAAATCGCCTTCTTGCGGCTAGTTGCGACGATCCGACAAAACACGAGACGCGAAAAATATCATTGAACTTTGGATGCGAACAACTCAAATTAGGCCGGTTTTTCGCGGGCGGCAGAAGAAAGCCATCCTTGTGATGCATCGCCCCCAGCACAGTTTCCGCTGAAAGGTTTTTATGAAAGTACCGTTTCTTGATCTGGGCAGACAGCATGAGCCGATCAAGGCCGCTCTTCACGAGGCCGCTTGTCGGTTGATCGACAGCTGCCATTACATCGGCGGCGAGGATGTGAAGGGGTTCGAGCAGGAGATGGCCCAATGGCAGGGCGTGCCGGAGGTCTGCGGCGTGGCCTGCGCGACGAGCGGGCTGTTCGCGACGCTCAAATGCTTCGGGATCGGCCCCGGCGACGAGGTCATCACCACCGTTCACACGGCGATCGCGACGGCGGAATCGATCAGCCTAACCGGCGCGAAGGTCGTGTTCTGCGATCTGAAGAAGGGATTCTTCAACCTCGACCCGGCGGAAGTCGCAAGGAAGGTGACGCCGCGGACGAAAGCGATCATCCCAGTCCACCTGTACGGCCAGCCGGCCGACCTGGACGCGATCCTGGAGATAGCGAGGAAGCACAATCTGGTTGTGATCGAGGATTGCGCGCAGGCGCAGGGCGCGCGCTACAAGGGGCAGCGGGTCGGCAACTACGGCGACGCCGCCGTGTTCAGCTTCTTCCCGTCCAAGAACCTCGGCGGTTTCGGCGACGGCGGCGCGGTGATTGCGAAGGATCCC
The DNA here is from genome assembly GCA_964421535.1 of uncultured Verrucomicrobiota bacterium. Taxonomy (GTDB): domain Bacteria; phylum Verrucomicrobiota; class Kiritimatiellia; order CAIQIC01; family JAGNIJ01; genus CALMZY01. The sequence continues at coordinate 1,584 of CAYQYB010000342.1, read as the reverse complement.
GCGGTCCTCAAGAAGATCCGGATGTTCTCCAATCACGGCAGGACCGCGAAGTATCTTCACGAATTCGAGGGAATCAACAGCCGCCTGGACGCGATCCAGGCCGCGCTCCTCAGGATATGCCTTCCGCAAGTGGACGGCTGGAATGCGCGGCGGCGGCAGGTTGCGGCGTGGTACGCCGAGGGATTGAAGGGCATCAAGCAGGTCGTCACGCCCGAGGCGGGGCCGGACACGGAACCGATCTACCACGTGTACTGCATCATCGTGCCGGGCCGGGAGGCCCTGCAGAGTCATCTCAAGAAGAGCGAAATCGAAACGGGCGTGCACTACCCGTACTCCCTGAACGTGCTGCCGGCGTACGCGCATTTGAAGCAGGGCAAGGGGTCCTTCCCCGTGGCGGAATACGCCTGCGAGCACATGCTGTCCCTGCCGATGTTCCCGGCGATGACGCGCGAGGAGGCCGATGCCGTCTGCAAGGCGGTGCGCGCGTACTATTCCTGAAACGATTGAGGCCATGAGCGACATGAACACAGCACTCGATATCTCCGTCGTCATGCCCGTCTTCAACGAGCGGGACAACCTCGGCCCGCTGATGGAAGAACTGGAGGCCGTTCTCAAGAAGACGGGGAAGAGCTTCGAGGTGATCTGCGTCAACGACTGCAGCACGGACGACAGCCTGGACGTGATCAGGCAGCTTCAGCAGACCCGGCCGTACCTGCGATTCGTGAATCACCGGGTGAACTCGGGCGAGAGCGCCGCCGGCGCCACGGGCTTCGAGCACGCGCGGGGCGAGGTCGTGATCACGATCGACGCCGACCAGCAGAACGATCCGGCCGATATTCCGGCCCTGCTCGACGCGCTGAAGCCGGACGTCCATGCGGTTTGCGGCGTGCGGCGCAAGCGCGAGGACGACTGGGTGAAACGCCTGTCGTCGCGGATCGCGAACGCATTTCGCAACTGGATGACGGGCGACAAGATCGCCGACGCGGGATGCACCTACCGCGCCCTGCGGCGCAGCGCGCTTCACGAAGTGCCCGTGTTCAACGGCATGCACCGGTTCCTGCCCACGATTCTCCGCCTGCAGGGCTACAAGGCCGTCGAAATTCTCGTGAACCACAGGCCGCGGACCCTCGGCAAGTCAAAGTACGGCGTTGGCAACCGCATGTGGCGCGGCATCGTGGATTGCTTTGCCATGCGTTGGTTCCGCGCGCGAAGCGTTCGGGGCGACCGGGCGCAGGCATGAGCGACCTCGACCAGATCCCGGCGGGTGCCACGACGGCGGACACGCTTCCCGCGCCCGGTCCTCACAAGGTCCCGGTCAAACCGCTGATTGTCTTCAGTGTGTTGATGCTCGGCGTGCTGGCTGTGATGCTGAGCCCTCTGAAGAATTACCTGCATGAAATCCGCGCGATCAAGGAGCAGCTCCAGAGCTTCGGCTTCGCGGCGCCGATGATCTACATGGCATGCGTCTATGTGCTCGTCGCGTTCGGCGTGCCGCGCCTTCTCTTCTGCCCGATCGGCGGCCTTGCGTTTGGTTTCGTATACGGGTTGCTCTGGACCCAATTGGCGACGCTCGCAGGCTACTAC
>CAYQYB010000341.1:0-2453 GCA_964421535.1 uncultured Verrucomicrobiota bacterium | reverse complement strand
AGGGTCCTCGGCGGACTGGCAGATGTCGAAGCAGATGTTTCCCGGCTCCTGGATGGCCCCCTCGTAGTTCTGCCGCGTCGCTTCGATGAACTCGTCCACGTGATCGGGTTTCACCTTCACATATACCAACGTAATTTGCATTTTCGTTTCTCCTCTTGAGCAATCATGTTTCCAAACATTGAAAAAAATCCAGCGCGTTTTTCCAATCCTTGGAAGAACCGTTCCGGTGCCGCCTCATGCGCGGGGCTTCCGGGCCGAGATGGAAAGGCTCGTGACGTAGTCGCTGATCTTTGCGCCTGATGACACTTGCGTCACGATCGATCGATACAGCGGGTCGTTCCATTCCGTCATGGATTCGACGTAGTCCGTCTTCCTGACGAGCGCGATCTCGACGAAGCCCGCGGATTTCAGCATGGCCTCGGTCTCGTCGACGAGCACCGCCCCCGCCACGCATCCGACCAGCGCTTCCACCGACTTCTTCAGCCCGTCCGGGAGCGGCTGAAGCAGGGCCAGGTCGGAGACGGCCGCGCGACCGCCGGGCTTGAGGACTCGGAACACCTCGCGCCATACTTGCGGCTTGTCGGGAGAGAGATTGATGACACAATTGGAGATCACGACGTTCACGCTCGAGTCGGCGGCCGGCAGATGCTCAATCTCGCCAAGGCGGAACTCCACGTTGTTCAGACCGGTCCGCTGGCTGAACGACGCGGCGTTGCGCCGCGCTTTGGCCAGCATTTCGGCAGTCATGTCCACGCCAATCGCGCGGCCGGAAGCCCCTACTCTTTGCGCGACGAGGAAAACGTCGAATCCGCCGCCGCTGCCGAGATCCAGGACGATCTCGCCCGGCTTCAACTCCGCCAGCGCGGTGGGATTGCCGCACGACAGCCCCATGTTCGCCCCCTCGGGCAAGGTCGCGAGATCCGCATCCGTGTAACCGACGGCTTTTGCGACATTCCCCGGATTGACGGAACCGCAGCAGGACTGTTTCGGCCCGCAGCACGAACCGCCCTGCGCCGCGATGCTCGCGTAGCCGCGCCGGACGGCCTCGTGGATCGTTTCATCGTCACTCATAATTCGCCTTTCGCATAGTAGACGCGATTTCGAAATCGCATCTACGAGGATACATCTCCGAAGTACTTCCGCTTGAAATAAAGCGAAACGTGCACGAGTCCAAGCATCACCGGCACTTCGACCAGCGGGCCGATCACCGTGGCGAACGCCACGCCGGACCCGATGCCGAAGACCGCGACGGCCACGGCGATCGCCAGCTCGAAGTCGTTGCTGGCGGCGGTGAGGGCCACGGTGGCGGTCGGCTCGTAGGCCGCCCCGAGCTTCCGCGACAGGAAGAATGTCACGATGAACATGATGACGAAGTACAGCGTCAGCGGAACCGCAATGCGCAGAACATCCAGCGGCAGTTGAACGATCAGGTTCCCCTTGAGTGAGAACATCACGAGGATCGTGAACAGCAGGGCGATCAGTGTGACGGGCGCGATCTTCGGAATGAAGTTGCGCTCGTACCACTCGCGCCCCTTCAGCTTGAGCATGCTGAACCGCGTGATGACGCCGGCGAGGAACGGGATGCCCAGGTAGATGAACACGCTCTGGGCAATTTCCATCATGCTGACTTCCACGAGACTCCCCTTCATGCCGAACAGCGGCGGCAGGATGGTTACGAAGAGCCACGCGTAGAAGCTGTAAAAGAGAACCTGGAAAACGGCATTGAAGGCGACCAGTCCCGCGACGAGGTCGCGGTCGGCCTTCGCGAGATCGTTCCACACCAGCACCATCGCGATGCAGCGCGCGAGCCCGACCAGGATCAGGCCGACGGCGTATTCCTGGTAACCGCGCAGGAAGATCATCGCCAGCGCGAACATGATGATGGGGCCGACGATCCAGTTGACGACAAGGGACAGCGTCAAAACCTTGCCGTGGCGGAACACGACGCCGAACTCCTCGTAGCGCACCTTGGCCAGCACGGGATACATCATGAGAATCAGGCCGATGGCGATGGGCACATTCGTCGTCCCGACCTGGAACTTGTTCATGAACGGCTCGACGCCCGGCACGAAGTGCCCGATCCCCACGCCCGCGAGCATCGCGAGGAATATCCATGCCGTCAGCCAGCGGTCGAGGAATGAAAGCCTTCTGGAAATGTGTTCGGTCATTTCAGCTTCTCCGGACATTGAGCCACGAAATCCCTGATCTCGTCTCTCACCCTGCGGTAATGCGCCAGCGCTTCCTCGTCCGTCTTCGCAGCGCGCGCCAGCCGCGGCGGATCGTCGAACCCCACGTGAACAACCTTGGTCTTGCCTGGGAACAGGGGGCACGACTCGTGAGCGTTGTCGCACACGGTGATCACGTAGTCGAACGGCACGCCCTTGAGTTCGTCGAGAAGCTTGGAGCGATGCCCGGAAATATCCACGCCCGCCTCGGCCATGACCTTCACCGCG
>CAYQYB010000340.1:0-2455 GCA_964421535.1 uncultured Verrucomicrobiota bacterium | reverse complement strand
TTGATCGTGGCCTGGGCCAGACTGAATACCGCCGGGCCGGACTCAAGCTTCGCGAAGAACGAGTTACCGCTGTTGTCCGTCGCCCCGCCGACCAGAAGCACGTACTTGACGGGCTCACTGGAGGGTTGCGTGTCGGCCGGTTGTGTCGCGCCGGCATCGCCGGGCTTGAACTTCGCCGGGATCTCACGAACCACGTCCATGGTGACCTTCAGCCGCGGTCGATCCAGCCCGTACGGGCGCAACGACACCGGCTTCTCGTCTTTCCAGTCCTGTGCATTGAGGGTGGTCATCGGGCGCGCGACCCGCTCAGCGCGATCCTTGTCGGCGCGTCCGCGAGCCGGCGATTCGATGACCCAGTCTTCTCCGCTCTTGGCGAGCTCGAAGTTCTGGAGCCCTTCGACCTTGACCCGCTTGACCTCCTTCAACTCGCACTTGATGACTCGTTTGTCGCGGAGCGCGTCCGTGCGTTTATTGAAGGTCGAGGTCAAGTCCGTCTGAGCTTCGTAGACTGAGCCCGAGCCGCCCTTCGCAACGTAGCAGCCCTTGCCCACCGGCAGGCGATCACCGACGACGAGTTCGGCCGCGAGGGCGTCGCCCTTGTACAACCGCACACTCGCTTGCGGCTTATCGAGGCCGGAGGTTCCGGCACTTGGGCGTTCCTTGTCGTTCTTCTCGTACGCGCGCACGTACTTGACCTCGGCGGCCCGGTCGATCAATGCGTTCACTTCGAAGTCGCTGGCCAGGGCCTCGATCGGCTCCACCATATTCCACGCGCCGTCCCGCTTCCTGAAGACGAACTTGTTGTCCTTGGAGACGAGTTCGACGCGATCGATGTCCTTCGACTCCGGCTTGGGATCAAAGAGCGCCTTGGCACTGGTCGTCGCCTTCTCCGTCGTCGCGGTGGAGCCGCCTTCCTCGCCTAGAAGGAAGTAGCCGGCCACGGCCACGCCGATCGCCAAAATCGCAAGTACGAGTGTTGTCTTGGTATTCATGGCGTTTTACTTTCTCCGCACCACCATCACGGCGCCGCCCACCACCAGCACGGCCAGCGCCCAGCCAAACGTCAGCAACCACAAGTTCCTGCGGCTCGACTTCTCAAGCTGCGGCACGACCGGCACATCCGCCGGCCCCGCCGCGATCATCTCGGGCCGTCCGCTGAGCCAATACACCGTGTTGACGAACAGGTCCGCGTTCTCCATCGGCGGCGAGTCCGTCACCAGCTTCGCCTGCTTGCCTTCGAGACGCATGACCCGCTGCGTGAGGTAGTCGTCACGCATCGACATGCCGGTGCCCATCACGACGATCCGGCTGTTGGTCTTCTCGTTTTCCGCGCTGATTGCGACAGGGAACGGCGGCGACAGCGAATCGGCGTTCTTGGTGAACGACCCTCCGTCCGGGCTCCGCAGCGCCTTGACGATCCGCATGATGTCCTTGTCGGCCCAACTGTCGACGGCGGTGTCAGGGACCTCGAGGATGACCTGGGTCTTCACACCTTCGGGCAGTTTCTCCGCAAACCCCAGCGGACAGACCTCCCGCATGAGCACGCGCCGGCTGCGCAGGGGCGAGCCGATGGGATTGTCCTTCTTGAACGAGTTGAGCTGCATGTAGTACCACTGCATCAGGTTGACGCTGTAGTGGCCGGGATTCTTGCGATCGGCGACGCCGCGGATGACGCGGAATTCCTCCTTCACGTCGACGCCCCAGCCCTCCGACAGCAACTTGCCGTACTCGTATTCGAGCGGAGGCCCGAACGGGCCGGGCGGCGGCGAGAACATGGCCAGGAAGATTCCCCGTCCGTCTTTGGCGAGAGCTTCACGCACCTTCGCCAGCTCGGGCTCGCCGAACGACTTCTCGGGTTGCTGCTGCATCATGAAGTTCGGCTGCGGCTTGGGCGCCGGGGGCAGGAATACGTAGACAGGCTGCGTCCCCGCCTCCGGCTCGGGCTTCTTGGAAGCTTCGCCTTCGGCTGCAAGGTTCCATTCCTTGACCTTGCACCCGGCTTTTTCCAGCTTGCCCTTGAGCTCGGTAATCTGGTCGAGCGGGATCGGGCCGGTGCTCTTGCCTCTGCCGAACTGACGCATCTGCGGCGGAGGCTCGGTCTCGTATGCGACGAAGATCACGGTGGCCACCGGCTTCTCGTCCTGCAGTGAGAGCACCGCGCTGGTCACCGCGGAATCCCCCGCGAACACGCGACGCTGGCCGCCCTCCTCCTCCCGCCCGAGTTCGGAGGCCCGCGGGTCCGCCGCGGGCCAGACCTCGTCGAACGTCACAACGCGGACGTCCTTCTCATTCTCGACGACGATGATGTTGTCCTGCTGCAGACGCGTGGCGATCTCATCCAGCGTCAGCGCGGGCAACTGAGTGATCTTCGTGCCGACGTCGTTCAGCTTGTCGATGATCGCCTTGAACATGTTCCCGTCGGCGCCTTTGGCCAGGAACTTCACGTCCGGCGCGT
>CAYQYB010000339.1:0-2455 GCA_964421535.1 uncultured Verrucomicrobiota bacterium | reverse complement strand
CGTAGAGATGCGTGCCGTCGAAGTAGGCCAGGCCGTATTCGTCGGTGGGAAAATGCGACGGCACCCAGTCGAGAATCACGCCGATGCCGCGCTGGTGAAGCACGTCAATGAGATACATCAAGTCCTGCGGCGTGCCGTAGCGGCCCGTGGGCGCGAAGTAGCAGGTCGTCTGGTAACCCCACGAGCCGTAGAAAGGATGCTTCATCAGCGGCAGAAACTCGACGTGGGTGAAGCCGTGCTGCTCGACGTAGTCGGCCAGCTTGGGCGCCAGTTCGCGATAGGTCAGCCAGCGGTTGCCCTCCTCCGGTGCGCGCATCCACGAGCCGAGATGGATTTCGTAGATGGAAATCGGACTGGCGAGGCTCTGGTGCGGCCCACGCGACTTCATCCATTCGGTATCGCCCCACTGGTAGTCCAGATTCCAGACGAGCGACGCTGTCTTGGGCGCGGTTTCGTGGCGAACGCCGTAGGGATCGGCCTTGTCCACGCGGTAGCCTTTGTGGCGCGAGACGATGTGATACTTGTAGGTCGCGCCCATCCCGATCTTGGGGACGAAGCCGCTCCAGACGCCAGAACCGCCCACGGGCTGCAACGGATGCTGGGACTTGTTCCAGCCGTTGAAGTCGCCGATGACATAGACCTGCGCCGCGTTGGGCGCCCAGATCGTAAAGCACACGCCGGACGCGCCGTTTTGCTCCGCGAGGTGGGCGCCCATCTTCCGGTAAAGGTGACAGTGCGTGCCCTCGTTGAACCAGTGCAGGTCGTCGTCCGTCAGCAACGTGAAGTTGCCGTTGACGATCTCCGGCGAGGAGTCTGACTCGTTTGCCTCTTTCAGGTCAATCATACGCTTTTCGAGTGTGGCAGCGGCATGGAGTGGCGACGTCAGATCACTGTGCCGCTCGGAATGGTTTGGTTCTTGGGAATGATCACGATTCCGTCGCGAACGTAATAATGGTCGTGGTCCACAGGGTCCGGTTTGCCCGCCGGTGTGATCACCACGTCGTCACCAATCCGGGCGTTCTTGTCGATGATCGCATTCTCAATGCGGACACGGCGACCGATGCCGATAGGCGGTCGCCCTTCCGCAGCGTTCTCCTGGATGGACTCACTGGTCTCGTAGAAGTCGCAGCCGAGGATCACGGCTCGCTGAATCTGGCTGCCCTCACCGATCATGCTCCGGATGCCGACCACCGACTCGCGAATCTCGCAGCGGTCCAGCAGGCAGCCGTCGGCAATCGAGGAGCGCGCCACTTTGACGTCATCGAATCTCGAAGGAGGAAGAGAGCGTGACCGGCTGAAGATGGGAGCCAGGGCATCGAAGAAGTCAAATCGCGGTTGTCGGTGCGTGAGATCAAGGTTTGCCGTAAAGAAAGACCGGATGGTGCCTACATCCTCCCAATAGCCTCGGAACACATAAGGACGCGCGTTGCCGGATTCGATGGCCAGCGGGATCACGTGTTTGCCAAAGTCGGTCAGCGGGTTGTCCAAGAGTCTCGTTAGCGCGCGCCGCTGAAAGACGTAGATGCCCATCGAGGCGAGGAAGAACTCCCCTTCCCCTTCGATGTTCAGCCGGGCTTTCCCGGCCGCGTCGAGTCTCAGCGAATCCTGCTCGGAGGCATCCCGGGGCTTCTCCACGAAGCGCACGATGCGGGTCGTGGCGCCCAATTGCATGATGCCGAAGCCACCCACCTCGCTGCGCCGGACCGGGATGGTGGCGACGGTGACGTCAGCGTTCGATTGCTGGTGCTGCTGGAGCAACTCGGCGAAGTCCATCCGGTAAAGCTGGTCCCCACTCAGAATCAACAGGTGCTCGAATTCGTGGTCGCCGAACTGCGCCAGGTTCTTGCGAATCGCGTCAGCGGTTCCCTGATACCAACTTGAATCGGCGGCGGTTTGCTGCGCGGCCAGGATTTCCACAAAACCGTCGCTGAATCCATCAAAGCGGTACGTCTGGGCGATGTGGCGGTGAAGCGACGCTGAGTTGAACTGGGTCAGCACATAAACGCGGCGCAGGCCCGAATTGATGCAGTTGGAGATGGGAATATCGACCAGCCGGTATTTCCCGCCGATGGGTACGGCAGGCTTGGCCCGGTCTTTGGTCAACGGAAAGAGACGAGTGCCGGCGCCGCCGCCAAGCACCGCCACCAGCACCTTCCGGTTAAGAGACACGTTCTTCTTCACAACCCAGAGTATTCGCCCATCGGGAGCGTGGTTCTATTGGGCAGTCCTCGATTCCCTCCTACGTGAAACACCTAGAACATTTGGCTCCGCTTCAACTCCGTGGCTGGTCCGACAGGCAGGTCGAGCCTGGAGGCCGGTCATCGAAGTCGCTGGAACGAGTTCAACAGCTTCCTCGGCAGGCTCATGATCTGGTCGAGGCTAAAACGCGTCTTGCGCCGCCAGTTCACGCGTTCGGTCGAGGTGCCCGGCGTGTTCTGAGGCACGATTTCCAGCC
>CAYQYB010000338.1:0-2498 GCA_964421535.1 uncultured Verrucomicrobiota bacterium | reverse complement strand
GCATCACGATCCACGGCGGACAGCGCCGCGTGATCCACGTGTACCTCGACCCGGAGCGCCTTTCGGCGTACGGGCTCTCGCCCATGGAGATCGCGGGCGCGCTGAAGATCTCGAACGCGCAGGCGGAAAGCGGGGCCTTCGACCAGGCCGACCAGTCCATCAAGGTGCAGGCGGGCCCCTTCCTCCGCGACGCCGACGAGGTGAAGAACCTGATGGTCAGCCTGTACCAGAACCGGCCGGTGTACCTGCGCGACGTCGCGCGCGTGACGGACGAGCCGGAGGAAGCGACGGTGTACACGAGGCTGGGCTTTGGGGCAGGAGAGAAGCCAGAGGTCAGAGGTCAGAAGTCAGAGGTCAGATCGGACGAGGCGTTTCCCGCGGTGACGATCGCGGTGTCGAAGAAGAAGGGAAGCAACGCGGTGTGGGTTTCGCGCGAGGTGGAGCGCACGCTCGAGGAACTGCGCGGGAGCGTGATCCCGGATGACGTGCAGGTGCGCATCACCCGCGACTACGGCGAAACGGCGAACGAGAAAGTCAACAGCCTCGTGGAGGGGCTCGTGATGGCGATCGTCACGGTCATCGGACTGATCGCGCTCGTGATGAACTGGCGCGTCGGCCTGATCGTCGCGACCGCCGTGCCGATCACCTACGCGCTGACCCTGTTCATGAACTTCGTGCTGGGATACACGATCAACCGCGTGACGCTGTTTGCGCTGATCCTCACGCTGGGCCTCCTCGTGGACGACCCGATCGTCGGCGTGGAGAACATCTACCGTCACCTCGGCATGAAAAAGCAGCCTCGACTGGACGCGATTCTCACGGCCATGAACGAAGTGTTGCCCCCGATCGTCATCGCCACGCTGGCGATCGTCGTCGCGTTCATCCCGATGTTCTTCATCACAGGGATGATGGGGCCGTACATGCGGCCGATGGCGATCAACGTGCCGCTGGCGATGCTCAGCTCGATGCTGGTGTCGCTGGTCATCACGCCATGGATTTCGAACAAGCTTCTCGGAGACGTCGGCGGCGGGCACGAGGCCGAGGACCCGCAGCATACGTCGACCTACAAGGTGTACCGCCGCGCCGTCCTTCCGTTCATCGAATCCAGGAAGAAGGCGTGGGGCCTGCTCGCCGTCATGGGCGGGCTGTTCGTGTTCTCGCTGCTTCTCGCGGGCACCGGCCTCGTGCCGCTGAAGATGCTGCCGTTCGACAACAAGAACGAGTTCCAACTCGTCGTGGACATGCCGGAGTCGGCCACGCTGGAGCGGACCGATGCCGTGGTCCGCGAACTGGAGGACTACCTGCGGACACAGCCGGAGGTCACCGACTTCACGTCCACCGTCGGCGCCAGCTCCCCCATGGATTTCAACGGGCTGGTCCGTCACTACTACTTACGACAGGGGCCGAACCTCGCGGATATCCGCGTCAACCTCCTGCCGCGGACCGACCGCGCGATGGACAGCCATGCCATCACGCTCCGGATCCGGGACAGCATCACGGCGATCGCCACAAAGACGGGCGCGAAGATCAAGATCGTCGAAACGCCTCCCGGCCCGCCGGTGTTCGCCACCGTCGTCGCCGAGGTCTACGGCAAGCCCCATCACCGCTACGACGAACTGATCGCGGCTTCGGAAACCGTCCGGCAGGCGATGGCCGGCACGGAGGGAGTCGTGGACGTGGACGACATGGTCGAGGAAAACCAGAAGGAGATGTTCTTCCGCGTGGACCGGGAAAAGGCCGGCCTGAACGGCGTATCCACGGAGGACATCGTACAGACGCTGCAGATCGCGCTGGGCGGGATGCCCGCCAGTGTGGCCCACATGGCAACCGAACAGAACGAACTGCCGATCATTCTGCGCCTGCCGCGCGAGTCGCGATCGGACACGGCGAAGCTGAGCACGCTGGCCGTGAAGGGCCGCTTGGGCCAGAGCGTCCAGCTCGGCGAGCTGGGGCGGTTTGAGGACAAGGTCTATGACAAAACCATCTTCCACAAGAACATGGAGCGCGTCGTGTACGTCACCGGCGAAATGGCAGGGCGCGGGCCCGCGTACGCCGTCCTCGACCTGGGCTCGCACTTCGAGAAGAACCCCCTGCCCCCGGGCATCCGGCTGGACTGGCGGGGCGAGGGCGAGTGGAAGATCACGGTCGACGTGTTCCGCGACCTGGGCATCGCCTTCTCGGCGGCGCTCATCGGCATCTACGTGCTCCTGGTCTACGAGACCGCGTCGTTCGTAATGCCGCTGCTCATCATGCTTTCGATCCCGCTGACGCTGATCGGAATCATGCCCGGGTTCTGGCTGTTGAACATCCTGACGAACCGGCCCGTCGGCGGCTTCGACAATCCCGTGTTCTTCACGGCGACCGCGATGATCGGCATGATCGCGCTGGCCGGCATCGTGGTCAGGAACGGAATCATCCTGATCGACTTAATCCAGAAAGCCGTCGAGCGCGGCACGCCGCTCCAGGTCGACGAGCTGGGGCATGCGCCAGCCGAGCTC
>CAYQYB010000337.1:0-2499 GCA_964421535.1 uncultured Verrucomicrobiota bacterium | reverse complement strand
TGCTCCAAGGCCTGGGTCACTTGCGCTTCGTTCCGTGTCACGAGTTTCCCGTTCACCTGAAGAACCGGCAGAATGGAAAAGCCACGCTTGTGCGGCTCGATGGTTCCGTCCTCGCAGAGCAGAGCCTCGTTCTCGTCGCCGGGCACGCCCACGAGAGTCCAATACGCCTGCTCGTCGGACAGCCATCGCGGAACCCGGCCGTTCGAAGTGGCTGGCGACTTCTTCGCTTCCGCAGGCAGTGCCCGCAACTCCAACTCATCGACGCAGACTTGTCCCTTGCCCTTGCCGCCGGTGATGGCGATCTCGAGCGTGACGACCTTGTTCAAGGGCGCGGAGGAGGAGGGGCCCCAGGCCCAGGCGATGTCTTCCTTCCGGATCACGATCGGGGTCCAAAGGCCCACGGACGCGAGGCTGTACCACTTCTTCATGAACGTGTTTCCGTCCGCGTCGATCAGCTTGAACTCGAAGCTGTTGTCCGGCGCGGTGCGCTTGATGAAGAAGGCGAACTCGAAGTTCTCCGGAAGCGTCGCCGCGAAGCTCTTCGAAGCGAGCACGTAGGCCTGCGTGTCGCCGAAGTCGTAGTCCATGCACAGACACGAGCCCTTCAGGCCCGGCGCACGAGAGAGGGCAAGGTCCGTTCCGGGCGCCTTGCGGGCCGTCCAGAGATCCAGAGTGGAAGAATCGTCAACGGATTCAATCATGGGGTACGCCTCCGTCTGGCAGAACAGGGCCAGTGCGATGCCAAGAAACGTGATGAGGGTAGATCGCGTCATGGAGCGGGAGTGTAGACCGCCAGATACAGCGGTTGCAAGCGGTTGCAGTCCGGAAATTTGGAATGTCCAAGCCTTGGAAATTCAGACACCCATTTTTCCAAGGTTTGGAAAACCGCGGGATGCAGGCAGACGTCGGTGCGCAAGCCGATCACGCGCGGCCAAGGACGTGCCGGAGCGCGCCTTCGAGCTCGGGGTAGTGGAAGACGTAGCCGGTGTCCAGCAGGCGGCGCGGTTCCACGCGGGCGCTCGCGAGGATCATTTCGTCGGCCACTTCGCCCATCAGCGTGCGCGCAACAATCGCGGGCACGCGGCAGATGGTGGGACGTTCAAGGACATGGCCGAGAGCCTTGGTGAAATCGCGGTTCAAGGCAACGTACGGCCCGACGACGTTGACCGGTCCGCCGAGCTTGTCGGTCATCAGCGCGTGGTAGATCGCCCCGATGACGTCGTCGATCGCGATCCAGCTCATGTACTGCCAGCCCGCGCCGAACGAGCCGCCGAGCCCCAGGCAGAAGGGGGCCATGATCTTCGACAGCATTCCGCCGGCCGCGGAAAGAACGATCCCCGTGCGCAGGTTGACGACACGGATGCCCGCATCCGCGGCGGGCTTCGTGGCGGCCTCCCACTCCCGGCAAACCGACGGGAGGAACCCGGCGCCGGCGTCGCTCTCCTCGTGGAGAATCTCGCCGCCGCGGTTTCCGTAAAAACCGATCGCCGACGCCGCAAGCAGGACCTTCGGCGGGCGCTTCAACCTGGCGAGCGTTTCGCTCAGAAGCTTCGTGCCCACGGCCCGGCTGTCGCGAATCCGTTTCTTCTTCCCGTCCGACCACCGGAGCGCGTCGAGGCTCTCGCCGGCGAGATGAATGACCGCGTCGAATCCTTCGAGCTCGGACGGGTGCATGCGCCCCGTGTCCGGCTCCCAGGGGATCGTGTTCTCGAGACCGACACGGGGGCCGCGCGTGAGGCGAATGACCGTATGACCGCCGGTCGTCAGGAACGGAACCAGGGCGGAACCGATGAGGCCCGCGGAGCCGCTGACGAGGATGCGAAGCCGGGGCCTGGCCTTGTACGCCGCGTGAACGCTCATGTCGGTCTTGATGATCCGATGGCGGTATACGAAGCAGCGCTCCAGCTCGCTTTTCACGTACGCATTCCCGAGCAGTTCGCCGATCGGCCCGAACGGCAGATCGTATTCGATGCGGTCCTGCAGGTAGCACGCCTGGTCGCCGTCGGGCTCGAACCTGTGCGTGTGCTCCCATCGCTGAAACGGGCCGGAAGCCTGGACGTCGCGAAACTGCCGGCCCTCGACGCAGTCGCGGTGGTCGAGGATCCAGGGCAGGTTCAGCGGGCCTTTCTTCACGCGGAGAACCACGCGCGCGCCGTTGCCGATCCCGTCCGTCCGGTTCAGGACGCGCACGTTGGACCACGGCGGGACCAGGCGCTCGAACGCGCCCGGCCGCGTGTGCCAGAGAAAGACATCCTCGGCGGATGCCTCGACGTGCGTACGGCGTACAAAGGATTCGCTGCTCATGTTTCCCCGGTCAAAAGCGGCCTGACTAATATGCGAAATCCTTGGCGGACGCAACCAGTTCGTTTACAGTCTGCCTTGCCGGATGAAGGAGGACGGATCATGAATCGTTCGACGAACTGCCTGGTTTTGCTCCTGCTTGCCACGTGCGTTGCCCTGGCTGACGAATCATCGAGACCGCCCATGGCGTTGTCCCCG
>CAYQYB010000336.1:0-2505 GCA_964421535.1 uncultured Verrucomicrobiota bacterium | reverse complement strand
GGCCGATAAATTTCGCGGCGGCCCGGATGTTTTTTTCCTGCAAAAAAACTCTACACGGGAAAGAACGCGCGGGTATATGTACTGACGCGGTGCGAGTGTGGAAGGTACGGAGGGTTGTTCTCATGTCAGTTGATGAAGAATCCAATGCGTACGGGCTGGGAGGGGGTTGCCCCGTCCATGGCGACGAATACATGAAGGAATGCAGCATGTGCGGCGCGGAGTTCTGCCGCATCTGCGTTCCCCGCTCGACCGTCTGCCCGGATTGCGCCGAGCAGTCCGAGGACGAGGACGACGAGACCAAAGACAGTTCCGATTTCGACGATATCACCCGCGTCGGCACCGTGGTCGAAAACGACGGTGAGGAGACCGAGGAAAAGGACGGCGAGGTGGCGGACGACATGATGGACGAAGAGCGCGAGAAAGACTGAGACCCCCCTTGCTGATATTTTCGACGGCCCGCGGAGATCCGCGGGCCGTTTTGTTTGTGTGCCGGGTGTGGCAGCGGCTCTGTGAGCCGCTCCGAAGCGGGACATCCGCTCGTAGAGCGGATGCCACACCTGTTGCGGCCTCGTGACAAGACCGGTCGTTTTCGATACATTGCGTCCGCACGATTTTCGGAGCGCGAATGACCGACCAGACCACACCCATGATGGGGCAGTACCGGCGGATCCGCGGCGAGGTTTCGCCCGACACGATCCTCTTCTTCCGGCTCGGCGATTTTTACGAGATGTTTTTCGACGACGCGAAAGAGGCGTCGCAGATCCTCGACATCGCGCTGACAAAGCGGCAGTCGGTGCCCATGTGCGGCGTGCCGTATCACGCGGTCGATTTCTACCTCGCCAAGCTGATCAAGGCCGGCAGGAAGGTCGCCATCTGCGACCAGATGGAGGATCCGGCCGCGGCCAAGGGCATCGTGCGCCGCGAGGTCACGCGCATCGTCACACCCGGCACGGTCCTCGAGGAGAACGTCCTCGAATCCGCCCGCAACAACTTCCTCGCGGGGGTCTGTCCGCAGGGCGCGGTTTTCGGCCTCGCGCTGCTCGATCTTTCGACCGGAACGTTCTGGGTGGAGGAGAGCGAAAGCCTCGCCGCGATCCAGGACAACCTCGCGCGCCACGCGCCGGCCGAGTGCGTCATCCCGGAGGCGGTGAGGGACGACCCGTCGTTCGTTTCCCTGACCGGCGGCGTGTCCGGCACGATGCTCAGCCCGTACGACGACTGGACGTTCGAGAAGGACGCGGCGCTGGATCTGCTCACGCGGCATTTCGGCGTGCATTCCCTGACGGGGTTCGGCTGCGACGGCTGCACCGCGGCGGTCGGGGCGGCCGGCGCCGTGCTGCACTACGTGACCCACGAACTGCGGCGGCAGGTCGGGCACGTCCGGCGGCTGTCCGTCAAGAACCCGTCCGACTACATGCTGCTGGACGAGGCCACGGTTTCGAACCTGGACCTCGTGTCTTCGCGGAGCCCCGGGCGGGCGGGTTCGGCGACGAATCTCCTGCGCGTGCTCGACACGACGCGCACGGCGATGGGCAGCCGGCTCCTGCGCGACTGGATCCTGAGGCCGCTGATGGACTTGAAGGAAATCGGCCGTCGGCACGACGCGGTCGAGGCGCTGGTCAGGGACCGCAAGCTGCTCGCCGATCTGCGCGAGTCGATGGCGCAGGTGAAGGATTTGGAGCGGCTGATTGCGCGCCTCGGCGCGGGGAGCGGGAACGGCCGCGACTTGAAAGCCCTCAGCATCTCCCTCGCGTCGCTGCCCGAACTGAAGAAGAAAGCGGCCGGCCATCCGATGCCCCTGCTCGCTTCGCTGGCGGATGCCGTCACGCCGCTGCCGGAGCTGGTGGACCTGATCGAAAAGGCGGTCGTCGACGAGCCGCCGGTGTCGGTCCGCGACGGCGGGATCATCCGCAAGGACTACCACAAGGAGCTGGACGAGCTGAAAGATGCCGCCACCGAGGGCCGCAAGTGGCTTGCCGATTTCCAGGCGCGCGAGCAGGCGCGGACCGGCATCAAGTCGCTGAAGGTCCGGCACAACAAGGTGTTCGGCTACTACATTGAAATTACGAAAAGCAATCTTGAGGCCGCGCCGGCGGATTACGTCCGCAAGCAGACGCTCGTCAACGCGGAGCGCTTCATCACGCCGGAGCTGAAGGAGTACGAGAACAAGATCCTCGGCGCGCAGGAGCGGTCGCTCGAACTCGAATACGAGCTGTTCGTGGAGATCCGGAACGCGGCCGTCCGGGAGACCGCGCGCATCCAGCAGTCGGCCGATGCGATCGCGCGATTCGACGTTCTGGGCGCGCTGGCCGAGCGGGCGCTGGCGCTGAACTACGTGCGGCCCGCGATGACGGACGGGACCACGATCCGGATCAAGGACGGCCGGCACCCGGTCATCGAGCAGATGTCCGAGGCCGAGCGCTTTGTCCCGAACGACACGCTGCTGGACGGGCTGGAGAACCAGCTCATCGTGATCACCGGCCCGAACATGGCGGGCAAGTCGAC
>CAYQYB010000335.1:0-2530 GCA_964421535.1 uncultured Verrucomicrobiota bacterium | reverse complement strand
CCTTGAATCCGCACAATCATCAGCTTGCCCTATCTTCGCGCTCTGTTTACTCTCCCGCCCATCATGGTCGATACGAACAACGATCCCTCTGCCGCGCCCGGACGTCTCGAACGCCCGTGGCTTTGGATCCTGCTGGTCCTGTGCGCGGCGTTCTTTGTTCTCATTTTCTACCGCGGACTGTTCGACCCCGACGAGGGGCGCTACGCCGAGATCCCGCGCGAGATGGTGGCGAGCGAAAAATGGATGGAAATGCGACTTCTGGACGTCCGCTATTACGAGAAGCCGCCGCTTGCATACTGGATTTCAGCCGTTCCCCTGAAGATTTTTGGAATTCACGACTGGGCCGTCCGGATGCCGCTCCTCCCCGCGGCGCTCGTGCTGGCATTCGCCGGGCTGCTGATCGCGACACGGAGCTGGGGCCGCGCGAACGGCTTCGCCGCCGCGCTTACGGCCGTCACGGCGTTCGGACTCTTCTTCGCCCTCTCCATGCCCATCCCCGACAGCTACCTCTCCGTCTGTTTCGCGGTAACGTGCGTCCTGGTTTTCAACGCGTTTCAGCCGGACGCGCCCGATTCCCGGCGGCGCATGTGCCTGCTGGCGGCGGCGGTCTTCGTCTTCCTGGGAACGATGACCAAAGGCATTGTCGCGCTGGTCCTGCCCGCCGCGATTCTCTTCCTGTGGCTGCTCTGGGAACGGCGCCTGCGAACCCTGTGGACGCCAACCCTGTTCGCCTCGGCGCTCGTTTTCCTGGCGCTGATCATCCCTGTGACGTGGCAGCTGGAGAAGCACAACCCCGGATTCACCCGGTACTTCTTCATCGACGAGCACCTGTCTCGATTCACAGGCAATCGCCAGGAACAGGCGCACCCGGAACCGCCGTGGTTCTTCCTGAAAGTTCTGCCCCTGCTTCTTGCGCCCTGGACGCTCTTTATCGTCCGAACGGTCCGGACGATGGCGGCGAAGCATGTTCTGAAAACCGACGCCGCGTCCCGCTTCCTGCTCGTGTGGACGCTGGTTGTCATCGGCTTCTTCAGCGCCAGCACCGGCAAGCTCATGTCCTACATCATGCCGGCCCTCCTGCCGCTCGGCCTGCTCGTCGGACGCTGGGGCGTGGCCGAACCTCTCGACGGGACCCGCGCGGACCGCCGCCTGTGGCGGCTCGGTTTCCTTCCGCTGCCTGTGCTCGGACTCGCCCTGCCTGTTCTCTGGATACTGGGCTGGCTGGGCTTCTTCCCGGAAAAACTTGCCGTTCCGGGCCCCCTGAGTGCCCTGCCCCTTCTGCCGGCTGTGATCGTTGCTTTGCTTGTCGTCTTCAAACGCGCCCCCTCATTGGCGGATGCGGGCAAGGTCGTCGCGACGTTCTACCTCGGCATGGCATTCCTTCTGAGCCCGGTCGCGGGCAAGGAAATGAACGCACAGCTGCACAGGAATTCCGCGATTCTCTTCAAGGAACTGGCGGTGCAGATGGGTCCGGACGACCAGGTCGTGATGATGTACCGCTACAAGCCGTCGGCCGCGTTCTACACCCGGCGAATCCCCACGCTGTACCGGGTTGTCAACGAAATGCGCTACGGAATGGATTCCGAGCCCGGGCGCCTGACCTACACAACGAACAGCGTGGAACTCAACGGTTTGATGGCCGAAAAGACCGGCCGCTGGTTTGCCGTTGTGCTCGAAGAAGACCTTGATGATCTGGCGCGGGACGGGTTCAACACCAACGCGCCTGTCCTGATATCGAACTGCGACATGAGGATCGTGGAGCTCTCTGCGGGACAACGCTGACAGACGAACCGGAGGGTTGCGCTCCGTGGCAACTCATTTCGGCGCCGACGAAGCGGCGCCCTCCGAAGCCTCTCAAGACTCCTGAACGGCGACCCATCCCTCGCGGCCCGGAACGGATCCCTTCTCCATTCGGCAGGCAGGAATCGAATTCGGCGCCGGCAGAAGGCTGCCTAGCGGAAGGAATTTCCAGCCCAACGACTTGGCGCGCCGGATGAAATCGCGGAAGATATCCATGCAGACGCACCCCTCCACCTCGGCGTGAACGGTCAGAACGTTCAGAGCGTCCTGCTTCAACTGCCCCAGCATAAACTCGTTATACGTCGCCGCAGTCACGCCGTCCCGGCCCACGACTTCGTCGTACGTTGGAAGAGTCACCGGCACCTGCGGCTGAAGCCCGACGCGCCCTTCAACCATCGGACGGAACACGCTGCGGCCGCGGCAGTCGCTGTTGTACGCAAAGGGGTACTTCTCCTTCTCCAGCAGGACCGACTCGTCGCACTTCCAGGACGGCGCGGCCGAGCACGTCACCGGTCTCCCGAGGATTCCGGCCAGAGTCTCGGCAGTCAGCATCACTCACCTCCCCGCGCGGCGAGCGCGGCGGCTACGGCGCGCTCAGGGTGCGGGTACGGGGCCGGGTCGCCCGTCGTGACGGTGTGGCACGGCTCGCGGCGGTCGGCCTCGCAGACATCGCAGTAGACCGTGAGCGCTTCCGCCGCCTCGACGCCCGCGTCGCCGCGCTTCTCGCGCT
>CAYQYB010000334.1:0-2541 GCA_964421535.1 uncultured Verrucomicrobiota bacterium | reverse complement strand
CGGGCATGCGCGTGGTCGGCCTGCTGACGACGCACGACCCGCACATCCTGCAGAACGCCGACCTGCTGATCGAGGATTTCAACGAGATCACGGTGCAGGGCTTTGTGACCTGGGCTGAGGCGGGGCGGCGCGACCTGAAGCTTTCGCCCGGCTGAAAAGCCGGCTATATTTCTCGCCAGGGACGATCATGAGCCAGCTCTTCTTCCTTTTCTGGAGCGCTTTTGTCGTGGCGTTGTCCGGTGCCTTGATGCCGGGGCCCGTGCTCACCGCCACGATCAGCGAAGTGATGAAGCGGGGATTCAAGGCCGGCCCGCTCATTGTTGCCGGCCATGCCATTCTCGAAATCTGCCTGCTCGTTGCCGTCGTGGCCGGGTTGGGCCCGTGGATCACGCGGAACACGACGATGGGCGTTGTGGGAATCGGCGGCGGCGCGCTCCTGGTCCTGATGGGCATTCAGATGGCTGTGACCGCGCGGAAAGTGGCCGATGCGGCCATGACTTCCCGGGCCGATCCGACATCCGCTATTCGCGGGCCGGTGCTTACGGGGATTCTCACGTCGCTCTCGAATCCGTACTGGGCGATCTGGTGGGCGACGATCGGGCTGAACTTTGCGGCGCTTGCGCTCAAGAGCGGTTTGGCAGGCCTCGCCAGTTTCTACACCGGGCACATTCTCGCGGATCTTGCCTGGTACAGCGTCATCGCCGCCGCGGTCGCGTCGGGCCGGAAAATCTGCCCGCGACCGGTTTACATCGGCCTGATTGTGAGCTGCGGAATTGTGCTGGTTGGACTGGGCGTGTACTTCTTCCTGGGCGGGCTGAGGCGGTTTGGGTGAACGCTATCGTTTCATGCCCTTCTCGATCTTCACCGCCGCGTAGGTGAGCGCGTCGCGCGCGCGGATTTCGGCGCGGCGGATCTTCCCGCTGATGGTCTTCGGCAATTCGTCCACGAACTCGATGATGCGCGGGTACTTGTACCCCGCGGTGATGGACTTCACGTGCTCCTGCAGTTCGTGCACCAGCTCCTCGGAAGGTTTGTAGTTGGGCGCCAGCACGACGGTGGCCTTGACGATCTGGCCGCGCACGGCGTCGGGCAGGCCGGTGACCGCCGATTCGCGGACCGCGGGGTGCGTCGCGAGCACGCTTTCCACCTCGAAGGGGCCGATGCGGTAGCCGGAGCTCTTGATCAGGTCGTCGTTCCGCCCCAGGAACCAGTAATAGCCGTCCGCGTCCATGTAGGCCTTGTCGCCCGTGTGGTAGTACCCGTTCCGGATGACGCTGTGGGTCAGATCCGGGTCGCCGTCGTACCCGTAGAAGAATCCGACCGGACGCTTGCCGTTGAGGCGGATGCAGATCTCGGCCTCCTCGCCGACAAGCGCCGGCTGATCCTTCTCGTCCAGCAGGACAACATCCCAGTCGGGGCACGGACGTCCCATGGAGCCGGGCTTGATCTTCATGAACGGGAACGTGGCGATCTGGAGCGTTGTTTCCGTTTGCCCGTAGCCCTCGTACAGGGGCAGGCCGGTGGCCTTCTTCCAGGCATCGTAAATGTCGCGGTTCAACAGCTCGCCGGCGCTGGTGCAATGGCGGAGCGCCGAGAGGTCGTACTGCTTGAGGTGCTGATGGATCATCAGGCGGTACACGGTCGGCGGCGCGCAGAAGGTGGTGACCCGGTGCTTGGCCATCAGCTCGAGGAACTTGTGCGCGTCGAACTTCCCGCGGAAGTCGTAGACGAACACCGCGGCGCCGGCGATCCACTGGCCGTAAAGCTTGCCCCAGGCCGCCTTCGCCCAGCCGCTGTCGGCGATGGTGAGGTGGATGTCATCGGGCCGGAGATCGTGCCAGTACATCGCGGTCACGACATGCCCGAGCGCGTAGTTGTGGTCGTGCCGGACCATTTTCGGCGCGCCGGTCGTGCCGGATGAGAAGAAGACGAACATCGGATCCGTTCCGCCCGCGTTCTTCCTGATCCCGGCGGCGCCGGCTTTTCCGTCGGCCCGCAGCGTGTTGAAGTCGATCCACCCTTTCGGGGGCGTGCCGTCGCCGACGTGCACGCCGAGCTGGAGCGTGGGGCACGTCGCGTGGGCTTCCTCGACCTTGTCGGCCATGGAATCGTCCACGACGGCGGCCTTGATCTGGCCGAACTGAAGCCGGTATTCGATATCCTTGACGCTGACTTTGGCCGGCAGAGGAACGGCCACCGCGCCGAGCTTGTGGACGGCGAGCAGGACCGTCCAGAACTCGACGCGGCGGTAGAGCATCAGGACGACGCGGTCCCCCTTGCCGATGCCCCGCTTCGCGAGCCCGGCGGCGAGGAGGGACGACTCCTCGCTGAAGAATCGGAAGTTGTACTCGCGCCGCGTTTCGGCGTCGTCGACGTGGATCATCGCGCGCCGCTCCGGCTCCTCCCCGGCGATGCGATCGACGACGTCGAAAGCGAAGTTGAAGTTTTCAGGAAGCTCGGACTGGTAGCGGGCGCGGAAATCCTCGTAGCTCTCGAATTTCTTCTTTTGCATGGGACCGGCGCCCTCCTTCGGCTAGGGGC
>CAYQYB010000333.1:0-2552 GCA_964421535.1 uncultured Verrucomicrobiota bacterium | reverse complement strand
GGGGATGTGCGTCATATGCATTTCGCAGCCGGCGAGGTCCTTCAGCTTCTCCATCGCCATCTGGGCCATCGGGTTGGTCGTGGAGCTGATGCTCAGGGCGATCAGCGTCTCCTCCAGGTTCAGGCTCTCGGCCTTGCGCCGGAAGATGTCCCTCTTGAGCGTTCCGATGGACGCCATGATGCTCGGCGACAGCAGGTGAATCTTGTCCGGCAGCTCCGCGAGCTTCTTGATCGCGTTCAGCACGAGGCTGGAGGCGGCGTGCATGAGCGGCGAGTTCTTGCCGACCATGATCGAGCCGTCCCGCAGCTCGATCGCGGCGCCGCAGAAGATCCCGTCGTTTCCCTTGCCCGTCTTCTGCGCCTCCACGGCGGCCTCGCGCGCCGGCACGACCACCTTGCGGTCTTCCGGCTTTGCGCCGAGCTCCTCCATGAGCAGCTCGGCGCGCTGGACGGTCTCGCGGTCGGCAAACCCGATCGCGTACTCGCAGGCGTAGCGGAAGAAGCGCCGGATCACCTCCTGCCTCGCGGCGCCGCGCACGACCTCGTCGTCGACGATCCCGAACCCGGCGCGGTTGACGCCCATGTCCGTGGGCGATTTGTACGGGGACTCGCCGCCCGTGATGCGCTCGAGGATGCGGCGGACCACAGGAAAGGCGTCGACGTCGCGGTTGTAGTTGATCGACGTCTTGCCGTACGCCTCGAGATGGAACGGGTCGATCAGGTTGAAGTCGCGGATGTCGGCCGTCGCGGCCTCGTACGCCACGTTCACGGGATGCTTGAGCGGGAGGTTCCAGATCGGGAAGGTCTCGAACTTGGAGTAGCCGGCGGGGTTGCCGCGCCGGTGCTCGTGGTACAATTGGCCGAGGCACGTGGCCAGCTTGCCGCTGCCGGGGCCGGGGCCGGTGACGACGACGAGGGGCTTCCGCGTTTCGATGTACGGGTTCGCCCCGTAGCCGTTGTCGCTGACGATCAGGTCCACGTCGATCGGATAGCCGCGGGTCGCGCGATGGATGTAGACCTTGATGTTGCGGCGCTCCAGCTTGTTCCTGAACTGGTTCGCGGCGGGCTGGTCGCCGTAGCGCGTGATGACCACGCCGACGACGCTGATCCCCCACTCGCCCAAGTCGTCGATCAGCTTCAGCGCGTCCGTGTCGTAGGTGATCCCGAAATCCGCGCGGACCTTCTTGCGCTCGATGTCGCCCGCGTAGATGCAGAGGACGACGTCGGCCTTGTCCTTCAGCTGCTGCAGGAGCCGCATCTTGACGTTCGGGTCGTAGCCCGGCAGGACGCGGGACGCGTGGTAGTCGAACAGGAGCTTGCCGCCGAATTCGAGGTAGAGCTTGTGGAATCGCTGGACGCGCTCGAGAATCGCAGCCGTCTGCTCGCTCAAGTACTTCTCGTTGTCGAAACCTGTTTTCAGCGGCATATGTCCCCCGGGAGAATGGCCGAAGCTTAGACTGTTCGTAGCCGGGCGTCAGGAAAAATATTGGAGAGGACCGCGCGAGGACGCTATGCTGTGGGCATGGCAGGACGCTGGCAACATCTGGTGAAGATCGCCGAGAAGGAGGCCGAGGCCACGATCGCGGCCCTGCCGAAGCCGGTGCGCGAGCGGCTCGAAGGAATCCCCGTGACCTGCCTGCCGGAGCCGACGCCGGAGATCATGGACGACGGCGTGGCACCCGACACCCTCGGGCTCTTCGTCGGAGACCCCTATCCCGACGAGACCTCGGGCGGCGACCCGCTTCCCCCGCAGATCCTTCTTTTCATCAACAACCTCTGGGACATGGCGGAGGGCGATGAGGAGACATTCCTCGACGAAGTGCGCACCACGATCCTCCACGAGATCGGCCACTTCTTCGGCCTGGACGAATCCGACCTCGAAGCCCGCGGTCTGGAGTAAACCGCCGACGCTCCTCCGGCACCGTCACCGACCCGATTCTTTTTCTTTTTTCTTTTCCTGAACGCGCATTGCGCCGCCGGGTATTAACGGAACCGTGACCGCGAGCGCAGCCCTGATAAGCCCGTTGATCCGCTCGACATTCCGGGATTTGGGATCGTGGAAATGTCTCCAGGGAATTTTCGTAAAATGGTCCCCGCTGGCATGACTTCCTTTCTAGTTTATTGGAAACGCGTTTTGCGCCTTTTTTTTCAATCTCTGGAAATCCTTCCGGCTCGACTCTCACGTCTGAAAGCATTCCGTATTCGCAACATCTTAATCGGTAATAGGTTGCAGAAATCGCACCCAAACCGTCCCCTGATTGGCACAGCCAATGCTCCTGAGAGTTGCAGATCAGGAGCGAGTGTCGTATGCGTCGTAAAGCTGTATCTGTAATCCGTGTCGTAGCTCTGGGAAGTCTCTTTTGCCTGAGCGCAAACTCCTCCATGGGCGGACAGCCCTCCCGCTGGATCTCGCGCGGCGTTGGAGGCGGCGGGGCGTTCTTCGGCCCCAGCATCAACCCGGTCAATCCGAACGAGTTTTACGTGGCCTCCGACATGTCCGACCTTTTCCACTCCACGGACATGGGCACGACGTGGGAGATGTTGAACTTCAGG
>CAYQYB010000332.1:0-2578 GCA_964421535.1 uncultured Verrucomicrobiota bacterium | reverse complement strand
TCCTCCGTGGCCCGCTGGAAGAGGTGCCCCGGGCTGTTGCCGGAGCCGCCACCAGCGTTGTTCACAAGGACGTCCAGCCGTCCCTTCCAGTCGAAGGCTTGCTGCGCGGCCTGCGAGACCTGGCGGGCATCCGACTGATCGAGCCCGAGCGGCAGCACGTCGACTGCGTACCGGCCCGCGAGTTCCCGGGCTGAGGCCCTGGCCTTTTCGATATCTCGCGATGTGATGACCAG
This sequence comes from uncultured Verrucomicrobiota bacterium, assembly GCA_964421535.1. Classification (GTDB taxonomy): domain Bacteria; phylum Verrucomicrobiota; class Kiritimatiellia; order CAIQIC01; family JAGNIJ01; genus CALMZY01. The sequence goes on along the minus strand of CAYQYB010000332.1, from coordinate 2,345 downwards.
GTTGCCTCCGGCTGCGGCGAGAATTGACGCGGCGTCATAGCCGAGATTTCGTGCCCCGCCGGTGATCAGGCTCACTTTGCCGGCCAAGTCGAACATGGATTGCAGATCAGAGTGCATCGGACCTCCCCTTTTACAGGCGTGTGCTTTCCGCTGAACGAAGTAGAACGTAACGCACGGTCGCCACGCGATCAACACGTCTTGTGCGCAACACTTCTGCTATGCGCTTACGGGTGCTTGCGAAGACGCCGGGGCGCCGGCCGGAGGTGTGCACACACAGTGCGTGTCGCCAGGCGTGCACCTCACGGAGAAGCGTTTTATAATGCCCGCCCATGTGTGACATGGCTTGCCACCTGAGAAGCGTGCTTGTCCCCTTCCGGCAGTTCCTGATCTTTCTCCCGGGCTTGCTGCTGCTCGCCGGGTGCTCGGGGGCCCCGGGTCTTTCCTCGGCAGGACTCGTGCCGGTTGGCCAGGAGCAGCGAGGCCCTTGGTGGATGCGCGAAACGGCCATGGCCGCCGGCGGAGTACTCGACCTCAAAACGAAGCCGTGGTGGGCGCGGGCCGCGCAGCTCAAGGACGGCGAGCGGTTCACGCTTGATGTCGACGGGCGTCTGCTGATGCTCGTGCGGCGTGAGAAGATCCAGCGGCGTACGGGTGCCGTCGACGGCATCGTCTGGGTCGTCGATGACGATGCGGACGACAGTGTTGCCAAGGGGGGCGACACCGATTCGGATTGCTACGTCGTGGATTACGGTTGTGACGGCCTGGTCGATCGCATCGTTGACTATATCGACCGCGACCATGACGGCCGGCCGGATGAAATGGACATCCGCTACTTCGAAGGCAACGGCGAGTTACGCTCCGTCTGGTGCGGAATGGACCTCGACCGCGACGGGCTCATGTGGGACCTGAAGGGTTACGAATACTCGGCGAACTTCTTCGCGAGCGACCCCTACGGCAACAACATGATCTACATGAACAAGTTCGACCCCACGCATGGCGAATGGGTGCCGATCTCTGAATGCCCGTTCGCCTTCTACGACACCGACCACGACGGCTACAGCGAGGTTGTCGTCCGCTACAGCGCCGCCCCGATCGGCTACAACACCAGCACGGATGCCGATTACGCCAACGATGCCAACCGCTACCGCGGCCCGTGGAGCGAGGACATGGGGCAGATGGGCGTGGTGAACATCCGTTACAGCTTCGACGCTGACAACCTGAGCGGCAAGGACCGGCCTCTGCACTACGACTTCGGGTTCAACCTGATCGGCGCGGCTCCATACCGGTTCCGCGGGCAGGACCACTTCAACCTGCTGCGCCGCCCGCCGCAGGTGACGAAGGTCGTGCCGTTCGACTCGGCACGGTCCGTCTGCGACACCTACCCGGCCGTCGAGACGGGCTTCTCGTGGCAGGAACACGAGGATAGCACCATCTCCATCGGGGACGGGGCTCGCAAGGCTCTGGATCAGCGGTGGGAGGGCGTTTTCTGGACCTGGGAGCGCCGCTTCATGGGCAACACGGGCGGCCCGAACCAGAAGTGGAACATGCGTCGCGAGTGGACCGATCGCCCCGCGAATCGTCGGGAACTGTACTACAGCGAGATCGACGGGCGCATCCACCTGTTCGGCGCAAAGGAAGGCTGGGTCCAGATCGGCAACTTCGCCGGCCAGGGGCCGATCGGTGAAGTGCGCATGTTCGATACCGATGGCAATGGGTACTTCAACCGTTGGGAGGTTTACCTTGGCGACTCGCCGGTTCCGGTGCGCGTGAGCAGTGTGCGCAACGAGCGAGCGCGGCGGATCCCCTTCGATTACGACAAGATCGTGGACTTCTACACGCGCGAGGTGCTGCCGGGCGCGATGGCGGCAAATGAGCGATTCATGAAGGCAATGTCGCGCGTGCGTCCCTTCACGGCGCCGGCCGGCCTCCAGACGGCCGTGCGCGAGGAGTGCGCCGGCTTCCGCCGCTACGCCCAGGATGTGGCTCTCGAACTGCAGTACCAGGACCTGCGCCGGGCGCTCACCGAGCAGGCGCACAAGGTTCTTCGCGAGGCGAAGCGCGATGACCTGCGGACCATGCCTCGCGAACAACGCGAGACGAAATGGAACTCGGCGATCGCCTGGGGCATGCTGCGAGAGCTTGAGAAGCTCGACGCGGCTCTCGGAAGCGCGGACGCGACCGCGGCGGAGAAGGCGCTCTCGGAGATGTTCCGGATTCAGGAAACGGTGAAGTAATGGTTCTGGCGGCCACGCGACTGCACGGAGCGGACTGGTTTATCATCATCGCCTATTTCGTGCTGATGCTCGGTGTGGGCATCTACTTCTTCCGCTACATGAAGGCGATGA
>CAYQYB010000331.1:0-2584 GCA_964421535.1 uncultured Verrucomicrobiota bacterium | reverse complement strand
CGAGCGGCTGAACGCGCTGACGCTTCTCGCCGCCGGCGTCGCCCACGAGATCGGCAACCCGCTCAACGCGCTGAACATCCACCTGCAGCTGCTCGAGCGCGAGATGGACAGCCTGCCGCCGGAGAAACGGAACGCCCTGAAGGAACTGGTGGATGTTTCGAAGAACGAAGTCGCGCGGCTGGACCAGATCATCACCCAGTTCCTGCGCGCGATCCGGCCGACGCAGCCGAACCTGGAAAGCGGCTCCGTCGCCGCGGTTCTGCGCGAGACGCTCGCGGTCCTCAAGCACGAGATCAAGGACCGCGACGTGCTGGTCGAGGTGGAGTGCCCGGAGGACCTGCCCTCGGTGCAGCTCGATGCGAATCAGATCAAGCAGGCGTTCTTCAACGTGATCCGCAACGCCATCCAGGCGATGACGAACGGCGGCCTGCTGAAGATTTCCATGTCGAGCACGGACCGGTTCGTGTCCATCTCTTTCAAGGACAGCGGGCCGGGCATCGCGCCGGAGGAGCTCAGCCAGATTTTCGAGGCGCATCACACGACGAAATCCGAGGGCTCGGGGCTCGGGCTGATGATCGTCCAGCGAATCGTCCGCGACCACGGCGGGCAGATCGAGGTCCACAGCGAGCCGCGCGTCGGCACCACCTTCACCATCTTCCTGCCGCGCGACGAGCACCGCATCCGCCTGCTGAAGGCGCACCGCCCGTCGGGCAAGACGCAACCCGGAGTGAGCCCATGAAGAAGCCCCTGATCCTGGTCGTGGACGACGAGAAGAACACCCGCGACGGGCTCGCCCGCGCCCTTCGGCGGAGCTACGACGTGCTTCTCGCTGAGAACGGCCAGCGCGCCATGGACCTTCTCGCGGAAAATTCCGTGGACGTGATGCTCAGCGACGTCCGGATGCCGGGCATCGACGGCCTGACCCTCATGCAGAGGGCCCTCGCGCGCACGCCCCAGCCGGTCTGCATCCTGCTGACCGCCTACGGCACGGTCGAGACCGCCGTCGAAGCCATGAAGCGCGGCGCGTACGATTTCCTGACGAAGCCCGTGAACCTCGACCGCCTCGACCTGCTTGTCCAGCGCGCCCTCCGCGAGCGCGACATGGAGTCGGAGAACCGCCAGCTGCGCGAGCAGCTGGACACCAAGTACGGCCTCGAGCACATCATCGGCCAGTCGTCCGCGATGCAGGAGGTGTTCGACACGATCCGCCAGGCGGGCCCGAGCCGCGCGAACGTCCTCGTCGAAGGCGAAAGCGGCACCGGCAAGGAGCTCGTCGCGCACGCGATCCACCGTCTGAGCGCGCAGGCCCGCGGCCCGTTCATCCCCGTCCATTGCGCGGCGCTTTCCCAGAACCTGCTGGAGAGCGAGCTGTTCGGCCACGAGAAGGGCGCGTTCACCGGGGCGACGGAGCGCCGGCGCGGGCGGTTCGAGCTGGCCGACGGCGGAACGCTGTTCCTCGACGAAATCGGCGAGATCGACCCGAGCATCCAGGTGAAGATCCTGCGCGTCCTCGAGGAGCACAAGTTCGAGCGCGTCGGCGGCCAGGAGACGATCGAATCCGACGTGCGCCTGATCGCGGCGACCAACCGCGACCTGAAGAAGATGGTCGCCGAGGGCAAGTTCCGCGAGGATCTCTTCTACCGGCTGTACGTGGTGGTCATCCACATCCCGCCGCTGCGGGAACGCGCCGGGGACATTCCTCTCCTCGCCCAGCATTTCCTGAAGGAGCTCGCGGCGGCAAACGGCAAGAAGGTCGACAGCATCACGCCCGACGCGATGGACATTCTCGCGTCCTACTCGTGGCCCGGCAACGTCCGCGAGCTGAGGAACATCGTCGAGCGCATGATCGTGCTTTCCCGCGGAGAGAAGCTGACGGTCCGCGACATCCCCGCCGCGATCCGCGACGGCGTGCAGCCGAGGGCCGGCGCGGTTTCGGCGCCGAACATGTCCCTGGACGAAGTGGAGAAGCAGCTCATCATCAACGCGCTGAAAAACCATGGCGACAACCGGACAAAGGCGGCGGCTCAGCTCGGGATCAGCCGGAGAACGCTGCACAGGAAGCTGAATGAGTACGGGCTGAGGGAAAGCGCAGAACGCTGAAGTGGGGCCCCGTTCGGCGTTGGGCGTTCGGCGTTCGATGTTCGGCGTTGCGCCGGGCGCTGTCAGCCCATAGTATGCGGGAGCGGACGAAGAAGGGATCATCATGGCCAAACCTTTTGAAACCAAGATCCAGGACCTCGTTTACAACGTCGACGTCGGCATCGGCCTGCGGCTGATCAAGTTCGGCCTCTACTGCCTCGGCGTGATGATCATCATGCTGCTGTACACGGCCACGCAGTTCCACGGCCTCAAGGACGCGGAGGCGATGGACTACGGGCAGCTTGGCCGCAACCTGGCCACGCGCCATCACTTCATCACGCAGTGCGTCCGCCCGCTGACCATGTGGGGGCTGATCGAGAAGACGTCTAAGCACAACCCGAGGGTCGTCGACCACCCGGACACGCTGCACGCGCCGCTCTGGCCGATTCTCCTGGCCACCGGCTTCAAGGTGTCGCGTGTTTCCTTCGCCGGCGAAAACACCGGC
>CAYQYB010000330.1:0-2593 GCA_964421535.1 uncultured Verrucomicrobiota bacterium | reverse complement strand
CGCCGGCGTTGCATTGTCAACGGCTGTGTTCCCTTCCACAAGGCATCCTTCCAGTATCAGAGTCAGGTTGGATGCCGCATACACGCCGCCGCCGAACCCGGCGTCGTTCGCCGAGATGGTGCAATTACTGACAACGAGACTGCCGCCTTCCGAGTAGACGCCACCGCCTCTTCCGCATGCACGATTGCTCCAGCTGACCCAGTAGAACGGATCGCCAGGAGTTCCAATAGTGCGTGTTGTATTTGTCCGGGCAAGGGCGGCGTGATTGCCGGACAGCGTGCAGTCCTCGATCCTCACGCTGGAGTTCGAGACACTGCAAATGCCGCCGCCGTCGCCCCCGGTTTCATTGTACTCGATCAGGCAATCGCGAATGGTCAACTCCGATGACTCGCAGTAAATTCCGCCGCCGCCGCGGCCATCCGCCGCATCTTCCACGCTGTAGTACGGTTCGTCCGTGTTGCCGATGACGATGTTGTAGTAATACGTCCACGCGCGGTTGGTCACGATCTCGCAATTCTCGATCACCGGGCACGAGTTGGAGAAGCATGCAATGCCGGCGCCGACGAGCGCGGAACCGTTGCAGATTCGCAGTCCCAAAATGCGACAGTTGGTGGTTTCGCCGCTGTGGAAGATGAACCCGCGGCCGGCGCTCTGGCAGTCGATGATGGCGTTGCTCGCGCCGGATTCGGACTCGATCGTTATGGATTTTCCCGCCGGATCGAGATCCCGATTGCCGGGACCCGAGTACAGGCCGTCCAGGATCAGAACCGTGTCGCCGTTGGTCGCGGCGGAAAGCCCTTCCTGGATCGCATCGAAGGGATGGCTGACGCTCCCGTCCTCCAACGGATCCGTGACGTCGTCCACGTACCACGTCGCGCTCTCGGCGGACAGACAAAAGGGAAGGGCCAAAGTGAAAAGTACGATTTGAAACCGCACGGACTACATCTCCCTGTTTCTACTTCTCCGCCGGCAGTTCGATGAAGAAGGTCGTGCCCTGGCCGGGCTTGCTCTCGAAGGCCAGATCGCCGCCGTGCGCGACAGCGATCGACTTCGCAATCGCCATCCCGAGTCCGATGCCCTTCTTCTTCCCCAGCGTTGCAAACGGCTCGAACATGATCGCCTGCATAGCCTGAGGGATCCCGGGGCCGTTGTCGGCAACGCTGATGATGACTGTATCGCCCTTGTCCTGGCAGAGTATGCTGATCGCTCCGCCCTTGCCGGCAAACGCATCCACGGCGTTATTCACGAGGTTCTGCAGGACCCGGATGATCTTGTTCATGTCCGCGTCAATGACCCGCGAGACGGGCTTCATCGTCAGGCTGACCTGCGCCTTTTCGAGGTAGTCGTGGAAAAGACTGCCGAAGCGTTCAAGGACATCGCCGATACTGATCGGTCTCCGGTTCAGGGTGGGGCGGCCGCGCGAGAACTCGAGCAGTTCCTCGACCATCGCCTGCGCGCGTTCCAGCTGCGCCTCGATCAGCTCGCACTTCTCGAGCGACTCGGGCTTGATCTCCTCGCGGAGCATCTGCGTGCAGAGCTGGATCACCGTGAACGGATTGCGCAGGTCGTGGATGATCGTGCTGGCCATTTCGCCGACCAAGGTCATTCGCTCCTTGCGCACGTGGTCCTTGACGTAGAGATCGTTCGTGTCGCGCACCTTCCGGATGATCTGCAGCGCGACCTTGAGCATGCCCTGGCCGGACGAATTGAAAACCTGCAGAGCGCGCTCGCGGGGCAGGCGGGCGAGAACGGTGTCCGACACCGCCGCAACGGCGCCGGCGCTCCGCGGGTTGCCGTCCAGCACGCCGAACTCCCCGAAGAAATCGTCGTGGGAGACGACGGCGAGAAGCTGGTCCTTGCCGGCGGGATCCTTCTTGGTGAGGCGCACTGAACCCGCCAGAACCAAGTACATGCTGTCGGCGGGCTCGCCCTCGCTGAATACGCGATCGCCCTCGTGGTAGCTCTTTACCTCAGCACCATCAGCAAGATTGCGGGCGGATTTCTCGTCGAAAAACGCGAGAAACGGATGCGCAAGGAGACATTCGGCCGATCTCTTGTCAGGTGACATGAAAAGCGTTTGACCTCACCGCATACATAGCAGAATCATGGCGGGGCGTCCAGACGAGAGGACACCTTTACGGACGCTCGGAATAAGTGAATAATGCATCGTGGCCTGCCAAAACGAGGAGGGGCATTGAATCGCAGACTGCTTGCGGGCGTTTTTGCGTTGATGCTGTTGTCATCCGGCGCGGGGGCCGGAAAAAGCGGCATCTCGGGCGAGGGGTGGGCGGCGTACGAAGCCGAGCATTTCGAGGAAGCCTACAACCTCTTCAGCCAGCTCGTTCGCGAGCACCCCGACAGCGAGGACATCAACTTCGGGTTGGGGATGTCCGCGCTCCAGGTCGGGAAGCTGTCCCACGCGCGGTTTGCCTTTGAGCGCGTTCTCGCCATCAACCCCGGCAATCAGCGCGCACGGCTCGAGCTCGCGCGAACGTGCGTGGCGATGGGGCAGTATGACACGGCCCTGTCCGAGTTTGAACACGTCCTCGATTTCAATCCTCCCGAACGCGTGCGCACGAACATCGAGCGCTAC
>CAYQYB010000329.1:0-2593 GCA_964421535.1 uncultured Verrucomicrobiota bacterium | reverse complement strand
TGGGATATTCTGGTCAGAGACTACAACCCGGCTCAGCCGGCGTGCATATACCGCGTCCGCGCGCGGCTGCCGTAGACGCGATTTCGAAATCGCGTCTACTAAATGTCGGAATCCTCCAAGGTTTGGAAAAACGACGCGGAAATTTTCCAAGGTTTGGAAAAACCGGACAGGGAGGCTCTACACGCTCTCCCAGCGCCCGAAGATCGACAGCGGCAGGAGCCGCTCGGAGTGCTTGTGCTTGAGCGCGAGTTCGCCTACGGAGACTTTTCCGCCGTGACCGCGCATGGTGTCACCCAGGAGGTTCCCGATCATCAGCGACGACGCTTCGATGTTGTACATCGTGAGGATGATGAACAGCGGGTGGTCGCTCAGCACCTGCCGGCAGATGTCGAGAAGGTCCGTCAGCTGTTTTTCCACTTTCCACAGCTCGCGGTTCGGGCCGCGGCCGAACGATGGGGGATCGAGCAGGATGCCGTCGTAGCGGACGCCGCGCCGGATCTCGCGCTTCACGTACTTCGTGGCATCGTCCAGGATCCATCGGATGGGCGACAGGTTGAGATTGGAGAGTTGCTGATTGGTCCGCGCCCACGTGATCGCCGGCTTCGAGGCGTCGACGTGCGTCACGGAGCAGCCGGCCGCGGCGGCGACGAGCGAGGCGACGCCGGTGTAGCCAAACAGGTTCAGGACGTTTGGCTCCGTCTTTCCGCGCGACTGCCGGATCTTGTTCTGCATCCAGCGCCAGTGCGGAGACTGCTCAGGGAAAACGCCGACGTGTTTCGAGGTCTCGGTGAAGCGGGCCTGGACCGTGAGATCATCGAACTTCAAAGGCCACTCGCGGGAGACGTGGCCGCGGAGATTCCAGCCCCTGCGCTCCTCGTGGACCGCGACGGCCCGGCTCCACTCCGCCTCCTGCAGGTCGGGCTTCCACCACGCCTTCGGCTCGCCGCGGATGACGACGTGCTTGCCGAACCGTTCCAGCTTCCGGCAGTCGCCGGAGTCCAGAAGTTCGTATTCCGGCCAGTCGCTGATGGCTACTTCGATCTGCATGGGTCCCTTTTACAACGTTGCCGCCGGTTTGTCATCGGTCAATCGTCTCGCTGTTCCGTGGGATCAGTCCCGGTATTGGCGTGACTTGGAGCGCCATTTCTGCTAATCCGTTCAGTCGCATCGGTTGTTCAGGAGGTCTTCTGGTGATTCGCGTTCTCCTTACAATGCTCGTGGTGTGTCTCGCGGCTTCTTCGGCCGCGGGCGCCATTCTTTACGTGGCGGCGGCGGGCAGCAACACGTCGCCGTACGACACGTGGCAGAAAGCCGCGACGAATATTCAAATCGCGATCGACGCGGCGGGGCCGGGCGACACGGTGATCGTCACGAACGGGCTCTACGACTCCGGCGGGCGCGTGGTGTTCGGCCAGATGACGAACCGGATCGCGATCACGAAACCGATCACGGTCAGGAGTTGGACCGGCCCCACGAACACGACGATCCGAGGCGTCGGTGGGCTGGGCAACGCGGCGGTCCGGTGCGCGTACGTGACGAACGGCGCGGTGCTGTCGGGTTTCACTCTGACGAACGGCTACACGCGGATTTCAGGCGACTATGTCTGGGAGGAGCAGTCGGGCGGCGGCGTGTGGGGCGAGCCCGGCTCGATGGTTTCGAACTGCATTATCACCGGGTGCGGCGCGTTTCATGGCGGCGGCGCGTACGGGCGGACGAACCTCTGGCTGACTCACTGCACGCTGGTCGGCAATTCAGCGTGGGGCGGGTACGCATGGAGCGGCGGCGGGGCGTACAGCTGTTCGATGTCGAACTGCACGGTAACCGGAAACCGCGCGAACTGGGGCGGGGGGACCTGCGGGGTGATCCTCTACAACTGCGTGGTGAGCAACAACACAGGGACGGGCTACGGCGGCGGCGTGCTCACGGGGATGGCCATCGATTCGCAGATCCTCAACAACACCAACTACGGCTGGGGCGGCGGCGGGCTGTACGAAAGTCGCGCGCGCGATTGCGTGATTCGCGGCAACTATTCCACGAACGGCGGCGGCGTTTACTGGAGCTACATCACCAACTGCGTGATTGAGAGCAACTCGGCGACCTACGGCGGCGGCACATACAACGGCGTGGTCGAGCGCTGCATCCTGCGCGGCAACACGGCGGCGAACAGCGGCGGCGGCTTGTACGACGGCGCGATCCGGAACTGCCTCATCGTCGGCAACTCGGCCAACGAGGGCGGCGGCGGGACGTATTTCCTGAACGGCGGTTCGCTCGAGAACTGCACCGTGGCGGGAAACTCCGCGAACTACGCCGGCGGGATCTGTTACGGAAGTTCCGCCAATTGCGTGATTTACAGCAACACCGCATCGCCGGCGCAGACGGCGGAAGGCCGGCAGAACTTCTTCAACTCCACGCTGAACCGGACGTGCACGTTTCCTCAGCCGGAGTCAGGCGCGGGCAATTTCACGAACGAGCCGCGTTTCGCGGCGGCCGCCTCCGGCGACTTTCGCCTCGCGACGAACTCGCCGTGCATTGACGCGGGAAGCAACAAGACGTGGATGACTTCGGCAAGGGAATTGGACGGCCGGCCGCGGAT
>CAYQYB010000328.1:0-2618 GCA_964421535.1 uncultured Verrucomicrobiota bacterium | reverse complement strand
ATGGTACCCGAGCGAGAGAAACTGGTTCATCCTTTCAACTCCGTTCAAGGGCCGCGTGAAAAACGTTTCAGGCGGAAAAAAAGTGGATTCTCCGTTCGCTCCGCCCACAGGGGGGATCTGGATTCATCGAGGCTGGCTGAAACAGTCCCCGGCAAACAACAGCAACCCGAGTCCGACAATGGACGAAACGGGGAATGTATCGCGCCTTCCGGTGTCGATGTGGGAAGTGAGGGCTGCGAAGTAATGCCTTTCGACCGTCCAGTCCCGTTCGCGGAAGCGATCGCAGAGCTGAAAAAAAAACAGCTTCTGCCGACGGCGGCTACGGCGTCTGAACTTGAGCAACTCGGCGCGCAGTTGAAGCGGTACGCATTTTTCTCGGCGCGCGTCCAGAATGTCCCCTTCCTGCAGCGCGCGTCTGATCTGATCACCCGGATGGTAAACCCGCAGGCGGCCGGCGGCGCGCCGGGGACCTACATGGACTCGGCCAGGTTCTCTGAGGAACTCGGCCGGTTCCTGCGGTCGATCGGCTATCTCCCGGAGCCTGGCAATGAAGGGACCCTGCAGGACCTTTCGTCCGATGCGAGGCTGACGCTCATCGCCGATATGAACGTGGCGAAGGCTCAGAACCTCGGGCAGGCCCTGCAGGCGAACTCCAGGACGGCACTGGACGCCTTTCCGGCGAACGAGCTTTACCGCGCCGGCAACTTCTACTCGCAGAAGCAGCGCAACTGGCCGCTGAAGTGGCGCGACGCCGGAGGGCGCTTCTTCGGCGGCGGGCGCATGATCGCGGCCGTTGACGATCCGATCTGGACGCGGACGATCGACGAGGGAGGCTTCAACCGCTTTGGCGATCCGTATCCGCCGTTCGACTACAACTCCGGCATGCGGACGAAGCCCGTCTCGCGCGCCGAAGCGATCGAGCTCGGCGTCATCGAGGAATCGTTCTCAGCGAAGCCGCTGGAACTTACTCTGAAACCTGGCGGGTTTGGCCTGGAGGGGCTCTCGAAATCCATCCAGGACGCCATAGTCAAGTCGATGGGCGGACAGGCGCGCGTCGTGGACGGCGTGCTGGAGATGCTCTGATGCCATCCTACGGAGTCACATTCAAAGAGCCGCCGTCGCCGCGGCTGAGAAAGCTCATCGCATCCCTCGACGCGAAGGACTACCGAGATCCGATCGGGGTTGCGGCGGTTAAGGCGTTGAAAGAGCACTTTGCGGCGCGGAATGCAAATCCGGCAGCCCACCGGTCGGCCTTTTCGCTCGGCGCGCAGCCGTCGGACCTCTACATGAAGTTTGCAGACGCGACCAGCTTCACCCCGACTGAATCAGGCGTCGAGGCGACCATCTCGCATCCGGCGGTCCGTCAGCGCCTGCAGGGCGGGACAATTCGCCCGGTGAACGTCCGGCATCTCACGATCCCGGCCAACTCCAACGCCTATGGTCGGCGTGCCGGGACCGTCGGCGTCGCATTGAAATTCATGTTCGCGTTCGACGAGGCCCGGGGCTGTTGGCGGCCGGCGCTCGTCGCCCCGGATGCGGTGACGAAGCCGACCGGTGCACCGCGCAAGGATGGATCGCGGCGGCAGCGGACAATACGTCCGGCCGGGATCTACTTCTGGCTGGTGAAGAGTGTGACACAGCAACCGGATGCCGAGGTGTTGCCAAACAGGGACGCGCTGCTGAACAGCATTGTCGACGCGCTGAAGAGCTGGTCGAACGGAATCATGGGACGGAACTGAGATGGCTGACGAGAGATATTCAATCGAGATCAACACCGAGCGCACAGGATCGGGCGGGCCGGACGTTAGTCGCGATCTCGACCAGGTCAAAGCGAAAGCGGCTGAAACGGATACAGCACTGAAGCAGATCCGGATGCCCGAGAAGATCGTAGACGGCGAGCAGTTCAAAATCTACGCCGGTGGGGTCAAGGCAATGGGGGATGAGGCCGCGTCGGCCCAGGCGAAGCTGTCGACGATGCGTGAAACAGTCCAGGGCATCAACCAAGCCGCGCACGGCAGCCTGGTCGGTCTCGCGGGCGCAGTGGAGGGAATCGCCAAGATTCGGGGGGCATCCGCTGACGCCTTGGAGGCGCTTTCCGCGCTTACACAGAAGCTCGGCGCAGCGGGGGTCGGTCTCGGGATCGGAACAGCCATTGGCGACTCGATCTACCAGAACATCGTCACCCCGATCTGGGACGCGGTCGACGCATATAACAAGCTGAACGATCCGATCGCCACAGCCTACGAACATCAGAAGAAACTCAATCGCGAAATCCTTTCCCTCCGCAGCCTGAAGCTACGCGAGGTCATTACTGAGATCGACGGAGTGACCACGGCCCTGCAGGAAAGCGAAAAGCAGGCCGCGGAGACAAAGAAGGTTCTGGACCAACTTGCGTCAGCTCAGGACGAGCTCGAAAGCGCCAAGATCAAGAACATGCAGGTGACTGGGAAGATCTCTGAAATAGAGGCGAAAGCCTATCAGGCGACGATTAAATACACCCAAGAGATGAACCGCCTCACCAATGAGCTCGCTGAGTCCAAGCTGAAGCTCGGCGAAATCGTATCTTCCAAAGGTGCGGGCAGCGTCGAATATCGCGACCAGCAAGCCGTTGTTTCGCG
>CAYQYB010000327.1:0-2619 GCA_964421535.1 uncultured Verrucomicrobiota bacterium | reverse complement strand
CGCTCGCCGTGGGTCGGCCTGTCGGACGACTCGATCCTGAAGCTTGGATGGCGGGACCTTTCGTTCGACGAATCCCTTTTCGGCCAGGCCGTACTTTCCGCGGACAGCGAGAAGCTGCTGCCGGAGGAACAGGCCCGACGGCTCGGACGCGCGCGCATAATCATCGCCGAATTCCGCGCGAAGACCGGCTGGTGCCTTGCCTCGGAGATCCTCCGCGAGCTGATCCTGCGGACCGGCTACGACGCGGTGATTTCCGGAACGTTCCGCGGCTCGCAGAGGGTTGCGAACCTGCGGAAGCTGATCGACTGGATCCGCCGCGCCGAGCGCGGCGGCACCGTGCTTCTGGCCGACGTCGTCGGCAGGCTCGAGAAATACGCGGAGACGCCGCCGGACATTCCCGAGGCCGCGCTGCTCGACCCCGAGCAGAACGCGGTCACGATCATGACCATCCACGGGGCCAAGGGGCTTACGTCGCGCGTCGTCTTCGTGCCCGAGCTGTCGTGCAATCCGTCCGGCGACTCGCCATGGGCCTTGCTGGACGGCCAGGAGGAAACGAACGCCCGTCTGCTCATCAAGACCGAGGACATCGCGCGCGAGAAAACGCTGACGCCGGGATTCGAGAAAGCCCGCGAGGCCCTGCGCGACGTGCGGGCGGCGGAAGCCAGGAACGTGTTTTACGTCGCCATGACCCGCGCGCGCGACCTCGTTGTGCTTTCCGGCGCGGCGGGCGACCGGAAGCCCGCCGAGTGGCGGGCGGAAGTCTAAAAGCTTCTCGCGGAAAGCGAGCCGGCGCGGAAACGGCTGCGGCAGATCCCCTACGCCGACATCGGGAAAGACGCGCAAGGCCTTGCCGGCGGGCCCGCGGCCGGGACGCTCGAGCCAACCGCGCTCGAGCCGCTGTTTGACGCGGCAACGCGGCAGTATCCCGCGGCAGTCGCGGCGCCGCGCGTCCTCCGGTTCCCCGCGACAACGCTTTCCTCCTATCACAGCGATCCGGACGAATACGCGAAGACGAAGCTGGCCGCGTTCGATCCGTTTCTGTCCCGCCCTCGGCAGCTGCCCGGCGACGCCGAGAGCGCGGGCGACGACGCCCCGCCCACGCGCGACACGGACATCGCGGGCTCCTACGCCGATTTCGGAACGGCGGGCCATGCCGCTCTCGAGCAGCTGGCCCTCGACGGCTGGCACGGCGACGTGGCGGCGCTCGCCGAAGCCGGCGCCCTCGAGAACCACCTCTCCGACCGGGACATTGCCGATCTGAAGAGGCGGCTAAAGAACGCCGCGGACCTGATGGCGAATATGCTCGAGGGCTCGGCCGATGCGCGGATCGAGTGGCCGTTCGCGATGCTGCTGGAGGACAAGGGCACGAGGCTGATCGTCGACGGAACCATGGACCTCGTGTTCAAGAGCGCGGACGGCGCGCTGCACGTCATCGATTACAAATTCAGCGACGAGCCTGACTCGGCCCTCCGGAAGAAGTACAACCTCCAGCTGAACCTGTACCGCCTCGCGCTCAGGCGCCTCGAAGCAGAAACGGCGATCCGATCGACCTTGATCGTGATCGGCCGGAGCGGCGTGAAGAAGCTCGATATTCCGGAAGACTCCGCGAGTCTCGCCGCGGCGGTCGCCGCGGCGAAAGCGCTGGACGCGTTCTTCACAACCGCAACCCTTTGACGTCTCGCTATATGAGTCGTGACCGGCCTGGAGTTTTCAGTATTCTTGCCGCAGAGGGATACAAACAACACGGATCACGAACGCGCAGGGCGACGTCATGAAGCTGACCAACGACAGCTACATCATACTGATGGGCACGAGAACCTTCACAGAGCGGTATTACCGGGACAAGAAGGGATGGATGAAAGTCAGTTCGCGTGGACGCAAGTTCCGGATGACGGCAGAGCAGGTTCTGAATCATGTCCTTCCCGCGCTCGCCGGCATCAAGCCGAACCTTGTCATCCAGGTGAAACATCGCGAAACCGAGAAGAAGCGGCGAACCAATGCCTCCAGACTATCGAATACCCGCGGACGGTCTTCCCCGCCTCGCCCGTGACACACAGGAGCTCTCAGAATGAACCCTCCCTGGCAGTATGACGAGACGGTGCAGGTCGGCACGGACTATCGGGACCCGGCCCAGGCGCGCGCTTACGACGAGCGCATGGGGAGGCTGCGCGATGTTCAGAAAGAAGCCGGAGAAATCCGCGCCGCCCTGGCCGTCTCATCGGGGTCAACCGTATGGGAAATCGGAACGGGCGCGGGAGAATGCGCCCTTGCCCTCGCCGCCGCGGCCCAACACGTCTATGCCTCCGACGTCTCCGCGGCCATGCTGGAGTACGCCCGCCAGAAGGCGAGCCGGAGGAACATCGTCAACGTGACCTTTGCCGACGGCGGATTCCTGTCCGGATTCCGCCCCCCTCACCCGGTGAACGGGATCGTCACCCAGCTCGCGCTCCACCACCTGCCCGACTTCTGGAAGTCGAGAGCCCTCGCCGCCATCGCAAGCTGTCTTCAGCCCTCGGGAAGGCTGTACCTGCGGGACGTCGTGTTCCCTTCGGCAACCGGCGACTACGACGCGTTCTTCCGGGCAGCGATCGAGGCCGTTCGCGCACGCGCGGGCGACGA
>CAYQYB010000326.1:0-2674 GCA_964421535.1 uncultured Verrucomicrobiota bacterium | reverse complement strand
CGGTGCCGAACATGAAGCTCGGCGTGGGGATCGACACGGGGAATGCTTACATTGACCTGACGGGCGGCGCCGGCCTGCTGGTGAACGACAGGTTCCGCTCCCTGATGCTCAATGTGGACGGTGCTTACCAGTTCAAGTTCCAGAAGAACGTCCTGTTTGGCCCGCACCTCGGCCTCGGCTACTTCACAAGCCCCGAGTGGTACGGGGATGCTGAAGTCGATTTCTCTGATTCGTCGGGACTGCTCCTCGGTCTCCAACTCTCGGTCGGCTTCGATATCCTTTTCACGTTCGCTGTCGACTACGCCTACATCCAGCCTTTCGACGCCACGACGAAGAACGAGTGGGTTGCCAGCGAGGACGAAGTCGACTTCTCCGGCCTCCTGTTCCAGTTCGGGATGAAGGGGCGTTTCTAGAAGCCGCAACTTCAGTGGCGGGGGGGCCGTTCATCGCGGGGCGGCGATTCGCGAGTTATCTCTGCCGCGTCTGAACCATCTCTTCCGGAAGGATGACGATCAGGATCTTCGGAAGCTCCGTGAGCGATTGTGTTTCGGGTTTCACAACCAGCTGGATCTTGAACGCCCCGATCAGCATCAGGTACTCCGCCGGCTCCAGCTTCGGCAGGCTGTAGTAACCTTCCTTGTCGGTATAGGCCTCGCGCAGGAGTTCGTCGTTCTCGATATCCCGGACCTGGACTCTCACATTCCTGGCGGGTTCTTCCTCTTCGCCTTGCCGGGAGCTTGCCAGAAACACCTTGCCCTGGATTTCGGCGTACGTGACCGACATGATCGGCCTCTTAAGCTTCTCGGCCTTTGCCTGATCGCTTGGAGGCGCAGCCAAAGCAGGGATGGCGGGTGAGAAAAACAAAACACCCACCACCAGCATTGCCTGGATGGCTCTGCTCATCACGGGCTTATTCCTTGGTTTCTCCCGCACCACCTTGATTTCTTCCTGGCGCAGGCCTGCTTCAGTAAAACATTTTAATACACGTTCTCTCGACAACGGTCCAGTTCTACAACGCGCTTTTTTTGACCCGGAGCGCGTCAAGGAAAGAAAGTTGTCAGCCTTCGCGCCTGCGGGTAGGATGCCGCCGCTGTTTCATGAATTGGGTTGGTTGTGTTGGATGACTTCGCAACTCCACATACTGATTGTCGAGAAGTCCGACGGCGATGCCCTGCCGATCTTCCGCGAACTGCAAAAAAACAAGCTGTCCTTTGCATCCGAGCGGGTCGACACCATGGAGGCCATGCTTGCCGCGATACCCAGGAGGCACTGGGACGTTGTGATTGCCAACTACGCCATGCCCCAGTTCAGCGGACTGACGGCGATCCGCATCATACGGGAGATCGGGCTCGACATGCCTGTAGTCATCGTATCCGACACAGGCGACGAAGACACGTCCGTCGCAGCCATACGCGCTGGTGCGGCGGACTGCGTTCGAAAGGAGAATCTTGCCCGCCTGGTTCCTGCTATTCAGAGAGAGCTGCGGGAGGCCAAGGAGCGCCGAGACCGGCGCCGTGCGGAGGCCGCTCTTCGCCGGACCGAGACGGAACTGGACGAGGCGCAGAGGAGCCTGATGCAGTCGGAGAAGCTGGCGGCGCTCGGGCGGTTTTCCTCCGGCATTGCGCATGAGATGAAGAATCCCCTGGGCATTGTCATCGGAGGCATCGAATTCCTGGAGGTCAACGAGAAGAAGGCGGACGCTGAGGTCCGGAAGGTCATTTCCAAGATCAAGGAGGCGGCGCTTCGCGCCGCGCAGATCGTGGATGACATTCTGAAGTTTGCGAAGCCATCCAGTCTGCAGCTTGAGCTGACGGATCCAAACGAGCTTGTGAAGGACACGCTCTCACTCTTCCGGTACGGCATCAAATCCCGTGACGTGAAGATCGGGGCGGACTATGCGGCGGAGGCGATGTCCGTGAAAGTCGACAGGAACCGGATACAGCAGGTCCTGTTCAACCTCCTGGCGAACGCCGTCGAATCTCTGGAGCACGGGGGGCAGGTCCGGGTGGCTGTTTCGCGGCATCCCAGGTCGAAAGCCTACCCCGCGGGGAGCTGCATGATTGAAGTCGCCGACACCGGCATTGGCATACCGCCCGAGAATCTGCATCATCTCTTTGAGCCGTTTTTCACAACGAAGCGAGATCAGAAGGGCACCGGCCTTGGACTCTCTGTTGCAAAAACCATCGTGGAACATCACAATGGCGACTTGAAGATCGAGAGCGAGATGGGCAAGGGGACAAGGGCAAGGGTTATACTACAGTTGGCCGAACGGGGATGACGCCATGAAGAAGAACCGGATACTCATCATCGACGACGAAAAGGACCTTTGCTTCTTCATCAAGGCCAACCTGGAGGCGCGGGGAAGCTACAGCGTGAAGGTCGCGTCATCCGGGGAGGACGGCTTGTACCTGGCGGAACGCTTCAAGCCGCATCTGATCATCCTGGATATCATCATGCCGGTGATGGACGGGTTCAAAGTGCTGGAAGAGTTGAAGAAGAACCACAAGACGATGACGATTCCGGTCTTGATGCTCAGCGCGAAGCATGATGACGAATCGAAGATCGAGGCGTCGGGTCTGTACTGCGAGGGGTATGTGACGAAGCCGGTCCGGATCGAGGACCTGCAGAGCCGCATGCGGAAAATCCTGAGTTTGCGAAGGCTGAAATGATCCCG
>CAYQYB010000325.1:0-2705 GCA_964421535.1 uncultured Verrucomicrobiota bacterium | reverse complement strand
CAGCGCATCGGGGATATTCGGCGCGAAATCGGGGTGGACGAGGTTGGCGATCAGGTCCCGCTTCTCCTTCCAGTCGCGCGTGGTCATCGCTTCCAGTTCGGTCAGCGCCATGTGCAGGCACTCTCCTGCGCTGGCGTTGGTGGCGTAAGGCTTCTGCGTGGAGACGAGCATCTTGGGCATGGCGGCTTGGATCGTGCGGCGGAAGTCCTCACGGCCGGGCTGGAAGTAGTGCTTCAAGACAATGTCGGCCGTCCGGTGGCCAGTGACCTTCTGCACGAGCTCCAGGGGAACGCCCGCAGTCAGCGCAATAGTGACCCAAGTTACCCGAAAGCTGTGGAAGTCGCGCGTCGAGGCGCGGCGTGTGCCGCCCGCGCGCTCGGCGTGAAGGATGGTCTTGTCGGTGCGGACACGCGCCGTCGTACTGCGCTGGTCCTTCTCGCCGCGCAAGACGCGGGAGCCGGTCGCGGCTTCAATCGCGTTGAGGTAGCCGAAGACAGAGCCCTTACTCACGCCTGCGGCTTGCATGATCTCCTTGGGGCGCTTCTGGTCCATGTAGAGGTCGAAGACGCGGCGCATGCGGGCGGTCTTATCGGTCGTCGGCAGTTGGGCAAGGTACTCGTGGACCTTGCGGCGCGTTTCCTTCTCGGATAGCTTCGGGAGCGCTTTCCCGTCTGCCTTCGTCGTGAAGGCCGTCGTGAGGATCTTCTGCACCCGCCAAGTTATGCCGTCCGGGTTTTCCCGGTACATCGTCGCCTGTTCGGGAAAGACGTAGTCGCCCGTCTGCTTCCGGGCGGCGAGTTCGTCGTAGAGTAACGGGAAGATCGGGATGGTGACGGTCTGACCGGTCTTGTTGGTCTTCACCGTGATGAATCGCTTCTTGAGATCAACGTCCTTCCAGCGGAGGAGACAGCAATCTCCCCGCCGCATGGCGGTACATATTCCGGTGATGAGGATAGGCCGCGTAAAATCGTCCTCGCGGGCGGCGTCGGTGATCCTCTGAAGTTCCTCGGGCGTGAACGGTTTGCGGAACACCGTTTCCACCTCGCGTGTCGGTATGCGCCCGAACGGGTTGATACTGCCCGGGGGGAGAAGGTACTTGCAGACAGCGCGCATGAGCTTCAGTACGTCGTTCCACGTCTTGGACGTAATGCCGCGCTCTTCCTCTGCGGTCATGAAGTCGGCGGCGAGTTGGCGCGTCACCCCCGCGAGTTCCATCACCTTCGCGTTCTTGCCCCGGACGAACTTCGCGAAGCGCGTAAGCGTGGCGTTGCACTGTAGAGCGTAGCGCGGATTGAGCGGCCGGCGGCGGGGGACCTTCAGCCAGGCGGCGGGAAGCTCCTTGAGCGTCGGCGACTGGATAGTCTCCCCGGTCTTGATCTCGTAGAGCCGTTCCACAAGGTAGGTCGCGTCCCGGTGCGAATGCGACTCTTCGGTGAGGGCGTCGAGCTTGTTCTTGGCCGCGAGCCGGGACGCCTCAAACTTTGCATCGCCTTGCTTGCGGAGTGAAGCCGGGCGCTTACCGTCGACGGGGATCTCAAGGCTGACGCAGACGCGGCGACCGTGCACCTTGTAGCGGCCGTACCAGTATTGCGAGTCAGGTCTCAGTTCAAGCGGCATGGCAATCCTCCCTCTGGATTAGCTCCGGCTAACGAGGATGAATCCGGGCGTGTTCCCGACCCCGAAATGCCAAAGAAGGTACCAAAGTTTTCGGTTTTCAGGGTGCCAGTATTTCAAGAAATGTCAATATATTGGCACATTCTGACGAAAGAAAGAGGCCGCTCGTCAGGCTCATAACCTGAAGGTCGTTGGTTCAAATCCAACCCCCGCTACCAACTTGAAACGCCCGCCGGCTCTCTTGCCCGGCGGGCGTTTTGCTTTCAAAATCCGGTCTGGAAGACGCTCTGACGTGCGGAATCGGGAGAACCCCTTCGATCAGTACTGCTTCTCGTACTCGCCGTGCCCGAGCCTCTTGAGCTTGTGAAAGCCCTTTGCCTTCGCGCGGTCGTCGAAATTGCTTTTCGATGCGCCAAAGGATGGCGGCGAGATCAGGCGAACCACGGGCGCGCCGCATTTCGGGCAGGACTTCAGCGGTTCCTCCTCAATCTTTTCAAGCTGCTCGAATCCCTCACTGCAAAACGGGCAACTTGTCTTTTCGTCGCGGCAGCCGTACTCGCGAATGGGCATGGAATCCACTCCCCCAAAAGCAGAAACGCCCCTTTCGGGGCGTTCCTGCGCAGGCTGAAATCCTACTTGAGGCCGGCTTCCGTCGCGGCCTTGGTCGCGTCGTCCTTGGCCTTCTGGTCATCCGGAACAACCATGGGGGTGGTCGTAGCCGTGTCACCCTGCTGGTTGCTGCCGCGGATGTAGATCTCGGTGCGCCGGTTCTTCTGCATATTCTCCTCGGTATCGTTCGGCGCCACCGGACGTGTGAAGCCATAGCCCTTGTAGGTCAGGCGGGCCTGATCAATCCCGCCGACTTCCACCAGGTAATCGAGGACAGACTTTGCCCGACGCTCCGACAGCCTGATATTGTACTCATGCTTTGAGGTCTTGCGCTTGTCGGCGTGCCCTTCAATGCGCGCCGTGGCGCCGGGATCACGCTGGAGGACCTTGACGATCACGTCGAGCTTGTCGAAGTACTGCGGCTTCAGCACCGCCTTGTCGTAGTCGAATTCGATGTTGAGCGTGAAGAGCTGGAGGTCGTC
>CAYQYB010000324.1:0-2707 GCA_964421535.1 uncultured Verrucomicrobiota bacterium | reverse complement strand
GTACCCCTTCAGCAAATCCGTTGGGATGAAGATCGCCTACGTCGGGGCCCGGGCGCAGGAGGACACCGGGTCCGACTCGGACAGCCTCGTCGCGGCCGTGTCCGTGCTCTGGTAACGGGTGCCCGGCGCGAGAATTCCCTTCTTTTTTTGGGCCTGCCGACTACGATGCTCCCATGCTGGAAATGCAGCACATCGGCAAGACGTTCTCCGGCGTTCGAGTGCTGGAGGATGTCCGGTTCGACCTGCGCCCGGGAGAAGTCCACGTCATCGCCGGCGAGAACGGCGCGGGCAAAAGCACGTTGATCAAAATCCTGGCCGGCGTTCACGCCGACTTCGACGGCGAGATCCGCCTCGACGGCCGGCCGACCCGTTTCAAGTCGCCGCACGACGCGCGCGCGCGCGGGATTTCCGTGATCTACCAGGAGCTTTCCCTGATCCGCCCGATGAGCGTGCTCGACAATCTCTTCCTCGGCCGCGATGTCGGCAGGCGCGCGCAAGTGGAGCGCGCGGCCGAAATCTGCCGGCAGTTGGCACTGGATATCGACGTGAACCAGGCGGTCGGCGAGTACCCGCTGGCGGTGCAGCAGATGATCGAGATCGCGAAGGCGCTGGCCGGCGACGCGCGGATCATCGTCATGGACGAGCCGACGAGCGCGCTGAACGACGTGGAAGCAGAGCGCCTGTTCGCGGTCATCCCGGAGCTCAAGAAGCGGGGCCGCGCGATCGTGTATATCACGCATCGCATGGAGGAAATCTACCGGCTGGCAGACCGGATCACGGTGTTGCGGGACGGACGCTGGATTGGAACTTCGGCAGCGGCGGAACTTCCGCGCGATGAGCTGGTGCGGTGGATGGTCGGGCGCGAGCTGTCGGGCCAGTTCCCGGCGCGCGCGGCGCGGCCGGGCGAGCCGCAGCTTTCGGTGCGGAATTTCAGCGTGCCGCATCCGTCGAGTGCCCGGCGGTGGGCCGTTGAGGATGTTTCGTTCACGGTGAGGTCGGGCGAGATCCTCGGCGTCGCGGGACTGCAGGGCTCCGGAAATTCGGATCTGCTCATGGGTCTGTTCGGCGGGTTCGGCCCGCGCGTGTCCGGCGAAGTCATGCTGGGAGGCGCACGATTCAGCGTCGCGTCGCCTGCGCGTTCGATCGAGCAGGGCATGGCCCTTCTGACCAACGACCGGAAGGAAACCGGACTCATCTTGGATATGAGCGTGTGCCGAAACATCACGCTGGCCGCATGTCCACACTTTATAAAGTGTGGACATATGAACACGCGGAAGGAGCGGGCCGTGGCGGAGCAATATCGATCCGCATTGGGAATCCGCGTCCACTCGCTGGATCAGCCGGCGGGATCTCTCTCCGGCGGCAACCAGCAGAAAGTCGTGCTTGCGAAATGGCTGGAGACGAAACCGAGGGTGTTGCTTCTCGACGAGCCCACGCGCGGCGTCGATGTCGGCGCGAAGCACGAGATTTACGAGCTGATGAACCGGTGGACGGCGGACGGGCTTGCGATCCTGCTCATCACGTCGGAGATGCCGGAGCTGCTGGCGATGTCGGACCGGATACTCGTGCTGCACCGCGGCCGCATGACGGCGGAGTTCGCGCGGGCCGACGCAACACAGGATCGGATTCTGAAAGCCGCGATGGGAGAAGCCGGATGATGAACCAGAACCTGAGATCGTTCTTCCGTTCTCCTTTCGTCCGTGCCCTGCTCGCGCTGGCCTGCATATTTGTCCTCGGCCTGATCTTCAACGCCGACGGCGCGTTCTATAAGTGGAACACGCATCGCGACATGTTCCGGCACATCTCCGTCTTCGCCATCCTCGCGTGTGGAATGACGGCCGTCATCGTCTCCGGCGGAATCGACCTCTCGGTCGGAAGCGTCCTCGGTTTCTGCGCGGTTCTCTTTTCTCTTCTGTCGATTCACATGGGCTACTCGCCGGCCGCCTGCATCGCCCTCGTTCTGCTGGCGGGAGCCCTGTGCGGACTGGTGTCCGGCACGCTGGTGTCGCGCTTCCGCATCCAGCCGTTCATCGCGACGCTGGCGATGATGGTGTTCGCGCGCGGCCTCGCGAAGTGGATCTCCGGCGGCCAGAAGATCTCGACCGCGGTCCAGCAGGCGGACGGCTCGTACTCGTACGTCGCGACGCCGCCGATGTTCGACTTCCTGAACTCGAAGCTCCTGCACGACAACGTCGCGGTCGTGACCGTTGTCTTCCTCGTCTGTCTCGCCGTCACCGGGATTGTTCTGGCCCGCCTGCGGTGGGGCCGGTACATTTACGCGGTCGGCGGCAACGAGGAAGCCGCGCGCCTGTCGGGCGTGCCGGTGACGACCACGAAGCTGTTCGTCTACGGCCTCTGCGGCCTCTTCAGCGCCGTGGCGGGGATCTGCCAGGCGGCGCAGGAACTGCAGGGCGATCCGGAGGCCGGCGTGTCGTACGAGCTGACGGCGATCGCGATCGTCGTCATGGGCGGGACCAGCCTGATGGGCGGCCGCGGCGGCGTCGGCCTGACCTTGCTGGGCGCGCTGACGATCGGATACCTCGAGAAGATCCTCAGCATCAACGCGGTAGGCGAGGCGATGCGGCTGATGCTGACGGGGTTGATCATCGTGGCGGCGGTCATCTTTCAGCGTGGCGGCAAACGATAAAGGAGAAGACATGAAGATGATTCGAGCGGTGCTGGCAGCGTTCTTGGTCGCGGCGGTCTC
>CAYQYB010000323.1:0-2714 GCA_964421535.1 uncultured Verrucomicrobiota bacterium | reverse complement strand
AGCGGCGGCATCGCGTACGTGCTCGACGAGGCGGGCGACTTCGGCAAGTACCGCTGCAACATGGAAATGGTGGAACTCGAGGACGTGAGCGAGCCGCGCGACGTCGCGGACCTGCGGCACATGATCGAGAGCCATTTTGAGTACACGAAGAGCACGGTCGCGCGGCGCATCCTGGACAACTGGGGCGCGATGCTTCCACAATTCGTGAAAGTCATGCCGGTGGACTACAAGCGCGCACTAGCCATCGTCGGGAAACCGCAGAACAACGCGGTTGCGAATAAAGAAATCGTCTTCGTCAGCAATAATGACATTTTAGAAAGGATGTAACCGCGGATTTCGCTGATGGGCGCGGATGGGTGAGAAATATGAGCGCGTTGATTCATGAGGAATTGAGCAAGTCGATCATCGGCTGCGCCATGGCAGTTTTGAACGAGTTGAAACCGGGCTTGGACGAGAAGCTCTACGAAAACGCCTTGGTGATTGAATTGAAGAAGAAGGGACATGGGGTCGAACAGCAGCGCTCCTTCCCAGTTCACTACGACAAGAAGCACATCGGAACATTGATCCCCGACCTGATCGTGGACAACGATGTCATTGTGGACCCGAAGGTCGTTGTCACCTTCAACGAGAATCACTTGGCTCAGATGATCGGGTACCTGACAATCACCGGAAAGCAATTGGCACTGCTGCTCAATTTCAAGTACGCGAAACTCGCTTGGAAGCGCGTGGTTAAGGAGTGTTCTCCTTCCCCATCCGCGTCCATCAGCGAAATCCGCGGTCAAATAGAGGATCTGTAATATGGGCAAGCCGACAGGATTCAAGGAATACGCGCGGGAAACGGCGAAACTTCGGCCGGCCGAAGAACGCGTCCGCGACTACAAGGAACACTACGAGGTGTTCCCGGACGAGAAGCTTCGCAACCAGGCCGCGCGCTGCATGAACTGCGGCGTGCCGTTCTGCCATACCGGCTGCCCGCTCGGGAACATCATCCCCGACTGGAACGACCTCGTGTACCGCAACCGGTGGCGCGACGCGATCCAGCTCCTGCACGCGACGAACAATTTCCCGGAGTTCACCGGCCGCCTCTGCCCTGCCCCGTGCGAAGAGGCGTGCGTGCTGAGCATCAACGAGCCCGCGGTGACGATCGAGCAGATCGAGAAGTCCATTATCGAACACGCCTTCGAAGAAGGTTGGGTCGTGCCCCAACCGCCCGAGCGGCGGACCGGCAAGACCGTGGCGGTCGTCGGCTCCGGGCCATCCGGCCTGGCCTGCGCCCAGCAGTTGAACCGCGCCGGCCACACGGTCACCGTGTTCGAGCGCGCGTCCCGCATCGGCGGTCTCCTGCGCTACGGCATCCCGGATTTCAAGCTCGAGAAATGGGTCATCGACCGCCGAATCCAGATCATGGAGAAGGAAGGCGTCTCGTTCAGGACCGGTGTGAACGTCGGCAAGGATCTGCCCGCGGCCGAGTTGAAGAAGTTCGATGCCGTCGTGCTGTGCGGCGGCTCGACGAAGCCCCGGGATCTGCCGATCCCGGGCCGGGAGTTGGACGGCATTCATTTCGCCATGGATTTCCTGTCGCAGCAGAACGACCGCGTCGCCGGCGTGAAGCCTTCGGCGAAGGAAATCACAGCGAACGGCAAGCGCGTCATCGTCATCGGCGGCGGCGACACCGGCAGCGACTGCATCGGCACGTCGCTCCGCCAGGGCGCCAAGTCGGTCACGAGCTTCGAAATCATGCCCATGCCTGCCGAGAGCCGGCCGACGGGCCAGCCGTGGCCGTACTGGCCGATGCGCCTGCGCACAAGCTCCTCGCACAAGGAAGGCGGCCGTCGGTACTGGAGCATCCTCACGAAGAAGTTCGTCGGCGCCGGCAACCGCATCCGCAGCCTGATCACCGTGAACGTCGAAGCCGTCGTCGTGAACGGCCGCATGCAGTTCCAGGAAGTACCGGGGACCGAGCACGAGTGGCCGACGGAACTTGTCCTGCTCGCGCTGGGCTTCGTCGGGCCGGAGCCGGACGGCGTGATCGCCCAGCTTGGCGTGGAGCTCGACAAGTTCGGCAACGTGAAGTCGGACAGCAACTACATGACCAGCGTGCCGGGCGTATTCTCCGCCGGCGACATGCGCCGCGGCCAGTCGCTCGTCGTCTGGGCGATTTCCGAAGGCCGCGAAGCCGCGCGCGGAGTGGATCACTTCCTCATGGGTTACTCGGAACTGCCTACGAAGGGCAACGTGGATCTGCCGAGGGCGTAGCCGGGGCTCAGCCGCTGCGTTTGATCTTCCCTCCCGCCGTTTTCGGGAGCGCGGGCACGAACTCAACGATCTGCGGAACCTTGAAATCCTCGAGGTGCCGGCGGCAATGCGCCTTCACTTCGCGATCGGTCAAAGCGCGGCCTTCCTTCAAGACCACCTCGGCCTTGATCGCCTGGCCCAGCACCGGATCCGGCACGCCGATCACGCGCGTTTCGTGAACCGCATCGAGCAGGTAAATCGCGTCCTCGACTTCGATCGGGCTGACTTTCTCGCCACGGCATTTAATCAGCTCGTCCGAGCGCGCGACGAAATGGAAGTAGCCGTCCTCATCCATGCGGAACAGGTCGCGTGTGCGCAAGACCCTCTCCTGCGGATTCCGCCCAGGCCGCAACACGTTGGCCGTCTCGGCGGGATCATTCCAATATCCCTGCATGATCGTCGGACTGCGCACCATCAAC
>CAYQYB010000322.1:0-2737 GCA_964421535.1 uncultured Verrucomicrobiota bacterium | reverse complement strand
TAGTAGACGCGATTTCGAAATCGCGTCTACGAGTATAAGGTTGCTTTTCGGGGGGGGTGTTCGCAATATGAGCCGCGATGAGCGCTGACAAAAACAGCATCGACGTTTCCGTTGTCTCGCCGATCTACAACGAGATCGAGAACGTGGAAATGCTCGCCCGGAAGCTTCACGAGGCGCTGTCCGCCATGAATCGGCCGTACGAGATCATCCTCGTGGACGACGGAAGCTCCGACGGGTCGTGGGAGAAGATGGTGGAGCTTTCGAAAGCCATCCCGCGCCTGCGCGTCATCCGCCTCCGCCGCAACTTCGGCCAGACGGCGGCGATGAGCGCGGGGTTCGACGCGGCGCGCGGCGAGTTCGTCGTGACGCTCGACGCGGACCTTCAGAACGATCCCGCGGATATTCCAAAGCTGATCGCGCGCGCGGAGCAGGGGTTTGACGTGGTCAGCGGCTGGCGGAAGGATCGCCAGGACAAGTTTTTCAGCCGGCGGCTGCCCTCGATGATGGCGAACGCGCTCATCAGCAAGATCACCAGCGTGGCGCTCCACGACTACGGCTGCACTCTGAAGGTCTATCACCGGGACGTGATCAAGCACCTGCGGCTGTACGGCGAGATGCACCGCTTCATTCCCGCCCTCGCGAATTGGGCGGGGGCGTCGGTCGACGAAGTGGTCGTGAGCCATCACGCGCGCCGGTTCGGCACGTCCAAGTACGGGATCTCCCGGACGATCCGGGTGATTCTCGACCTGTTCACCGTCAAGTTCCTGCTCCACTACAGCACGGGGCCGATCCAGCTGTTCGGCAAGTTCGCCTCCTTCTTCGCCCTGCCGGCCTTCCTGATGCTCGCTCTGCTGGCCGGGGACCGCCTGTTCGGATGGTTCGACCCTTACCTGCTCAAGCGCCCGTTCTGGATCATCACGCCGCTGATGCTGCTGGCGTTTGCCGTGCAGTTCGTCAGCATGGGCCTGCTGGCCGAGATGCAGATCCGCACGTATCACGAGTCGCAGGACAAGCCCATCTACGTGATCAAGGAAACGGTCGAGTCGCAGGTGTGAGCCTCCGGCACGATGACGAATTGCCTGACACTTGCCGTTCACCTCGCCCAAGCCGGCGCATCCGTTCTTCCCGTGAACGAGCTTGAGCTCACGGACAACACCTGGGCGGTCGCGTATTCCTATTTCATGCTCATCGTGCTCGGCTTCCTGATCGACCTCGGCTTGATCGTTCACTTCGCGCGCAAGTCTGTCCGCTGGCCGGAGCACGTGGCCCGTCTGCAGGCGCGCCCGTGGTCGGTCCAGGAAGGCTCTCTGCTCCTGCTGGTGCTGATGACGCTCTACTTCGCCTCCGCCGCTCTCCAGCCGTTCATCAACGAGTGGTGCGGCGGCGGGACCGATGGCGAGGCGACGCTTGAACTCATCATCCAGAGCATCACCTTCCACATGATCGGCCTGGCGATCGTCGTCCTTTCCCTCCGACGCCGCCATGTGACGTGGCGCGACGCCTTCGGCCTGGAGCCGCGCGCGATCCTCAAGGACGTCGGCACGGGCGCGATGCTGTACGTGGCGTCCCTGCCGTTCGTCGTCTTCTACGCGCTCCTCTACCAGGCGATCCTCCGCAGCCTCGGCCACGAACCGGAGCTTCAGGAAGTGGCGCTGGTCGTCGCGGGCGAGACGTCGTTCTGGCTCCGGCTGTACCTGATGGGGCTCGCGGTCGTGCTCGCGCCGCTGTTCGAAGAGATCCTCTTCCGCGGGATCGGCCTGCCGCTCGTCGCGCGAAAGTGGGGCGCGGGGGCGGGGATCGCGATCGTCTCCCTGTTCTTCGCGGCGATTCATTTCCACCTGCCGTCCGCGATGCCGCTGTTTGTCATCGCGGTCGCCTTCTCGCTGGCGTATATTCATTCGGGCTCGATCGTGGTCCCCGTCGTCATGCATGGCCTCTTCAACGGCGTGAATCTGGCGATGCTGATGCTGCTGAAGGGGACGTGAGAAAACCTGAAACCTGAGTTGGACGAATGCATCTGAAGACTATCGAGTGGATTGCCGGCCGGAAGACGGACCTCATCCCCGGCCGCGTGCGCATGATCGACCAGACGAAGCTGCCGGGCGAACTGGTCTATATCGAGACCGCCGACGTGAAGGAGCTCTGGCACGCGATCAAGACGCTGCAGGTGCGCGGCGCGCCGGCCATCGGCGTCGCGGCCGCGATGGGCGTGGTGATCGCGGTGCAGAAGTCCGACGCGAAGACCGGCGCGGCCCTGGTACGCGAGGTCGACAAGGCGGCCGACTATCTCGCGAAGTCGCGGCCGACCGCCATCAACCTCTTCTGGGCGCTGGAGCGAATGAAGAAAGTCGCCGCCGCGGCGATGAACAACGAGCCGCGCGAGCTCAAGCGGATCCTCGCGGAAGAGGCCGTGAAGATCCGCGACGAGGACGCCGCGATGTGCCGCGCGATCGGCCGCCACGGGGCTACGCTCCTGAAGGACGGATTCACGGTCCTCACGCACTGCAACGCCGGCGGCCTCGCGACCGCCGAGTACGGCACCGCGCTCGCGCCGATCTACGTGGCGCAGGAACAGGGCAAGACGATCCGCGTTTTTGCCGACGAAACGCGCCCGCTGCTGCAGGGCTCGCGGCTGACCGCGTGGGAGCTGATGCAGGCCGGCATCGACGTCACTCTGATCTGCGACAACACTGCCGCGCATGTCATGGCGGAGGGAAAGATCGACGCGGTCATGGTC
>CAYQYB010000321.1:0-2758 GCA_964421535.1 uncultured Verrucomicrobiota bacterium | reverse complement strand
CGGCTGCGAAGTCGCCCTGAAGCACGGCGTCGCCTCCGCCTGCGTGAAGCCCTGCGACCTGCCCGTCGCGGCCGAAGTCCTGCGCGGCTCGGCCGTGAAGCTGTCCACCGTGGTCGGCTTCCCCCACGGGTCGAGCCGGACGGACGTCAAGGTCTTCGAGGCCGAGCGCGCCCTGGACGACGGGGCTGTCGAGCTCGACATGGTCCTCAACATCGGGCGGCTGCGCTCGGGCGAGCTCGGCTACGTCGAGCGGGAGATCCGGGCCGTCGTCGAGGCCGCTTCCCGCCGCGGGGCCATCGTGAAGGTCATCCTGGAGAACGCCTACCTGGACGACGCGATGAAGCGGGAAGCCTGCCGGGCCCTCTCCGCGGCGGGAGCCGCCTTCGCCAAAACGTCGACCGGCTACGCTCCCTCCGGCGCGGCGGCCGCGGACCTGGCCCTGATGCGCGCGTCCTGCCCGCCCTCCGTCGCGGTCAAGGCCGCCGGCGGCGTGCGCACCTTGGACGCCGTCCTGTCCTGCCGCGCCCTGGGCTGCTCGCGCTGCGGCGCCACCGCCACGGAAGCCATCATGGAGGAGGCCCTCCGCCGGGAAGCCGCCGGGGAGCTCCGGGAAATCGATCCGAAGGACGCAGTCCTCGGAACGGGATACTAAAAGGAAGGACGACGATGGACCAGAAGGAAAGGATGCTGGCGGGACTGCCCTACAAGGCCTGGCTGGACGGCCTGCGGGAAGAGAGGGCGGCGAACAAGGCGCGCGTGCGGGCCTTCAACGACTGCGACCCGGCCGACGCCGCCGAACTCGACCGCCTGGTCCGCGCGATCCTGGGCAAGTGCGGGACCTCCGTGCACATCGAGCAGCCCTTCCGCTGCGACTACGGGCGCAACATCGAAGTGGGCGAGAATTTCTACGCCAACTTCGGCTGCGTCGTCCTGGACGTTGGAAGGGTCGTCATCGGGAGGGACGTCATGTTCGCCCCCGGCGTCTCGATCTACACGGCGGGGCACCCGGTCCACCCCGACTCGCGCCGCTCCGGCTACGAGTACGGCATAGCCGTGGAGATCGGGGACGACGTCTGGATAGGCGGCAACGCCGTCGTGAATCCCGGAGTGCGGATCGGCAACGGCGCCGTGATCGGGTCCGGCAGCGTCGTCACCCGGGACGTCCCCGACGGCGCGATCGCCGCCGGGAATCCCTGCCGCGTCCTCCGCTTCGTGGGCGAGGAGGACCGGCACTTCTACTTCAAGGACCGCCGCTTCGACGTGGACGACTACCTGCCGTAGCGGCGGCCCGCGCGCGTGGCGCCGCCCCTAGGCCTTTCCCTTCGTCAAGGACAGGACGGCGTTGAGGACGATGCCCCACACCGCGGCGGTGGCGATCGCCGGAAGCTGGGCTCCGAAGAAGGGGATCATCCCGTTCGGGAACGCGAAGGCGCCGCCGATGCCGATGATGAGGATGGTGGCGATCACCGCGAGGGTCCGGTTGTCGAAGAGGTCGACCTTCTTCTCGATCATGATGCCGACGCCCTGGACGGCGATGACGCCGAATAGGTACACCGATAGCCCGCCGATCACCGGCCCGGGAATGGTGTTGACCGCCGCGGCGAACTGGCCGAAGAAGCTGAAGACGATCGCTATGATCCCCGCGCCGATGAGGACGGGAACGGAGAAGACCTTCGTGATGGCCATGGTGCTGATATTTTCTCCGTAGTTGGTGCCCGCCGGACCGCCGACTAAACCGGAAATCATATCGCCGATACCGTCGCCTATCAGGTTCCTGTCAAGGCGCTCGATGAGGTTATACTTCTTGTCACTGCCTTTTTTCCTGGCAACGTCGTTGACATAAATGTCAAGCTGGTACATATGCGCCGTCGATTCGGGAATCGTTGCGATGGCGATGGGCATAATCGCCGCCACCGCCGCCCACGACGCCTTGGGAAGCGTAAACGCGGGAAGGGCGAAAATATTGCCAACCTTCCACAGAGAGGATTCCAGCGCCGCCGCGGGAATTTCGCGGAACATATTCATGTCACTGCCGCCAAACGCGTAAAGAAGTCCGGCGACCACGACACCGACACCCGCTCCGAGAAGCAGCGGCAGCTGACTGAGAAAGCCTTTAAGATATTTTGAAAAGAAAATTGTTGAAAGCAAGGTAGCCATGGAAACGACCCACATCCAGCTGCCGGTAAAAACGCTGTGCGGCACCGTCGCGGATGCCACATCGGGCGCCGCGTCACCCAAAGCGTTTCCGGCGAGCGTTAAACCGATGATCATCGCGATGGGGCCGGTGATGGAAGCGGGCAAAATCTTCTCAACGGCTTTCGGTCCACCGGCCTTAATCAGGAGACCGGCAGCGATGGAAATGAAGCCTGACATGATAATACCGAACTGCGCGTAGGCAATTGCTTCGCCTGGCAAAACACTGATCTTATGCGTCTCAAAATCCAGAATTTTTTGCATTGTCTCGCCGCTGACCATGGATTTCATGGCGTCGCTGGTCATCAGTCCGGCAACAGCCGCCAGATAGGAAAAGCTTGAGCCGTAATAGAGGGGAATTTTCTTCCCGGTGATAAAGATGAAGCAGATCGTCGCCAGACCGCTGGCAAAAATTGTGGTGGATACCTGAAAACCCGTAATCAGCGCGACCGCGATCGTCGCGGGGAACATGACGATGACCTGCTGCAGCGCGTAGAGCAGAAGCTTGCCTACAGGCGGCCGTTCGTCGGGCAGGTACCCGATTGTTTTTTGACTGTCTTTGTTC
>CAYQYB010000320.1:0-2775 GCA_964421535.1 uncultured Verrucomicrobiota bacterium | reverse complement strand
CCATCGCGATCAGGCTGTGGAGGCCGTTCGTCGCCCAGGTGACGACGTTGGAGGCTTCCTTGTCGTTCATGACATACGTGCTCGGAAGGACGAGCGTCGAGTAGAACTGCTGCAGGTAGCCCCAGTCGAGGTTCAGCGGCGCGCCGGTCATGCCGTTCTCGTCGTCGTCGATGAAGTAGTAGCCCTTCTGCGGCTCCCACACCCCCAGCTGATCGGCGCGCGTGCCGATCGCCACCTTGCCGCTCGCGAAGTTCGTCGCCCAGAACGTGCCGACCAGCACGTTGTTCAAGTACACCTTGTTGGTTCTGCCGTAGGCTTCGACCTTCAGGTTGTACCACAGGTTTTCGACCGGCTTGTTGGTCTTCGGGAACTCGTACAGCCAGCCCTGCTGCTGCACCGCGCCCGCGGCCTTGACCGTGTACTTGATGCGCCAGGCGCCGTAGTAGTTCCGGATGCCGACCTTGTAGTAGTTGCTCCGGTTCTGGTAGCGGAAGAACAGTTCGGCGTCGTTGAAGTAGTAGCCCTGCTTGAGGTACCGCACGTCCATCGACAGGGTGTGGTTCGTCCACGTGCCGCTGCTCACGCCGAAGATGTTGTCGTCGTTTCCGATCCGCCACGCGCGGAGTCCGTAGGCGCTTCCCGTGTTCCGGTAATCCTCCGCCACCTGCGCCGGCGTCAGGCACGTGTTGAAGATCTTCACTTCATCCATCACGCCGTTGAGTCCGTAGCCCGTGTAGCCGCGGGCGATCAGGACGGGATACGTGCTCACGGACGGCGAGTTGTTGGTCGTCACCGTGTACGTCGTGGAGTTCTTCAGCACGCCGTTGATGTAGCTCTTCAGAGCGCGGTTCTTCGCGTCGCGCGTGACCGTGATGTGCATCCACGAGTTGTTCGTGACGCTGTTCGCCGGCAGGGCCGCCCAGCTGATGTACTGGCCCGAGACGCGGGCTTTGCCATGGAAGAAGTTCAGCGAGCGGTTCGTCTCGATCGTCAGCGAGAACTCGCCGCCGTAGCTCTTGTCGATGGGGTTGATCCGGCCGGCGCCGATGTTCTTGCCCTTGATCCAGAAGCTCAGCGTCAGGTTGCTGTACACCTGGAGCGTCGTCGTGTTCGTGCACTGCACGTAGTTCGTCCCGGTGAACGAACCGGCGCGCGTGCGCCGCGCGTCGTTCGTCGTGCGCGGGCCGCTGACCGGCGTGCCGTGGTTGGCGCGCCCGGAGCTGTCCAGCACCTGCCTCAGGCCGTTCGTCCACGCCGCCTCGTCGCACTTCCAGTAGCCGACCGTTCCCGAGGTCTGGCTGGCGGGCGACGCCGTGATCGTCCAGTTGCCGCAGCCGGCGAGCCGCGCCCACCCGGTGTAGTTGCCGTCGTTGAAGTCGTCGAAGAACGTGCCGTTCACGCGCACGTCGTCGAACAGGATGTCCTGCGGATTGCTGTTGCTGTAGCCCAGCGTCTGCAGCCAGTCGCACACCGCGTTCACCTTCGTGAACTGCCCGGGGTAATACTGCTCGGTCTTGCTCGACCGGAACACGGCCACGCGCGACGGGAACGCGCTGTTGCGAGTCATGGGCGTGTTCTTCCAGAACAGGGGCTCGTAGAGGTCTTCCCATTCCACAGGCAGGGAAACCGTCGCGCCCTTCGTGAGGTTCGTCGGGAGCGCGGCCGTCGGCCGGACGCCCCAATCCAGGATCGTCGGCGCGGGAACGGCTTCGGTCACGCGCTGGCCGCCGGCCGTTTCCAGCCAGGAGGCGAACTCGTATTTGCCGCCGTCGGGCGTCGACTTGTAATCGGTGTCCTTCTGGTTGTAGTCCGGGATCCAGAGCCAGAAATCGACCTGCCCCGCGCCGCTCACCGAGTTCGTCGCGATGGAGTAAATCTCGTTGGCCGTGCCGTCGCCGTTGTCGCCCGACTCCTTGAACGCCGCCTTCAGCTTGAGGCCGGTCGTCGTGCGGCAATCGTACTGCACGCTGACCTTGAACACCTTGTCGCCGAGCGGATGAAGAACGCCGGGGGCGTCCTTGATCTGCACGACTTCCGTGCGATTCGTGCCCGGCGCGTAGGCGTACAGCATCTCGTGGCCGTCCGGGGCCAGCGTCAGGCTGATGATGCCGTCCGAGTTGGTCTCGAGGACTCTCCCCTGCTCGAAGGCGCGGATCGTCTTGCCGTTCAGGAGACTGCTTTGGATCGTGAAGGTCTGGGACGCGCCGCCGTTCGGCGCGAACCGGTCGTACTGGTAGTTCTTGACCTGCAGCAGCAGCGCGTTGTTCGTGCACGTGCGGTACTCGGTCAGGCACAGGTAGGCGTTCGTCCCCGTCGGCTTGATCACGGGTTGGACGCCGCAGTAGTTCGTCAGGATGCTCCCCAGGATGTCCGAACGCCACTTGTACGGAAGGTTGTCCGGCTCGCCGTCACCGCTCCCGTCCGGGAGCATGTCCAGAGAGTAGAGAACGAGCACGGCCTTGCCCGCGCCATGGCTCTTCGCCACCACCGCCGGCTTGAACGTGTCCGCATCCACATAGAGGGATCCGATGGGAGCGTTCGTCGCGCGGTCGAGCTTGCGGATGATGCGGCCGAGGGTCGCGTTGGAGGGCGCGATCGACGACACGATGAAGTTCTGCCACGCGTTGTTCGCCGCCGTCAGCCGCGGACTCTCCGCCGAACCAACCTTGTTCGTTCCGTTGTACCACTCGATCGCCACGACGCCATACGTGCCGTTGGAAAGGCCGTCGTCGCTGTTGCTTCGCAGGTACGCGTCAGCCGTGTACTTCTGGCCGG
>CAYQYB010000319.1:0-2796 GCA_964421535.1 uncultured Verrucomicrobiota bacterium | reverse complement strand
ACACCTTTACCTATCGCCGGATCATCCGGACCGGTTCCGACAACATGCTGGCGAACGGCGCCCTGAGCGGCACCGGCACGGCGCCGGACGGCTGGCTCGCCTGGAACGACGGCAACCACGATCCGGACTTCTCGACGTACCTCGGCACGACCGGCAACTGCTGGGTCTTCTGGTACGACGGCGGCATCTACCAGGACATCACGACAGGCTTCTCGCCGGGCGAAAACCTGAAGTTCGGCGGCCGGCTGCTCACTCCGGCCGGCGACCGGCTGCGCAACGGGACGAAGTACGGCACCATCCAACTGGAGTTCTACAGCAACTCGACGCTCCTGGCGACCTGCTCGCCGGGCTCGACCATCAGCGCCTCGTCCACCAACGACTGGTGGCTGAGCTGCGAGGGCGTGGGCACGGTGCCCGCGACGGCAAACAAGGCGCGCGTGATCGTGCGCTGCAACGACTACACCAGCGGCGACGGCATCTTCAAGGCGGATGATGTCTACCTGAGGAACATGTCCCGCGGCGGCGGCTCGGCCTACGTGGACAACCTGCACAGGAACCCGGGCCTGGTGGTGAAGAACCATGGCCAGGCAAAGTCGGCCATGTTCCTGTACGCCGCGGGCGACATGAGCCCGGACGGCGACATGGACAATGTCCCGGACACGCTGCCGTGGAAGTGGCGCTACGACGTGCTAGGCTCGGTGATCAAGGATTACTTCGGCGTGCAGCCGAAGATCTCGGCGTCGGGCTCGAACGCGTACCTGTGCCTGCCGGAATACCGGACCTGCACGAACGGCGCGATCCTGATGCAGATCAAGAACTACATGTACGACACGAACTATCCCGCGAGCTGGGACACGAACGGCGGCGGGCCGTCCCTGACGTTCACGATCAACAGCACCCTGATCACGGGCAAGACGCTCCGAGCCTTCGACCAGGGCAAGGTGATCGAGGAGAACAGCGACGGATCGTTCGGCATTACCCTGGTGCCCGACGGGCAGGAGATCATCTACGCCTACGGGAGCGGAGGCGTGAACCAGAGCAGTTCGGAAGGGCGCATGAGCCGGATGAATCTTAATCGCGCGGGCGTGGCGACCTCCGGTCCGACTTCGTTCCCCCTGCGGTGTGTTTGGACGTCGTCCCTGTCCTACGCGGGATCGCCCGTTGTGGATGGAGACCGGCTCTACGTGTCTTGGGGATACGGAAAGCCCTATCTGTCGTGCGTCAATGTTCAGAACGGCAACGTGCTTTGGACGTATTACACGGGCAGCAACAGCGTGGGCGTGATCAACCCGAACAGCCTGGCCGTCGCGGACGGCAAGCTGTTTGCGGCCACCAAGAACAACTGTTGCCCGACGACGTATCCGGCGGGAGCCGTCTTTGCGTTGGACGCCAACTCCGGCGCGTTCCTGTGGAAGAGCGAGTCCGGAAGCTATCGGGCCACGCCGCCCGTCATCAAGGACGGGATTGTGTACTTCTCGGCGCTGTCGGCCACGGATACGTTCATGCGCGCGGTGTCCAGTGACGGCGGGACTCTGATCTGGGAGAAACACGGCATTGCAGGTTGCGACTATAATGGTCCCGCACTGGAGAGCAATGTCCTCTATCAGGGCGCCAATACGATGTACGCGCTGAATGCCACAAACGAAGGACAGATCCTGTGGTCCACCTACATGGGTGGGTATGTGGATTCAACGCCCGTGGTGGGGAACGGCAAAGTCTACCTGTCTGTGGACTGGGCGGGGAATGGTCTCAAGTGCTTGAACGCCACGAACGGCGCGATCCTGTGGAACACGCCGGGATACGTCACCACGCATCTGAGTCCCGCCCTGGCAAATGGCCGCGTCTTCGTGACGGCGTATCCGACGAATTCGTCGACCAACTACCTGTACTGCTTCGACGCGAACTCCGGCGGAGCGCCGCTCTGGTCATACCCGATCGGGGCCTCCCGAGGATCGCCAATCGTGCAGGGCAATGTCGTCTACCTCAGTTCCGACAGGTTCTATGCGTTCAATGCCACGAACGGAGCGCTCCTCTGGAGCTACACCAACACATCGGGCAGCAGCTACAACGATCCGTTTGTGAAGAACGGCTGGACCTTCTTTGTCGATGACTACAACGTCTTCGGTTTCAGCGATGGTTCGGCTTGGCCCACCACGTCGGTGGCCGCGAGCCAGATCGTCCAGATCAAGGATGCGCCGGCGCTGGTGCATCCGTTCGGCGACAAGGCCTACCAGGTCATCGTGCAGTACGACACGCGCGGCGTGTCGGACCTCACGCTGAAGACGGCGTTCATGGAGGCCGGCGACAACGGCGACGGCGTGACAAACGAGACGTACATCACGCTCTCCACCAACGCGTCCGTGGGCTCCGGCCAGAACATGTTCTGGCTGTGGATCCCGGATCCGAACCAGAAGGATTCGGACTACATCTCGACGCCCGAGGGCGGCAAGTACCAGATCGTGGCGTGGCTGGAGAACACCAGCGGCGTGCACGTCGCGGACTCGCTGCCGTTCGCGACCCAGCTCAAGTGGGGCGTGAAGGTGACGACGAACGTTCCTTTGACGGTGACCAAGGGCCAGGTGGTCAGCCTCCCGATCAAGTGGGAAGACCTGTACGAGACGCTGTGGTGGGAAGTCACGCCGCTGACGCGCAACAGCGCGTATCCGGGCCGCGTGGCGGTCTACCGCTCCAGCAAGACGGAGTCCCAGTACGCCGGCCAGTTCAACAAGGTCAACGAGGTGTGCAACTGGCTGGAGAGCCTCGGGTACGTCTCCGGCAACCTCCTCGACGTCATGT
>CAYQYB010000318.1:0-2800 GCA_964421535.1 uncultured Verrucomicrobiota bacterium | reverse complement strand
ATCGGCCAGGTCGTCGTCCAGGGACATGGTCAGGCGTTTCATGGTCGTCTCCCGGCCGTCTCGCCGCGGATCCGCAGGGCGGTGATGTACGACGCGATCTGCGCCGGCGTCGCCTCGCCGGACATGATCTCCAGCATCGTGGTATGAGCTTCCTCGCGGGACAGCGGTTGTCCTTCGGCAAGTTTGGCTATCGTTTCGCGGATCATGGCCGTTCTCCTGCGTGGAGTGATGGAGTGGTGGAGTACTGGAGTGTTGAGAAGTCACGGCTCATCGTCATTACTCCATCACTCCGGTACTCCATCACCCCGGTACTCCATCACCCCGTTGTCTTATCCAACCCGTATTTGATGATTTCCCCCAGCGCGTAGCGGTCCGTCATGCCCGCGATGTAGTCGCACACGGTACGCCACAGGCCCTCGGTTGGCAATCGCGCGCGCGCCTTGTTGCCCATCGCGTCCGGGTGGTCGATGTAATAGAGGAACAGGCGGCGCATCATGCCGACGGCCTCGCGGCTGCTGCCGCCGCCGGCGGAGTGGTAGTAGATGTCGCGGTAGAGGAACGCCCGGAACGGCTCCAGCATCGACTTCATCTTCGGGCTGAACGCGACGAGGCGCTCGGGGCAGCGCATCACGTCTCCCGGCGACTGCGGCCGGTGCTTGGCGATTTGCGCGTCGCTGGTCTGGATGACGTCCTCGACCTGGATGTCGAGCAGGCAGCGGATCGTGACGTCCATCAGGCGGTCGGACGGCATCGTGGGGAACTGCGAATGCGCGCGCTCGGCGGCGCGCCGCCAGAGCTCCTGCTCGCAGAGCTGGAGCTCGGTGATCAGGCCCGCCTCGAGGGCGTCGTCCACGTCGTGGGCGTGGTAGGTCATGTCGTCGGCGATGTCCGCAATCTGCGCCTCGATGAACTGGAATGGCCCGAGCGGCAGGCTGTCCAGCTCCGCGCCGGGCGTCGAGGCCTGGTGCTTGCGCAGGCCGGCGCGGACTTCCCACGTCAGGTTCAGCCCCGGGTAATCGGGGTAGCGGTATTCCAGCATTTCAACCGCGCGGCAGCTCTGCACGTTGTGGTCGAAGCCGCCCTCGTTGCGCATCAGCTCGTCCAGCGCCTGTTCGCCGACGTGGCCGAACGGGCTGTGCCCGATGTCGTGGGCGAGGGCGATCGCCTCGGTCAGGTCCTCGTTCGCCTTCAGCGCGCGGGCGATCGTGCGGCCGACCGCGGCCATCTCCATCGTGTGCGTGAGCCGGGTCCGGTAGTGGTCGGCCATGCCGTTGACGAACACCTGCGTCTTGTACTCCAGCCGCCGGAAGCACTTGCTGTGAAGGATGCGGTCGCGGTCGCGCTGGAACTCGGAACGGTAGGGGTGCGGCGTCTCGGGGATCTTGCGGCCCTTGCTGTTCGCGCTGCGCTCCGCGTACGGCGCGAGCCAGGCGGCCTCAAGTTGCTCGCGCTCTTTTCTGGAATGAATCATGGGCGGTATCATAGAGTACGAGGCGAAACGACACAACCAATTCGGAGGTTGTTGGAGTGGTGGAGTATTGGGTTTTCATTCCCATCACTCCAGTACTCCGGCGCTCCATCACTCCAGGAGCTTTCCGTGGAAGAAAAAACGATAACGAAGAAGACGCTGTACACCGGGCGCATCCTCACCCTCGAGTCGCAGGAAATCGAGCTGGAGAACGGGAAGAAAGGCTTTCGCGAAATCATCCGGCACCGCGGCGCGGTCGCGGTCCTCGCGCGCCTGCCCGACGGGCGCTTCGCGCTCGTGCGGCAGTACCGCAAGCCGGTTGAGCAGGAGATGCTCGAGGTCGTCGCCGGCAACCGCGAGCCGAACGAGGATCCCGAGCTCTGCGCGCGCCGCGAGCTCCGCGAGGAAACCGGTTTCAACGCGAGGACGGTCCGGCGGCTGGGCTTCATCTATCCCTCGCCCGGCTACTGCGACGAGAAGATCGAGATCTTCTTTGCCGAAGTGGACGCCACATCCGGACAGACCGATCCCGACGAGGACGAGCACGTCGAGGTCGTCCTGATGACCCGCGCAGAAATTGTTGGGAGAATCAGCCGGGACGAAATCCACGACTCGAAGACGTTGGCCGCTTGGCTGATGTTCGAGCAGAGCGGCCTGTAGGAGTGCGGTTCATCGTGCCTGGCGCTGAATACGCTCGGCGTGAAGCGAGCCTCTTCACCGCGAGCGGCAGTCCAACTACCGCCTTCCGGCCTCGCGCTGGCGGCTGAGAACCTGAATATCGGGTTGCCTCTCAGCGCGGTTTCTGACATGTAAAACGTGTGCTACGGCATGCGTGTGCCGCGCCGCCGTCGGGCTGAAGGGATCGGGCGTGGATCGGATCATCAACAGACTCTGGCTGCGGGTGTTTGGCGGGTTGTGCTGTCTCGCCCTGTTCGCGTCGAATGCCCGGGCCTTCACCTGCACCACGGCCTATGACTCGATCGAGTTCTCGGTCAGCGTGCCGACGGTGTTCGATCACGATCCCCAGGAGGGCGCCGTGTACTGGGCGTATACGGCAGACCTCCTGCCCGGCGAAGAGGTGATCATCGATGCCACCGCGCCCGGCAACACGAATCCGACCAACACCGATTGCGCGGTGTTTCAACGGTACCTTCAGGTGGGGTATCGCACCTGCCAGTGGGGCGCCAACGAGAGTTTCGATTGCGGCGGGGGCATGGTTTACTTTCCGCGCAAGGAACTGACGTACATCCCCGTGAACTACGGGTGCAGTGTCTTCTTCTGCCCGCCCGACTCGCACAATGGCCAGGGCGCGACCATTCTCGCGCGGATCCA
>CAYQYB010000317.1:0-2811 GCA_964421535.1 uncultured Verrucomicrobiota bacterium | reverse complement strand
GTTGGAGATCGCCAGGGACAGCTCGACCCGCGACGAGGTGATGTCGCTCAACCGGGGCGAAGGCTTCGTCCAGAGCACGTATGTGCGCGTATTTCGCGCGACCGAGGGCTGTCTGAGCTGCCACAATCCGCAGGGCTCGGCGGGACCTTTCGCCCTCAACGAGGACATGGCCGTCGGCGCCGCCGATGCGCTGCGCGATTTGCGCCTGAAAATTCCGGCGGATGTCAGCATCGTGTCGTTCGACGATTGCGCCGAGATCGAGAACTACGACCCCCCGATTTCCGCGATCCGCCAATTTCCGTACAAGGTGGGCTACTCCGCCTGCAAGATGCTCATCGGAGTCCTCGATGGCGACGCCCGGACACGGAAACCCCAGACGTTGATGATCGAAACCGAGTTCATGGAGCGGTCGTCCATGGCTTCAGCCGCATCGCGGCGGGGGCAGGGATGATCGACCTTCATGTCCACTCGACATTCTCCGACGGGTCGCTCACTCCGGAGGAACTGATCGCCGAGGCGGTTCGCGTCGGCCTTTCAGCCATCGCCCTGACCGATCACGACACGACGGCGGGGGTGCCGCGGCTGGTCGCGGCCGCCGCATCCACGTCGGTCCGGGCCATCGCCGGGGTCGAGATCAGCGCGGATGTCGCGTCCGGCACCATGCACATGCTTGGCTTCCTGATCGATCCGGAGAACCATACGCTGATCGACCGCTTGAAGTGGCTTCGTGAAGGCCGGGAGGCGCGGAACGCCGAGATCCTGGAGAAGCTGAACAAGCTGGGTTTCGGGCTGACCTGGGACGAGGTTGCCGCCTTTGCCGGCGAAGACGTCGTGGGCCGTCCCCACTTCGCGCAGGCCATGCTGGCGCGGAAGATCGTGAAGGACAAGAACGAGGCGTTCGACAAGTACCTCGGCAAGGGCAAGCCGGCCTACGCGAATCGCAGGCGAATGACCCCCGAGAACTCCATCGAACTGATCCGGGGCGCGGGCGGGGTGCCCGTGCTGGCGCATCCTTTCACGCTGAACTTGTCGGCCGAAGCTCTGAGAAAAGAACTGAAGTCGCTGCGCGAGCTGGGACTGGCCGGCGTCGAAGTCTTCTACTCCGAGCACACGCCCCAGATGGTGAGCCAGTATCTGAACCTGTCGAAGGAGCTGGGGCTGATCGCCACCGGCGGATCGGACTTCCACGGCGCAATGAATCCCG
Organism: uncultured Verrucomicrobiota bacterium; assembly: GCA_964421535.1. Taxonomy (GTDB): domain Bacteria; phylum Verrucomicrobiota; class Kiritimatiellia; order CAIQIC01; family JAGNIJ01; genus CALMZY01. The sequence continues at coordinate 1,607 of CAYQYB010000317.1, read as the reverse complement.
ACATCAAGCTCGGAACGGGATTCGGCTCGTTGCACGTCCCGGACGAAGTGACCGCCCAGCTGGATGCCCTCCGGCGGTAGGCGGACGGGCATCACCGGCACATCTTCTGCAGCCACGCGGGCAGCAGTTCCACCACGGCATCCTGCTTGCGCACCTGCTTGAACTGCGGGCGCTTGTATTCGAGTTCCTGCGTCGTGTTGGTGAAGTTGTCGCAGATGCCTCTCAGGATCCAGTGGTTCTTGGGCCCGTGCTAGGTCTTCTTGCTGGAAGTCTCTCCGAAGTAGTCCCCGAGGTAGTACGCGTTGCCCTGTTCCACGGAGAATACGTAGTTGGAGATCAGATAGGAGAGGTAGAGCGTGTCCTGGACCACGTCGTCGCTGTCCACGAAAAGAAGCTTGTTGATCCTGTAGTTGCCGGGCAGCACGGGGACGGCGGAAACGGCGTCCCTTTCGTCGGTGAACCGAATGCAGTAATCCCTGCCGCGCGACGAGGTGATGACAAGTCCGAACTGGAGCGAGTTCCCGCGCGCGGATTGGAGGAAACGCCCGAACAGGTAGCCCCGTCCAGGAGCGAGCGGCTCACCGGGAGCGACAGGCGGGGCAAATCGGGCACAACCGATCAATAGAATGGAAAGGAAACCCAGTACGACAGCCCTGTAATTCATCGGCGGCATCTTATCTTCGGCGTCGTTTTCGCACAATCCGCTTTTTTGTCGCATTCCGCGACGCGAAGGAGAATACTTGAATGCGGCGGCCACAATGGCGGAACTCACCGTAAAAACCATTCGCGACCTGATCTGGTTGCAGTACGCCAAAACACTGGCCCGCGGGGTCATGCTGCCCGAAGAGGTGATCAGCAGGACGCTCGAAGATCTCCGCTCCGGAGCGCGCGACTGGTCCGTGATCACGCACGACGACTCGCTGCTCGCGGGCGCGGAGCGGAAGTGCGCCTACTGCGGCAGGACCACCGACCTCTCGCACGAGGACCTTGTTTCCAGTTCGCTGGCGATCACCGAAAAATGCCCGAACTGCGACACGATCCAGACACTGCACAACAAAGTGTGGTCATGCCGGAAGTGCAATGCCGCGAAAGGCACGCTCGGACTTTACCAGTTCTACCAGCGGCGCTCCGCCGGCAGGAAGAGGTTTGAGGATTCCATCCCGCCGCTGCTGGAGAAGAAGTACCTGAAGGTTGTCTACGATTGCCTCGACTGCGCGAAGTGCCTCGACGAGGGCGACATGGACGGCGACGGCAAGGTGACGGTTCTCGATATCGATTTCGCCATCCAGCAGAAGGGACGGCTCTGGAACGTTCTCCTTTGATTTTCCAACCCTTGGAAAATCCGCCTCAAAATAGTCCAAGGTTCGGAAAACATGATTCGCATGAACTGTTCATCCGTGATCCGCCGGCTCAGGTCCCTGCGCAATCCCCGCAACGTCGCCGGCATGGCCCGTTTCGGCATCAGCACGGCCGGCACGCTGGGCGTTTCGATCCCGGTCCTGCGCGGGTTGGCAAAAGAGATCGGAACGGATCATAAGCTGGCTCTTCAACTGTGGAAGACCGGCATTCACGAGGCGCGCCTGCTGGCGGGGTTCGTCGGCGACCCG
>CAYQYB010000316.1:0-2839 GCA_964421535.1 uncultured Verrucomicrobiota bacterium | reverse complement strand
ATAGCTCCTCAGTGCCACAACGCCGAAACCGCCTGCAAACAGATCTAGTAAAACGTTATACCTAATGGACCGTTTTGTTAAGAGATAGTTCCATAATTGTTTCTCTGGGGAGATTGCCGGAAGGCTTGTGACGAAGTCTTTCTTTACCGCGGATTACGCGGATTTCACGGATGGGGAAGCCTGCAATGACCACAACCTGCTTACGCTGCCCCTCCCATCCGCGTACATCCGCGCAATCTGCGGTGAATCATCACTTCTTCGCCCGCACGCGGTAGAAGACCTGGTTCAGGCCGCTGACGGTGTCGGTGTATGAATTGTTCGGCGGCGTGGCGGTGATGCCGGTCGCCCGCTGGCTGAAGTTCGTCAGCGAACCCACCGACCGGTACAGTGTGTACGTCCGGTTCGGCGCGCTCGGCCACTGCACGACTTGGGTCGTCGCGCCGTTCGCGCCCACGCATGCGGCGAGGTGCGATGTCGGGCTCTGCGGATCCGTGCCGGCAATCCCCTCCTGCCAGTCGCTGCTTCCGTCTGAATCGCTGTCGCGTACGGCCGCGCGCGCCCAGTAGTTTTCGACGAGTCGCAGGTTGCGGTAGTAGACGCTCGTCAGCTGTCCGCCGTCGGCCTCGTTCGCGATGACGATCGCGCTGAACCGGTTCGTGGTGTATTGCCCAATAGGGATCTCGTAATGCTTCCAGCCGCTGCCGGGATAGTTCCGGTACGTCTGGTTGCTGAACGTCTGCGTGCCGTAGATCTGGAAGAAGACCTCGGGGCCGAACACGAAGATGTCGATGTTCGTGTGACCGGCAAGCCCGACGCCGTTGACCTCCGCCTGCTCGCCGTCGCTCATAAAATCGAACTCGAGCAGGGTGTCCGGCGTGACCTGGTACAGGTCGTCCATCGTGGCCGCCGCGTTCATCCACTTCCAGTTGCAGCCCCAGAGATGAAGCATCGCGCCGTCGTACGTCGTGTGAATCCCGGTGTGAATGACCGTGAAGTTCGTGGAGTTCTTGTCGTACGGCGGCGGGCCGTGATCGCCGAACCCGCCGTAGCTCATCATCGCCGAGGCGCTGAAGTTCTTGAACGCAGGCCCGATGGCCCGCAGGGTCGGGTCGTCGACAGAGAATCGTCCGTCGCCGCTCGACGCATCCGCACAGCGCACCACGAGGCGCGCCGACGTGGTCCCGAACGGCACGATCGCTCCGCCCGCGCAGAGAATCCAGCTGTTGCGCGTGCTGTCCTGGTGGACCGTGTTGGAAGCCGCCACCGTCGAGAGAAGCTGGTTGCCCGCGTAGAACTCGAGCTCGACGACGCCCCGCTTCGTCCCGTTGCGCAGGGGGTCCGCCGTCGGCGTGAGCAGGTACGCGCTGAACACCACGGGATAGCCCGGCTCAAAGCCCTCGCGCACTTCTTGGTAGATGCCGCCATCCCACCAGAGCGTCCACGAGTTGAAGCCCGAGCGCCAGGTGGCCGTGTCCGCATCGTGCGAACCCTCGTTCCATTGCTGCCAGCCGTTCGGCGCGGCGCCCGAGCCGTTCAGCAGCGGGTTGACCAGCAGGTTCGACTCGTGACAAATGTTGGCGAGAAACGCGTTGTCCGCGATGAAGCGCCCGCTGCCGTACTCGAAGCTGTGCTGCCGGATCTCGATGCGCACGCGGGCGGTGTTCGACGGCACACGGGAGACGTTGTGGGAGAAAACCCAGCGGTCGAGGTCGCCGCAATATGACCACGAATTGCCATGGTTGGTCGCCATGAGATACGGCATCGCCCAGTTGGCCTCGATGGTTCCGCCCTGCGCATTGTAGAAGAGAATGCGCATCTGCGAGGCCGGGTTGCCGATGAACGGATCCACGCTCGGCTGGAGCGCCCAGTAGCCGAACGCGAGCTGGTCGCCGACCTCGAAGCCGCTCGTGACGTCCTGGTAGATTCCGCCCTCGTCCCAGATCGTCCACCCGTTCGGCCCCGTAAGGACCGAGGCGTATTCCGGTCCAAAATTCGTGTTCCATGAAAGCCAGCTGTCCGGCGTCAGGCCGGACGTGTAATTCAGGGTGCCATTGGCGAGCAGGTTCTGCAGGCACGTCCGGTTCGTGACGGAGATGTCGTCCGCGAGGAAGCGGCCGTCGCCGCTCGCGCTGTTGCCGCACCGCACGATCACTCGCGCCTTCGTCGCGTTTGACGGCATCACGGCGGAGACGGTCGCGTAGATCCACGTGTCCGGCGGCGAATTCGAATCGATCGTCGGCGACGCCGGGTGATTCGTCACGAACGTGTCGCCCGTGTAGAATTCCACCTCGATGGTCCCGCGCTTGCCGCCGCCGCGAAGCGCGTCCGACGCGGGCGTGAGAAGATAGCCGCTCGCCTGGATCACCTCGCCCGGATACACGTCGAGAAGAACATCCTGGTAGATCCCGCCGTCGGCCCACAGCGCCCACGAATTCGTCGGGCTGCGCGCGGCCGACGTGTCAGGGCTGTGCGCGTCGTTGTTCCACGAACTCCAGCCCGAGGGCGCTTCGTTCGTGCCGTTCATGTTCAGCCCGCCGTTGACCAGCAGTTCCGAGGAACTCATCGCCAGCGCACCCGGCACACCACACGCACACAAGAATGCCGCGCCGATCAGATTGGAAACAAGTCTACGCATGAACACCCCTCTTGGATTGCCTTTGCCGGGAACGGTCCCGCCATTTCGACCCTTATATCCCTTAACCGACGCAAGGTCAATCACTAACGCGGAGTGTCGGCAGGGTAATTTCGCCCCTGCACTGGCCCATAGTAGACGCGATTTCGAAATCGCGTCTACTTAATTGGATTCGGCCGCTTGCCCTCGATCTTGGCCGCGGCATCG
>CAYQYB010000315.1:0-2855 GCA_964421535.1 uncultured Verrucomicrobiota bacterium | reverse complement strand
CGCCGACCTGGCGAGCCAGGAGGATGTGCTCGCGCGTCTGCGGCATCGGACCATCCGTCGCGCTCACCACGAGGATCGCGCCGTCCATCTGAGCGGCGCCCGTGATCATGTTCTTGACGTAGTCGGCATGGCCCGGGCAGTCGACGTGCGCGTAGTGGCGCTTGTCGCTCTCGTACTCAACATGCGACGTGGCAATCGTCAGGATCTTGGTCGGATCACGACGGCCCTGTGACTCAGAAGCCTTCGCAACCTGGTCATAAGATACGAACTGACTCAGGCCCTTGGCCGCCTGGACCTTCGTGATCGCGGCTGTCAGGGTCGTCTTGCCATGGTCGACGTGGCCAATCGTGCCTACGTTGACGTGGGGTTTGGTTCGTGAGAATTTATCTTTAGCCATGGTGTCTCCTCTCCTCGACTGGGTTGCTTATTCCCTTTCCTTTATTCTCCTGATTCGCTTGACCATCACTCGACTATTTCAACGAACACCAAAATCGATTTCCAGCCCACCTCGCTGCGCTTGCCGCGAAGGCTGGAGCCCACGAGCGGGATTGAACCGCTGACCTCGTCCTTACCAAGGACGTGCTCTACCAACTGAGCTACGTGGGCAAAAATCCTTCACTCGCAATCACCCACTTCTCATCGAGCCGGCCAACGTTCCACACAAGCACTCGACGCAATGAGCCCGCAACCTGCTCTTTCATTGAATCGACCCCGCATCCCTTGGACGGAGCAATCTCGATTTCCCTCAACCACCCCTCACATTCCCCGCGGGGTCTAGGGCAGAACTCGATCCATCCCACCAAAACAGAAAAAGACAGCACAACAACCTCTTGCCCTCTCACCCCGTAAACCACTTACGAACATGAGCTAGCAAGAAGTGCTATTGCTTACTCTTCTATATGAGGACCCTTCGACTTAATGGCCCTCAATTTTTGGCAGACTCTACTCGAAGCCGAAAAAGAGTCAACAATCTTTTTGGAGCAATTATAACTATTTCTTTCCGAAGCTCGGAACGATCAGCACCGGACACGGGGCCTTCCTGAGAATCCCCTCCACAACACTGCCCACGAGAAGCTTTTGCAGTGCACCCCGACCGTGCGACCCCAGCACGATCAGGTCGGCTTTCAGCCGCTCCGATTCCTTGAGTATCTTCTCCAAGGTGGCCCCCTGCACCTGCAGAGCGTGAACGTCAACACCCATATCCTTCGCTTCCGCCTCCACTTCCTGCAGGTAGTACTGCCCCTTGCGGATTTCCTGGGCCACGCTATCCCGCACGGTCTGCGGTCCCCGCTCATACCCGACAAAGTACGGATCCGGCGGCGCGACATGAAGAAGATACAGGGAGGCATGGAACGCCTTCGCGATCTGGCCGGCCGTCTGAATGACATCGCCAGTCACATCCGAGAAGTCGATCGGAGCGAGAATGGTTTTCACGATATCCTCTTCTTGATCAGAAAGGCTCTTGAGAAAGGAATAGAGCAAACCGACTGCATGTGCTAGTCTGAAAAAGAGAATTCAACATGCCGGTCATTCGACAGGAACTTGCCAGGTACGGAAACCAGATCGCAACAGTCGGGCTCACGGCCGGCGCCGGCGGCAACATCAGCGCTCGCGAGGGGCGGCTGATCTGGGTCAAACCCAGCGGACTCGCCATGGCCGACCTGAAGGGCACGGACATGTGCTGCATCGACATCGACTCCGGCCGGCAGGTTGACGGGAAACTCAAGCCGACATCCGAACTGCCGATGCATCTCGCGATCTACCGCGCGCGCCCGGACATCATGGCCATCTTCCACACGCACTCGCCTTGGGCCAGCGGCGTCATCTCCGCCGGCATCGAATTCAAACCGATGTTCGCGGAAGTCATCAACGATCTCGGCGGCGTGATGACCGTCCCCTACCTTATGACATCGACGAACGAACTGGCCAATGCGGTTGCCGAGGCGGCGAAGAAACATGAAACAATCTTCATGAGCAACCACGGCGTCGTAACACTCGGCAGGACCATGAAGCAGGCGTTCTTCCGCGCGTGCGTCGCTGAGGACGCCGCGAAGTCGTTCGTCGCCGCGTCGATCGTCGGCAAACCCGCGTTCCTCTCAGAGGAACAGGTCCGCGAGCTGAAGAAGCTGGAGTCGGGCGATTACCGGACGCGAATGGCGGAGAAGTAGACCGACCGCTACTTCATCAGCCAGCTCTTCACATAATCCGCCACACCGCCTTCAAGCGACGTGAAAGAATCCTTGTATCCCGCGTCGCGCAGCTTGGCCATGTCTGCCTCGGTGCGGTACTGGTATTTCGCGCGCAGAACTTCCGGCATGTCGATGTAGGTGATCTTCGGCGGCAGGTCCATCGCCTTGAACGTCGCCTTCACCAGGTCGTTCCATGTGCGCGCCTTGCCGGTTCCGCAGTTGAACAGGCCGCAGACGTCGGAGCGCTCGTAGAAGAACAGCGTGGCCGCGACAGCATCCTTCACGTAAACGAAATCGCGCACCTGCTCGCCGTCCTTGTATTCGGACTTGTACGACTTGAAGAGTTTCACCTCGCCGGTCTCCCGGATCTGGTGATACGCCTTGTTGACCACGGACCGCATGTCGCCCTTGTGATCTTCGCGCGGGCCGTAGACGTTGAAGTATTTCAGGCCCGCGATCCGATCGAACAAGCCGTGCCGCATCGCCCACAGGTCGAACATCTGCTTGGAATAGCCGTACATATTCAGGGGCTGAAGCGTCGGCGTGACGTCGTCCGAGTCCGAATATCCCAGCGAACCGTCCCCGTAAGTCGCCGCGCTGGAGGCATAGATGAACCGGACGTCGTGATGCATGCACCACTCGCAAAGCTCGCGCGTGAAGCGATAG
>CAYQYB010000314.1:0-2876 GCA_964421535.1 uncultured Verrucomicrobiota bacterium | reverse complement strand
GGATGCGCAAAATCGCGTCGCGATCATGCGATCCCGGGTCGAGTTTCTCACCGGCGATCCGCTGCCGGAGAATGCCGTTCCGGACAAGGCCGTCATCTCCCCCGGGTTGACCTCCATCGGCACAAACGCCGCCGTGAACCGGCCCGAAGCGGCCGCGCGCTCGTTCGACGTCAAGGCGTCGAAGGCCCAGTTGCGGGGCGTCAGGTCCGATTTCTATCCCCAGATCGCCCTGAGCGCCCGCTACGAACAGGCCAACCCGAACATGCTGGATTTTCCGCCGGTCGACGAATGGAAGGACGACGCGTTCGCCGGCGTCACGCTCTCGTGGAACCTGCTCGACTGGGGGCTGACGCGCGCGAAAGTCGCCGAGGCCGCCGCGCAGGCCGAACAGGCCCGCCTGCGTCTCAGCCAGGTCGAGGAGCAGATTTCCCTCGAGGTCCGCGAAGCGCAGATCAACCTGCAGGACGCCGTTTCGCGCGTCGCCGTCGCCGAGCGCGCCGGCAAGAGCGCCGAGCGAAACCTCCAGGCGGCCACCGACCTGTGGCACAACGGTCTCGCGCGCCATTCCGATGTGCTGGATGCCATGGCGCAGTTGACCGACGCCCAGTACCAGCTCACCGCGGCGCAGGCGGACGTTCTGCTTGCGCGCGCGGCTCTGGATCACGCAACCGGTGATATCTCGAGGTCCTATGCCGAAACGCGTTGAACAACAGGCTCAGGTCATTGATGTCCACGACCTGACCAAGGTGTTCGGCCACTTCACCGCGGTCGATCACATTTCATTCTCCATCAACCGCGGCGAGATCTTCGGGTTCCTCGGCCCGAACGGGGCCGGAAAATCCACGACCATCCGCATGCTGTGCGGCCTGCTGTCGTCGTCCTCGGGATCGGCGACCGTCGGAGGGTTCGACATCAACCGCGAGCCCGAGCGGGTCCGCCAGAACATCGGCTACATGTCCCAGAAGTTCAGCCTCTACAGGGACCTGACCGTGGCGGAGAACATCGCCTTCTTCGGCGGCGTGTACGGCCTGCAGGGACAGCGGCTCAGGGAACGTGCCGCGGCGGCCATTTCCATGTCCGGCCTCTCGGGCTCGGAGAACCAGCTCACGGGAACGCTGTCCGGCGCCCTGCAGCAGCGGCTGGCGCTCGGCTGCGCGATCCTCCATGAGCCGCCGATCCTCTTCCTCGACGAGCCGACCAGCGGAGTCGACCCGATCTCGCGGCGCATGTTCTGGGACCTGATCCAGGAGATGGCGGCCACCGGCGTCACGATCCTGATCACGACGCACTTCATGGACGAGGCCGAATTCTGCGGGCGCATCGGTTTCATCAGCGGCGGCAAGCTGGTCGCGCTCAACACGCCGACGGCGTTGAAACACCAGTCGGTGGACGAGGAGCTGTTCGAGCTGACTCTCCCCTCCTTCCGCGGCGCGCTGGACAAGCTGTCGGACCTCGATGGCTTGCGCGCCAGCTCGTATTTCGGGTCCCGCCTGCACCTCTTCTGCCGGCGCGGCGCGTTCACGGCGGATGCGCTGCAAAAGGCGGCGAAGGAGCGCGGGCTGGATGTCCAGCGCGCCGAACTCATTCCCGTGTCGCTGGAAGATGCTTTCGTCCGTCTGGTGCAGAAACAGGCTGCGGAGAAGAACTGATGAGGCGATTCTGGGCCATTTTTGTAAAGGAATTCCGGCAGATCCGGCGAGACCCTCTCTCTCTGGGCCTGCTGATCTTCATCCCAGCCCTTCTGCTCGTTCTGTACGGCTACGCGCTGTCGTTCGACGTCAAACATATCCGCGTCGCCGTTCTCGACGAGGACCACACGCAGCAAAGCCGCGAGCTCCTCGACAGCATTTTTCAGAACGAATACTTCGACCGGGCTATGACTCTGACGAGCCGCTCGCGAATCGACAACCTGCTGATCCACGCGAAGGTCCGCGCGGTCCTCATCGTGCCCCGGGGGTACGCCCAAGCGCTCGACCGCGGCGAGCGCGTGAGCCTCCAGGTCCTGGTGGACGGAGCCGACGCCAACACCGCATCGGCGGCTATCGGCTATTTCGACGCGTTGGCCGAGCGGGCAACACGGAAGGCAAGATTGGACGTCCTCAGTCGCGGCGGCGCCTCCATTCCCGTGGTCATGCCGGAGCCGCGGCTCTGGTTCAACCCGGAACTCGAGAGCGCGAAGTTCCTGGTGCCCGGCCTGATCGGACTCCTGCTGATGCTCTCCGCAGTGATCGCCACTTCGCTCTCGATCGTCCGCGAGAAAGAGAGGGAAACCATCGAGCAGATGATGGTGTCCCCCATCCAGCCCGAGGAGTTGATCCTCGGGAAGACCCTGCCGTACGTCATCATCGGGCTCCTGACCATGATCATGATCCTGCTGATTGGCTACTGGCTCTTCGGCGTTGCGGTCGAGGGCTCGTTTGTCCTGCTGGGGATCACGACGCTGCTTTTCCTGTTCGCCGCGCTCGGCATGGGCGTGCTGATTTCCTCCGTCACCCGCTCCCAGCAGATGGCGTTCCAGATTGCGATCCTCACGACCCTGCTCCCTTCCCTCATCCTGTCCGGCTTCATTTTCCCGATCAAGAACATGCCGGTGATCATCCAGGGACTGACGTTCATCGTGATCCCGCGCTACTTCGTCTCCGCCCTGCGCGAGATCATGATGAAGGATGCGTCACTGCACGTCATCGCGCCGCACCTCTTGGCCATGTTCGCGCTGGGCCTGTTCTACAATCTGATCGCGGCCCACAAAACGAGGAAATCCATCTGAGATGAACCTGAACCGCGTCAAAGTCCTTCTGAAAAAGGAGCTGACACAGATCCGCCGCGACCGGAGCCTGTTCGGCATCCTGATCGTCGCGCCGCTGATCCAGCTCCTG
>CAYQYB010000313.1:0-2883 GCA_964421535.1 uncultured Verrucomicrobiota bacterium | reverse complement strand
GTGTAGCTGCCGGCGACTTTCAAATCGGCTCCGTCGCCCATGAACCCCGACAGCGCGAAGTTCACCACCGGCGGCAAGATGCGGTTGTTGAAAACGTAGAACGGCATCTCCACCGCCGCCTTCTCCGAGTACGGCCGCTTCTGCACATCCGACGTCGGCCTCTGCACCACATCGGCCTTTTCGGACGAACGCCGTTTCTCTTCGACCACGGCGCCCTCACCCGCGAACGCCGACGCGGCCGCGCAGGACAGCGCGACGGTCAGCATCCATCTCCCCAACTCCGCTGTCTTCCGACTCGTTCTCATGGCGTCCTCCCCTCTTCGCCCCCGCCTCGCGGGAGCGTGATTCAACCCTCTCACTCCGTGTACTTCACGTCGTCCAGAAAGAAGACACAGCCGTACGGATTCAGATCCTGCTTCAGCACGAAGCCGAAACCCGTCGCGATGTAGAACATCTGCTTGTCCGCGAGCGGCAGGGTGTACTCGGTCCATTCCTTGTTCAGGACCACCGGCCCCGTCGAGATCGCGTCCGAGTCCGGATAATTCGCGGCCGCGCCGCCCGCCGTGAACTCGACGATCTCGCCGCCCTTTTCGCCCTTGGCCCAGAAGCTGATGTTCTTGGCCTTGCTCAGGTTGTAGCCTCCGTCGAACGTGCCCCAGTTGTTCGCCGGATTCTGCCACACCGCGCCCGCCCAGCCGTTCTTCCCCTGCCCGGCGAACTGGATCCTCATCGTCGGGAATCCCTCGGCCAGGCAGTCGCTGTAGCTTCCCGCCACCTTCAGATCCTCGCCGTCGCCCATGAACCCCGACAGCGCGAAGTTCACCACCGGCGGAAGCACGCGGTTGTTGAAGACGTAAAACGGCATCTGCACAGGCGCCTTCTCCGAATACGGCCGCTTCTCGGTCGTCATCGTCGGCCGCGCCGCCGGCTCCAACTCTTTCGACGACTGTTTCCGCTGCTGCAGGACCGGATAGGTTTCCGCATGCCCCGCGGGCGCACACAGGAACGCGCAAAGCGCCGCGGCCACCATGTATCCCAATCCGTTCCGCCGACTCTGTCTCGAGGTCTTCATCTCTACGTCTCCTTTGTTGCTTCGCTGCCCGTTCATTGTTCGTACCGGATATCGTCCAGGTAGAAAGTGCATCCGTCGGGATTCATCTCCCGGCTCACCGAAAACCCGAACCCCGCGCTGATGTAGCGGCGATCGATGCCCGACAGGTCCATGACGTACTGCATCCACTGCCCGCCCAGTTGGATCGGCCCCGACGAAAGGCTGTCGGAATCGGGATAGGTGCCCGACGTTCCGCCGCAGTTGAACGTGACGATCTCGCCGCCCCTGTCGCCGCGCGCCCAGAACGTGATGACGCCCGCCGGGGTCAGGTTGTACCCGCCGTCGAACGCGCCCCAGCTGTTCGCCGGGTTCTGCCAGACGGCGCCCGCCCAGCCCAGGGATCCCTTGGGTGCATATCGAATTTTGAGTGCCGGCCGGCTCTGGTTCAGCGTGTTGCTGTAGCCGCCCACCGCGACCAGGTCTGCGATGTCGCCCATGAAGCCCGACAGCGCGAAATTGCGCGGCGGCGGAACCACCGTGTTGTTCAGCACGTAGAACGGCAACTCGACCGCCTCGCCCACCTTGAACGGCTTCCTTCCCTCGGACAGAGCCGGCTGCCGCACCACCGTCAGACCGTCGCCTTTCGCCGCGGCGGGTTTCGGCGCCGTGCAGCCGCAAAGACAGACGGCGCCGAGAGCGCCTGCCGCCATAGCCATCGCCAGCGAATATGGTTCAGCCCTTCTCATTTATCGTAGCGCACATCATCCAGGAAGAACGTGCATCCGTAAGGGTTCAAATCCCGCTTCACGACGAAGCCGAAACCCGCGCTGATGTAGCGCGTGTCGATTCCGGTCAGGTCGACCACGTATTCAAGCCACTGGTCGGAGAGCTGTATCTCCCCGGTGATGAGGCTGTCGGAGTCGGGATAATTGGCCGCCGTTCCGCCGCAGGTGAACGACACGATCTCGCCGCCGCGCTCGCCGCGCGCCCAGAAGTTCAGCGTCCCGGCCTTCTCCAGGTTATACCCTCCGTCGAAAGTGCCCCAGTTGTTGGCCGGGTTCTGCCACACCGCCCCGCACCAGCCCATGCTGCCCGCCGGAGAATACGAAACGCGAAGCGAGGGAAACCCATCCCGCAGCATCGCGGCATAGCCGCCCGAGATTCTCAGATCGGCCGAGTCGCCCATGAATCCGGACAGCGCGAAATTCATGATCGGGGGAAGAAGCCGGTTGTTCAACACGTAGAAAGGCATCTCGACCGCGGGCTTCTGCTGGTACGGCTTCTTGTCGACCGCCGCCGTGGGCCTCGTCACGGGCTGCAGCGCGGCATTGGGTGAGGAACGGACCCCGACACTGGCCGTGCGCTTCGGAGTCGCCAACGCCGGGGGCGCGGCTTCAACCGGCGCCGCCGCCGGCTGCTCTTCCACCGCGGGCGCCGGCTCGGAAGCGGGCGCTTCGATCTTCTCCTCCGCAACAACGGACAAGGCAGCCATCAGGACCCCCATCGCGACAACCGTGCTGATTTTCACAACCGTCTCCTTGTGTTTCCGATCATTCCGTGTAACAGACCTCATCGAGATAGAACGTGCAGCCGGTCGGATGCTGGGGCTGCTTCAGAACGAAGCCAAATCCTGAACTGATGTACAACAGGTTCGCCTTCGAAACGTCCAGCATGTAGTGCTTCCACTCCGTCGTCAGCTTGATGTCGCCCGTGGTGAGGCCGTCCGAATCGGGAAACACGCTCGACGCCCCGCCGAGGATGAACTCCACGATCTCGCCGCCCTTTTCGCCGCGCGCCCAGAAGCTGAGCTTCTTCGCCCTGCTCAGGTTGTA
>CAYQYB010000312.1:0-2898 GCA_964421535.1 uncultured Verrucomicrobiota bacterium | reverse complement strand
AGAAACAAGCCAGAAGCGTAACGACAACGAGGAACAACCTGCCCCGCCCGTTGAAATAACCATTCCTCATAGACCTCTCTCAAAGGATAAGGTACGTCGGTTTGTCGCTGTCTTTTCCGACCCAAGAGCCAGTCGTAAAAGTAGTGAAATCGCTCTCTGTCGTCAAGCAACAGAGCGGTAAAACGTTCACCTGCGAAGCGTAAGTTGCTAAGATGCCGGCCATGTCGACGAGCTATGCCATCATCGGGACCGGCGCGCTGGGTGGATTCTACGGAGCGCGCCTTCACCGGGCCGGACTGGAAGTGCATTTCCTGCTCCACAGCGACCATGAGCACGTTCGCCGCCACGGCCTGAAGGTGGAGTCCAAGGACGGCGATTTCCACCTGGCACACGTCAACGCCTACGGACATGCCGGGGATGTCCCCAAGTGCGACGTGGCGCTGGTCGCCCTCAAGACCACCCGGAACCACCTGCTCCCCGACCTCCTCCCGCCCGTCATGAAGGACAACGGTGTTGTCCTGATCATCCAGAACGGGCTCGGGATGGAGGACGCCGTGGCCGAAATCGTCGGTCCGGGCCGGGTCATGGGCGGCCTTTCCTTCCTCTGCTCGAACAAGGTCGGCCCCGGCCACATCCGGCACCTCGACTACGGCGCCGTCGCGTTCGCGGAGTACTCCCCCGAAGGCCGGCCGCGCGGCATCACGGACCGCATGCGCGCCATCGGAGCCGACTTCGAGCGCGCGGGCATCAAGGTGGAACTCATCGAAGACCTGATCCTGGCCCGATGGAAGAAGCTGGTCTGGAACGTCCCCTACAACGGCTTGTCCGTGATCCTGAACGCGATGACCGACGAGCTCATGAAAAACCCGGCGACCCGCGAACTGGTCGTGCAGCTGATGCATGAAGTCGTCGCCGGCGCCGCCGCCGTCGGACGGACGATCCCCGACTCGTTCGTCACAAAGATGCTCGCGGACACGGAGAGAATGCCGCCGTACCGGACCAGCATGAAGATCGATTACGAGAACCGCCGCCCGATGGAAGTGGAAGCGATCTTCGGCAATCCGGTCCGCGCGGCCAAAGCGGCAGGCAAAGAATTGCCGCGCATCGAAATGCTGTACCGGCAGCTGAAGTTTCTGGATGAACGGAACGGGAGTCCAATGTCCAAAGTCTAAAGTCCAAAGTCAAAGAACCACGACCGACGTGCTCAGGTTTGGACTTTGGACTTGGAACTTTGGACTTCGATCTCCCCTCTCATCGCCGCCCGCGTCAGCGCGAAGTCATATCGGACGGGATCGTCCGGTGAAAGGGCTCGGAACGCGGCCGTCATTTCCAGCGCCGCTTTCAAGTCCGCCGACTTCCGCTCTGTCAGGCCCCACGCGAGCCCGATCCGGTGCATGTGCAGGTCGAGCGGGATCACCAGCTTGGACGCCGGCACACGGGGCCACAATCCCGGATCGACATCGTCCTTCCGCGCCATCCATCTCAGGTACAGGTTCAGTCGCTTGCACGCGCTGCCCTGCCGGGGACAGGAAAGAAGATCCCGGCGGCTTTTTCCCGCGCCGCGCCGGAGCAGCTTCACCCAGGCCGCCAAAGCCGGTATGACCGTCTCGTGTTCCGGGCGAAGGCCCGCGATGAAACTTTCTTCAAGCGACCCGTGGCGGCGGATCGCCGCCTTCGCGCCCAACAGCAGCGCCGCGACATCCGCGCCGGTGGTCCAGCGGTGCCGGAACCCGCGGAACGCCGCGCGCAACTCCTCCGGCGATGAACGGTCCAGGAACTGTCGCGGCCTGAAACCCATCCGCGCCAGCACATCGGACGCGCTGCTCACGATTTGCCGCACGCCGCCGTAGGCCAGCAGCGCGGCCAGCAATCCCGCAAGCTCCCGATCGCACGGATCGGAGCAGCGGTAGAGCAGTTCCAGCGGATCCGGCGAGATGAACTCCCGGCGGTTGTATCGATCGTATAGCCGGTCCAGTTTCCCGCGCCGGCCGGCGATGTCCGTATTTACGCTCATGCTTGTTGCGCAGCTTAACGTCTTTCTGCTACAAGGTTACTATATCTCACACTCAGGGAGGGTGCTTATGAAAACCCGCGCGGATCGCGTCCTTGTTGTGTCCGTCCTTGTTGTTCTCTGCTCCACCGTATCGTTCTCCCAAACCTACCGACAGCTCAGCACGGTCCACGACGGCTCGGGTGTCATGTCCACCAACACGGTCAACCTCGGCGGCGTCAACTACCGCCACGTAAGCGCGGCGGGCCAGCCCGGCGGCATCGGCACCAACGCGAACGGCTCGCTCAACAACTACGCCGGCTTCCTGCAGGCGGTCGATATCAAGAAACCGAACCAGACGGACATCTATGGCAATCCGTACGAATTGACGCCGGACAACGATGCCGACGGGCTCTCGGATATCGGCGAGGTGCAGGGCACGAACTTCAATCCCAACACGGCCACGGAAGTTAACATTGCGGACTCCGACGGCGACGGCATCTCGGACGGCGGCGAGGCCATTGCGCAAACGGACCCCCTGAACACGAATATGTATCTGCGCATACTGGGAATCCGCAACGTCGGCGGGAGCCGCGAGATAACTTACCTCGCACGCGACAACAAGATCTATCACGTCCGCGCGAACGACGGCTCGTATCAGAAGCCGGCCACGGACATGGGAACGGACCAGGAAGCGGGCGGTTCGGGCGCGTGGCTGGTGCGGACAAACACCTACACGGATGCCGGAGTGACGAACGAGCGGAACTACGCGGTCGAAGCGCAGCGGTAACATCCGCGCCGATTTGCTAGATCGGTTCCGGCCTGAGTTCCGCGATGCCGGTCTGGCTCTGGATGTGGCAGATGGCGATGGCGAGCGCGTCGGCGGCGTCTTCCTGGATATCCCCGCC
>CAYQYB010000311.1:0-2912 GCA_964421535.1 uncultured Verrucomicrobiota bacterium | reverse complement strand
TCAGGATCACGCAGTCCTTCGGCACGGCGGTCGCGAAGTCGGTGAAGTAGTTCCGGCCCGGCTTTGCGCCGTCGCAGCCGCCGATCAGGAAGAAGCGCTTGATCGCGCCCGCCTTGACGGCGCTGACGACCTTGTCCGCGACGCCAAGCACGGCGTTGTGGCCGAAGCCGGTCAGGATCGTTTTCTCCGGCGCGGTCTCGGCGAAGCCCGGCGCATCGAGGGCGGCCCGGATGACCGGCGCGAAGTTGCGGTCCGGAATATGGACGACGTCCGGCCAGGCGACGAGCCCGCTGGTGAAGATGCGGCCCTTGTAGGTGTCCTTCGGCTTCTGGATGCAGTTCGTCGTCATCAGGATCGCGCCGGGAAACTCGTCGAACTCCTTGCGCTGGTCCTGCCACGCGCCGCCGTAGTTGCCGACGAGGTGCTTGTACTTCTTCAGCTCCGGGTAGCCGTGGGCCGGAAGCATCTCGCCGTGGGTGTAGGTGTTGACGCCCTTGCCTTCCGTCTGCTTGAGCAGCTCGGCGAGGTCGCGCAGGTCGTGCCCGGAAACCAGGATCGCCTTGCCCTTGACGGAAGTGACGCGCGCGGCCGTCGGCACGGGATTGCCAAAGGCGCGCGTGTTCGCGGTGTCGAGCATGCCCATGACCCTCAGGTTGACCTCGCCGCACTCCATCACGAGGCCGAGCAGTTCGTCGAGTTTCGGGTCGGACTTCGTGAGATAGTCGAGCGCCTTGAAGAAGAAGGCATAGACGGTGTCGTCCTCGACGCCGAGGACCAGCGCGTGGTCGGCGTAGGCGGCGGTGCCTTTCAGTCCGTAGGTCAGCAGCTCCTGCAGCCCGGCGATATCGCCCCCGAGCTTGTTGATCCGGGCTTCGATGCCGACGGCCTCGCCCTGGCGGATGAGGTCGTCGAGCGTCGCCCCCGGGGTCCACAATCCGCCGAGATGTTCAGGCGTCTGCCCCATTTCGCGGCACGTGGCCTCGTACAACTGCTTCGCCCGGTCGCGCACCGCGGCAGCCTTGTGCAGGATCGTCTGCAGGCGCTTCGGGTCGAAGTTGACGTTGGTGACGGTGGTGAACAGCGCCTCGGTGACAAACACCCCCGTTTCGCGATCGATGTGCCCCATCTGGCGCAGGCGGTTCGCGTAGGCCGAAACGCCCTTCGCCACGTACAGAAGAAGGTCCTGCAGGGCGGCGGTCTCCGGGTCTTTGCCGCACACGCCGTGGGCCGTACAGCCGGTGCCCTGGCTCGTTTGCTCGCACTGGTAACAGAACATGCTCATCGTTTCAGGTCTCCGTTTTTGTTGTTCAGCCGGTCTCAACGCACGGAATCACTATACATCTACTTGCGAGCCGCGGCTTGATCCAGATCAAGAAATTTCAGAATAGCGCGCGCTCGAATCCACGTACCGCTTGTCCGGTTTCCCATGTCCACACTTTATAAAGTGTGGACATGGGAATTTGTGCGTGAAGCGTCTGTCTCTTGCCCCTATAGTTCAGCCATGGACGCAACACACCTGCTCGACCAGGTGGCCTTCTTCAAGGGCATCTCCCGCGAAAGCAAGCGGGCCCTCGCCCGGATCTGCATTCCCATGGAAGCGCGGAAACGGGAAGTGATCTTCCGCGAGGGCGAACAGGGCCACTCCATCTACCTCCTCGTGAAGGGCCACATCCGCCTGCACAAGACGGCGCCCGACGGACGCGAAGCCGTGATCAAGATCGTGCAGCCGGGCGAGACGTTCGCGGAGGTGATCCTCTTCGAGGAGACGCGCTACCCCGTGACCGCCGTCGCGATCACCCACGCCGTTCTCCTGAAGATCCTGAAGCGCGACCTGCACCAGCTGCTGAACAGCCCGGATTTCCGGAACGATTTCATCGCCATGCTCCTCCGCAAGCAGCGCTACCTCGCCGAGCGCGTCCGGCAGATGACCTCGCAGGACGTCGAGGAACGTTTCTTCCTGTTCCTGCGCGAGCAGTACGGCGACGCGCGGGAGATCGACGTCGCAATCTCGAAGAAGGAATTCGCCGCGGCGATCGCAACCACGCCCGAGACGTTCTCGCGGCTGATCCGTCGGCTGACGAAGGAACGCAAGCTGGTTTGGCGCGGAAAACGCCTGACGCTGAAGCAATGAACAAAAGGTAACGAAGGAAACAAAGCCGAAAACAACATTCTTCAAACTTCGTTCTCTTCGTTTCCTTTTGTTTGAACCGTCGCTATATTAGCGGCACTTTCAGGAGGCGCACTCTTGACCCAGCGTGATGTTTGGACAACCCGGATCGGCGTGATCCTCGCGATGGCGGGGAACGCGATCGGCCTCGGCAACTTCCTCCGCTTCCCCGTGCAGGCCGCGCAGAACGGCGGCGGCGCGTTCATGATCCCCTACTTCGTCTGCCTCCTCGTCCTCGGCATCCCGCTGATGTGGCTCGAGTGGTCGATGGGCCGGTACGGCGGACACCACGGACACGGCACGACGCCCGGCATGTTCGACGTGCTGTGGAAGAACCCCCTCGCGAAGTATCTCGGCGCGTTCGGCATCATCCTGCCCACGATCGTCGGCATCTATTACCTTTATATCGAGTCGTGGACGCTCGGCTACGCGGTGTTCTCGGTGACGGGAAAGTACTTCGGCATCACGACGATGGACGAGATGAAGCAGTTCCTGCACGGCTACCGCGGCATCGGCGCCGGCACGGTCGCTTTCTCTCCCCTGGCCTACGTGTTTCTCGTCATCGCTCTGCTGGTGAATCTCGGCGTGCTGTACGGCGGAATCGCGAAGGGCATCGAACGGCTGGCCATCGTCGGCATGCCTCGATGGCGCGGCCAACCGCCGGGATGGCGCGGATGCGCGCGACGTCGTCGTCGGCCACCGGGCGGGCCGTCCAGTCGGGGGCCACGGCGATGCCGAGGTCCTC